>JALOOL010000137.1 GCA_025454425.1 Hydrococcus sp. Prado102 | reverse complement strand
CCAATCATTTGAGGAGGCGCGGGGGCGGAATTATTTCCGCCCATTGAGCGCCATCCGTCCGTCGAGGTTCCCTCCGTCTTCTGCACGTGGCGTTTGAGGTAACGAAACCCAACCTACTTTATGCTATGAGCTTATGCGTTCCCCGCCGCTTTGCGCGCTGCTGCTGCTTCGTCGGGATGAATGCCCAAGCGCGTCAAATTCAGACGACCTTTATTATCGATCTCCCGAACCTTGACGACGACCTCATCGCCAACTGCAACTTCATCTTCTACTCTGCCAACGCGACCTTCAGCTAGTTGAGAGATGTGAATCATCCCTTCTTTACCAGGTAGGACTTCTACAAAAGCCCCAATTTGAATGATGCGCGTGACGCGACCCACATAAACATCGCCTTCGTTGAGTTTGCGAGTCATGTTATAGATGAGTTTTTTAGCTTTTTCAGCTTTTTCGCCTTCAACCGCAGAAATCGTTACCGTACCATCATCTTCGATATCGACTTTCGCTCCGGTTTGTTCGGTAATGCCTTTAATGGTTTTACCGCCAGGCCCGATCACCAATCCAATCAAATCGGGATCGATCTTAATGGTTAGCAAGCGCGGTGCGTAAGGAGATAGTTCTGTGCGTGGCGTGTCAATGGTTGAGAGCATTTTTTCGAGGATATGCAGGCGTGCGGGTCTAGCTTGTTCGATCGCCTTAGCAATCGTTTCCATCTTTAACCCTGTAATTTTCATATCCATTTGCAGGGCGGTAATGCCTGTATCCGTCCCTGCGACTTTGAAGTCCATATCGCCGAGAAAGTCTTCAATCCCTTGAATATCGGTAAGAATGCGAACTTCATCGCCTTCTTTAATCAAGCCCATTGCTGCGCCACTGACAGGCTTTTGCAGGGGAACGCCCGCATCCATCAAAGCTAGGGTAGAACCGCAGACCGAACCCATCGAAGTCGATCCATTCGAGGAGAGAACTTCTGAAACAACTCGCAAGACGTAAGGAAATTCCTCTTGGCTTGGTAGAATCGGTAAGATCGCGCGTTCTGCTAAGGCTCCGTGACCGATTTCCCGTCGTCCTGGCGATCGCATGGGGCGAGTTTCTCCGACAGAATAAGGCGGGAAATTGTAGTGATGTAAATAGCGTTTTAGATCTTCAGGGTGCAAGTCGTCGCCGAGATCTTGGGCATCGCCTGGGGTTCCCAAAGTGGCGATCGAGAGTACCTGTGTCAGTCCGCGTCTAAACAGACCGCTGCCGTGAACCCGTTTGGGTAGAACATCGACGCGACAAGAAATCGGTCTTACTTCGTCGAGTTTTCGACCGTCAACCCGCATCCCTTCATCGAGGATTTGGGCGCGCATTAATTTTTTGGTTAGATCTTTGAATAAATTGGGAACGATTTTAGAGGTTTCAGTTGCGGCAACCTTGATGGGATCGTCGTCGGGAAGTTCTGCGATCGCGCTATTAATTGCTGTTTCTTGGATCTCGTCTAAAGCTTCGTCGCGAGCGTTTTTATCTAAGTCGTATTGGGAGAGAATTTTTTTAATAGAATCGGAAGCGCGATCGCTAATAAAGGTTTTAAGTGCTTCATTAACGACAGGGGGTTCTGCGGTGGCTAATTCAATCCCCAACTCCTGCATCAATTCCTGTTGCGCTTTGATTAAATCTCGAACGGCTTCGTATCCGAAATCGATTGCTTCGATTACGTCTTGTTCTGGTAATTGATTTGCCCCTGCTTCTACCATTACTACGCCATCGGGAGTGCCAGCCACGACCAAATCGAGATCGCCTGCTTCAATCTCCTTATAAGTAGGATTAATAATAAAATCATCTCCAATCAATCCTACCCGCACGGCTGCCATTGGGCCGTAAAAGGGAATTTTCGCTAAAATTGTCGCAACAGAAGCCCCAGTAACTGCCAAAACATCTGGCGGCACTTCTTCATCCATCGATAACGTCGTCGCTACAATTTGCAGGTCGTCGCGCAGCCAACTAGGAAATAAGGGTCGTATGGGGCGATCGATCAGACGGCCCGTTAAAATAGCTCTTTCTGGCGGACGGCCTTCGCGTCGCAAAAAGCCGCCAGGAATTCGTCCGGCGGCATAGAGTCTTTCTTCGTAATCTACAGTTAAGGGCAGAAAATCGATTCCTTCTCTACCTGCGGCTCTCGTTGCCGTTACCAAAACTGCTGTTTCTCCTGACTGAATTAAAACGGCTCCACCTGCTTGTGGGGCTAATAAACCTATCTTTAGTCGTATATCCCGCCCATCAAAGGATATCGACTTATCATACTCCTGCATGTAGCGTTTTTTCCTTTTTTTTCACTTTTCTCTTTCTGAGGCAATCCTAACATTTCCAGTTATCAGTTATTCGCTATTAGTTACTATTTTTTTATCAATCGCTTAATGGGGAATAGGGAGGTGTACAGACGCGAAATTTCGCGTCTGTACGGGAGTAGGCATTAGGCGATAAGAGTTATATACACTTTCTACCTTGTCTACCTTGTCTAACTTGTCCTTCTGGTCTTCCCTTCGGACGCTCCTAGTCCCTTTTACTCGTCTTCTTCCTCGATTGTCAAAACTTGCGGTTGACACTGCTGAATCTCGACGGAGATTTCTTGGGCACCTTCTCCTACTAAGTCCTCAACATATCCAGCTTGATGTTGCTTAGCTTCCTCGGCACTCTCAAAAGGCCCAAAATAATAGGTACAACGAGGTTTTGCTGTTTGAATTACTACCCACCAGGGTAAATTTCGCTTTTTGAAAAAAGGCAACCAAGAAAAAAACTTCATGCACTCCAACGCTCACAAAGGGGTCAAACCTTGTCTGTCTCAATACCGTAGCCATCGTACCATTATCAAGGATTTTTTTCGATAATCTAAAAATTTTCTGTCGCTCGTAACTAGCTAGCACAATCGGGAATTTCTAGGAACAAGAGTTGTTAAGAGTGCGAAAAATGTGGAATATTTTAGAAGCAAGTTAATTTATTTCAACTCTTATCGTTTCCTATTGATTCTCGATCTTAAAGTGAATTAAGAATGCTTAAACGCTCGTTTATCTCGATTTCAGCCTTAATAAGTTTAATTTCTCTACAAATAAGTAATATTCCGGTTCTGGCAGAACCGCCTAGAGATCCAGACGAAACGGTAGGCTGCGAGATTCTCATCGTCGGAGGCGGATTGGCAGGAGTAGCGACTGCGTATGAAGCTTTATTGGCAGGACGTACCGTTTGTATGACGGAAATTACCGATTGGTTGGGCGGACAAATCTCTTCGCAAGGGACTTCTGCCCTCGATGAAGCCAACAAACAGCGATCGCTCTCTCATTATCCCTACGGATACAAAGAACTGCGTACCAACATTCAACGCTACTACAGAAACCCCAATCCCGGCGATTGTTGGGTAAGCGATACTTGTTTTATCCCCGCAGACGGACATAAATTGCTGGTTATGCAGCTAGAGAGAGCCGCAAGAAGCGGTAATGGAACGTTAAAATGGTTTCCTTCTACGGTTATCAAAGACCTAGAAATTGACGACAATATTATTGAAAGCGCGATCGCCATACAACACAAAAGCGCTACAAATGCTCCCCTCAACAGCGAACCCCTTTCTAAAACCATTGAAGATACTTATAGCTACGAAAATACGAGTCGCTTCAGCAAAAAAATTATTCGTTTTGAGCCATTATCCGAAGCAGATTCCGATGGTGCGGACTGGTATGTTATCGAAGCTACGGAAACTGGAGAAATCGTTGCCCTAGCAGACGTTCCCTACCGTCTCGGACTCGATTCGCGATCGCATCTCAATCCCTCTTCGCCGACAGAAAGTGGCGATGCTTATTGCACCCAAGGCTTTACTTATCCCTTTGCAATGGAGCAAACTGCCACGGCACAACCCCAGCAAATGCCGTCTTTCTACCCTCAGTACGAACCTTATTACGGTTACGATCGCGATCGCGATAAGGCACGATTTGAATATGTATTTACTTACCGACGTATCTGGAGTCCTCGCAAGGGAAAAGCGATAAAAATCGACGGTTTAACTATTAATCAACCCAATCCAGGCGATATTTCCATGCAAAACTGGATTTGGGGCAACGATTACCGTCCGGGAACTTCAAAAGATAATTTAATCTACACTCGCGACCAACTCGAAGCAACCGGACAATTAGAATCTGGCAGTTGGATGGGAGGACTGCGCACGGATGCTTTGCGCAAAGCAGAAGAACTATCGCTAGGGTTTTATTATTGGTTAGTTGCAGGAAACACAGATTCTCAATTGGGATCTGGCGTTAAGCGCCCCCATGCCAATCATCGTTTTCTCTCTGGGTTAAATTCTCCGATGGGAACGCTGCATGGATTGTCAAAATATCCTTACATTCGAGAGGCAAGGCGAATCGTCGGACGACCGGAAGCCGATTATGAAGAGGGGTTTGCAATTAATGAAATCGATATCTCTGCCCAAGACTACTGGAATGCTCATTATCGCCTCAATCTGTCGGCTGATATGTATCGAGAGTTGGGGAAAACGCTGACGCGCTTAGAATCAGAAACCCATTACGCACAATCGTCTTATCAACATAGCAAGCGAACGCGAGCAACCGTATATCCAGATTCGGTGGGAATCGCTCACTATGCGATCGATTTTCATCCCTGCATGGCGTTTTCGCCTCCAGAAGCCCCTGGTAATAGGGAACGAGAGGGAATCCGTCAAGCACACGGTCTTTCTTATCCCGCCCAAATTCCCTTGAGAGCAATGATTCCTCAAAAGATCGATAATTTAATCGTGGCAGGAAAAAGTATTGCGGCGAGTAACATTGCTGCTGCTGCCTATCGAGTGCATTCATTTGAATGGTCGGTGGGAGCCGCTGCTGGGACGACAGCCGTTTTTGCACTTGAAGAAGGGATGTTTCCCTATCAACTTGTCGATGAATTGAGCGATCGCGAACCGCAATTAGAAGCCCTTCGTCGTCGCTTGCAACGCAATGGCAATCCAATTGATTTTCCTACTTTATCTGCTCCTTTTTCTCGACCTTCTCAACCCTACCAACCTTATCAATATTACCCACGACAAAATGGATGGCAGGAATTACCAAAGTAGAGACGCGATATATCGCGTCTCCACAGGTCTATAAACCGTAACCTGCTTGTTTAAGAAAACTAGTTAATTGGGTAATAAATCTTTGTCCGCTAGTCGTATCGCCATAGCCTTGTTGTAGCTGTTGTATCGCCTCGTCTTTTTGTCCGAGGAGACACATTGCACCTACATAAGCAGCCATTGCACTTTTAGCCGCTTCTGCACCCGATTGAGAACGAATTCGCTCGTAAGCATCCAAAGATTCCATTGCATTAAGTGTTAGGAAGTAAGGAAATTCTTTGGTGACATTATTCATCTTTCCTTGTTGATAGCGCCAGATTCGGATGGGAGCATAGGAACCGCCTAAACCCCCAATACTGCTAAATCGAGTGCGAAAGCGATCGTCATAAGCTGCAAACTCATAAAAACCATCGTTATCTACATCAGCCAATTTGCGATCGGCTTTGCCGGAAGCCGGAGGCTTATCGCGTTCTTCCCCTGAAATTGGTACTAACCAATAGCCACTATTATAATTTCCCCAAAACTGCGTTTTAACGGAATATTGTTTTAGCTGAGGATTATAAGTATAAATAAACGAAGATGAGCAACAGTTATTTTTAGCTTCGGCGACATCGGTAATAACTTCGGGTTCTCCGTCGCTATCCAAATCTAGGACGATAACATCGGTTGTATTTGCTCTAAAACCCACTCTTCGATTATAGTTAGGCAATTGTTGTACGGGGATAGCCGCAGAAGTTACTGCTTGTTGGTTTCTGCTAATCTGTATGCGAAGATTGCTCAAAAAATTACTATTTTGTTGAAAAGTTACTGTAGCTGCGGTGGATACCGTACCATTATCTAGCGTGTCAGAAGTGACAGCAACAGCAGCATTTTGTAAGGTAACTAAAAATAAACCGCTAGATAAAGTAATCAGACTATTGAGAATTAACTGTCCGAACATTGTTGGTTCTAAATTTTCTCTCTAGGTTGCTTAAATTTTAAGATTGACTTTGCCCAAAAGATTGTTAATTTATTCAAAATTACTTTTTTTGAGCGGTCTATCTTGGATATACACTAGGGTTTGAGATGAGGATAATGCTATCTCAGCTTTTTGTAATTCTGTTCCTAGATACATAGCGTGTTCGACTTGCAGCGCCGGACAGCTAGCAGCAATTTGTTGATAAAGTTGCTTGGCAGATTTCCCAGAGTAGCAGTTAACCACTTCTCCAGTCCCTGGTGTGACGTGTTCCACTGCGATTTCGCCTTCAGAGACGCTAATAACAAAACTACCGCTTTTGTCGCTAAAATCTCGCGATCGCAAAATTTTTGAATACTCGGTTTGGATAATTTTTTGTGCATATTCCCAACAGTCATCGTAAATATGAGCGCTTTGACTAATAGTTACTAGGGGACCTCTTTTGAGGTTTATGCAATCAGAAGAAGGCCTCTTAAAGTCGAAAGTCGAAAGTCGAAAGTCGGAAGTATTTAAATCGCCGCAGGCGATAACTTCATTGTCTTCAACCGTTGGTTGTTCGATATCTCCAGCCGATTGCAAAATAATAGGTGAATCTAGTTCAGATTTGAGAGGTTCTGAGTTGCCTGCGGCAATTGAAGTCGCTGCCTTATCTGCAACCTGCGGTTGCTTACTTTCGACTTTCGACTTACGTCCAAGGGACGGGCTACGCCAACGACTTTCGACTTCATTTATGATATATTCTTGCAGCGCTATCAGTCCCATCGCATTTGCAGGCCAAGCTGAAAACATATCATTGCTGCGAAAAGTAGCCGTTAAAGACAACTCATTATCAACGATCCGCAACCAAATATGATTGAGACATGGCGGACTATCGTTATTATTATCTTTTTGGACATCCCATAAAGACATAACAACTCTTGATGAGTCTTTAGTCGCTATTAATTTTTGAATTGCTTGCTCGATTTGATCGCATCCAAACCAGGAACGCAAACGCTGACCGTAAGTATATTTAACACCCTCGCGAGGCATTGCATCATCTAACATTTGCGATCGATAATCTTCAATAAATTCTCGTTCTATTGGAAGATAGTTAGGATCTGGAAAATAAAGATCGCGCGGTTCGTCGGTAACAATCGCTACGAGATCGATTAATTCTTGCCACTGTCCGTATTGAGAAGGTCTAATCGTTCCCGTTGTTTTGATGCGATGGAGGATTTTGACCCAAGTTTGGGCGATTGTTTTTCCTTCGATTCGATGTCCGTATCTATAGCCAGGTAATACGGTTGGATGTTTTTTTTCTTCGGGAAAAAATAAAGGTTCTCCCCAAGGTTCTATCGGTTCTTTTTGAGAATAAGATTTAACTAAATTAATTGCTTCTTCAATAGAAGTCGCTTCTTGGCATTCTATTGCGCTTCGTAATTTTTCTAAACTTTCGCGATCGATCTCGATATCTATATAGCCTCGAATCGGTGAATTAATGACCCAACAGTCTCGTCCAAGATCGCTTTTTCCTTGAGTAAATCCTTGTCTAAAAAAGTCTAATAAACATTCACAGCTTCCTGAATTTTTATCTTCTTTCGTAGCCTTTAAAACTACTAAAAATCTCACATGAGGATTAGCTAATAAATTGCGAATTAATGGACTGATACCTCGCGTTGGCGAGTAAAGATTGCCAATAACAGCAAATTCTTTATTATTAAAAGGCTTGACAACCGCTTGTCTGACCGTCCATCCCGTAATAATTGCTGTTTGTCCGCTACCACAAATTAACTGATTTTGATTGTAAAAGGGATTATAAATAAATTTAGAATTTATTTGCTCAAAAACATCCATAAAATCAACATAATTCACAAATTACAGAGTCAAACTAGAGTCAACCTTTATATCCTTTTTATATCCCTATTAATTCTGTAGATATTTCTCTCAACCATATAGCAATTTCTGCTGTTTGATCGAAGGAAACGTGAAGAGGTTCATCTATTAACCAAGCACCGCTTGGATCTTGAATGTTGAAAAGATAATCTACAATACTTTTAGCCAAATCGATATATAGTGTTTCTCCAGTCAGATTAGCCACAACTGCTGAACCCCAAGCTACCTTATGACTAAAATGAAATTCCCGAATATTTTCGTGACAACCAAGTGCAAAATCAAGATATTTTATAGCACCTTCTAAATAGCTATCTTCATTACTTGCCTGATAAAGCTTGCCTAAAAAGGCAATAGGGTATCCGATCGTAAAATATGCTTGTAATGGTTTAACAGCACTAACTTGATAAAAGATTTCTTTCTCGCGATCGTAATTAGTTATAAGTTCCCCATTATCATCTAGACGAAGATAAAAACCTGTTTTTAGCTCTGGCTGCATCGAGATAAAGTTTTTTAATAAATTTCCCGCGCTTTTAGCTCGATCGAGTTCGCCAAAATACAACGCAGCTAATCCAAGATGAGCGGTTGTCAGGACATCTACGACATTATTCGATTGACCGTAAGGTTTATTGGTAGTAAATCCGCCGTTCCCTTCATGAAAGAAAGATTTGAGGTACTGATACGCCTTCGCAGCCACATCAAAGTGTCCCATCTTTTGAGCCGCGATCGCAATCCAAGCATTTGTATATGCCCAATATTCCTCAAAAGCATCATTTGCGCTTTTCAAATTAGATGATGTCTTAAAATCGCCATCTTGCTGCAAAAATCTGGTTTTAATTGTCCTTAAAATAAGACTAGCTTCCTCACTCAGACCAGATAGATAAAATAGGTAAGGAGATTTGTAATAATAAGCCAGATCGCCAATTTCTTGACCGTATGAACCATCGGACTGAATCTTTTGTGTTAGCCATGCTAATGCTCTATAAGAACTTTTCTGACATTTTTCTAGCCACTCTACATCCATTTTAAGTACTCCTCACAAAGAAGAAAACTCATCTTTATTTCTAACGTACCTATCGCATATTGCTCCTTAATATGAAAATTGGTATAAATTGCGATTGCCCTCCGGGCAGCGCCAAAGGCGATCGCGCTTCTCAAACGCGAGTCGCCACAAAATAACTATAGCCTTATGGAAGATACAAAGGTCAATCGCTAGATAGACGTAACAACACCCGCAAGCAAGGCAATATATAAAGCGAGGTCGATAGCGTGCAGATCCCCTTTAGTCCCCTTTTTGGGGATTGAAGGGGTAAAAAATAAAAAAATATTTAAAAGCTATGGTTGACGATAAATTTAACTACGCCAGTACTTCTGAAGAGTTTAGCGTTGAGGCTGAAAATCTTAAAGGAGAGTCAGTTAGAGAGGTTGCAGAGGCTCAAGAGGCGCAGGAAGAAAACGAACAAAAATCGCCCGAGACAAGCAACAACTCTATTCCTCAAGCTAAAAATCGCGATCGCGAACAAGAATAAAATATTTTGGCACGTAAATCTATACAATCGCTAAGAGCAATACAGAAAAAGGGCTAGAATTATGTAGGGTTACAAATCGTAACCATATGTTTTGCTCTTATTATAAGGATGCGCTCAAAGTGACTCAGACCAATTTAGATTATCTCGCCCAAAGTGACCCTGCCGTTGCCGAAATCATCCAGCACGAACTCCAACGCCAACGCGACCACCTAGAATTAATCGCCAGCGAAAACTTTACATCTGCTGCCGTACTCGCCGCACAAGGCTCGGTTTTAACCAATAAATACGCTGAAGGCTTACCAGGAAAACGTTATTATGGCGGTTGCGAATATATAGATCGCGTCGAACAACTCGCCATCGATCGCATTAAACAACTCTTTGGGGCGGCTCATGCAAACGTTCAACCCCATTCTGGCGCGCAAGCTAATTTCGCCGTCTTCTTGGCGCTCCTAGAGCCAGGAGATACGATTATGGGGATGGACTTGTCCCACGGCGGACACCTTACCCACGGTTCCCCCGTAAACGTCTCAGGTAAATGGTTTAAAGTCAAGCATTACGGAGTAAGTCAAGAAACCGAACGCCTCGATTACGACCAAATAAGAGAATTAGCACTCAAAGAACGCCCCAAACTGTTGATTTGCGGGTATTCTGCCTATCCTCGCATCATTGAATTCGACAAATTCCGCGCGATCGCCGATGAAGTAGGCGCTTATTTACTCGCCGATATCGCCCATATTGCCGGATTAGTCGCCACCGGACACCATCCCAACCCCCTAGCGCATTGCCACGTCGTCACTACAACCACTCACAAGACGCTGCGCGGCCCCAGAGGCGGATTAATTATGACCAACGATCCAGAGTTGGGCAAGAAATTCGATAAAGCCGTTTTTCCTGGAACCCAAGGCGGCCCGTTAGAACACGTCATCGCAGCCAAAGCCGTTGCTTTTGGAGAAGCACTCAAACCAGAATTTAAAACCTATTCGGGACAAGTTATTGCTAACGCGCAAGCAATGGCAAAAGGATTAATCGATCGCGGCTTCAAAATCGTTTCGGGCGGCACAGACAATCATTTAATGCTAGTTGATTTGCGATCGATTGGCATGACAGGCAAACGCGCCGACGCATTAGTTAGCGACGTTCATATTACAGCAAATAAAAATACCGTTCCCTTCGATCCCGAATCTCCTTTTGTAACCAGCGGTTTGCGCCTGGGTTCCCCAGCGATGACGACTAGAGGTATGGGAGAAGCAGAATTTACCGAGATTGCTAATATTATTGCCGATCGCCTGCTCGATCCCGACGATGAAACCGTCAAACAAGACTGTCTGCGTCGAGTAGCGAACTTATGCGATCGCTTCCCACTCTATCCCCATCTCAATATTCCCGTCCCAGCAATGGCTTAAATTTGATAACTCGCACTCTTTTTTTGCCAGAAGAAACTAAACTAATGACAAATGACTCATAACTGATAATTAATTGCGCCAACTTGGGTCATTTGAATTATGAATTCAGAATGATGAATTATGAAATCGATAAAGCTAGGGACTCGTACCTCAATTCATAATTCATAACTTATAATTCATAATTTTTTGTTCGACCCAAGTTTAATTTCTCCTCTTCCCACACACATGACTGAAGAGCTTTATCATTTAGTTGCCTTTCTCTTCTCAATGACTGTCGTCTTATGGAGTACGCCAGTCATAAGAACCATTGGTCTTAAAAATGGATACACCGACCGACCCGGCGAAAGAAAAATTCACGAACGTCCTATGGTGCGGCTAGGGGGCGTTTCTATCTTCGTTGGTACTTTAACCGCGATCGCCCTAATCTGGTGGTTAGGGGGCTTTAAAGGGCTTTACCATAACAAAGAGTGGGAAATTCTAGGCGTAGTTTTGGGCGGTCTTGCTTTCTTTCTCATCGGTCTGGCAGATGACTTGTACAATCTTACCCCTGGAACGCGACTGATCGCGCAGACAATCTGTGCTGCCGCTGCTTGGGGCATGGGAGTTCGCATTGATTTTCTCTCGATTCCTTTAGATGGTTTAATTTATACAAGTTGGTTGAGTTTACCAATCACCGTTATTTGGTTGGTGGGTATGGCAAATGCGATTAACTGGATCGATGGCGTAGATGGATTAGCAGCGGGAGTTTCCGGCATTGCTGCCGTAGTGATGCTCATCGTGACGCTGTTTATGAATCAACCCGCTGCCGCCTTGATTGCTGCTGCTTTAGCGGGCGGGGCGTTAGGATTTCTACGCTACAATTTCAACCCCGCACAAATTTTTATGGGAGATGGCGGGGCTTATTTTATGGGCTTTACCCTAGCAGCAGTCGGCGTAATTGGTTTGGTTAAAACAACGGCAGTTACAGCGGTTTTATTACCGTATTTGATTTTAGCCGTGCCGATTTTGGATATGTCCACCGTAATTTTCTCGCGCCTCAGCAAAGGAAAATCGCCTTTTAAAGCCGATAAAAGCCATCTCCACCATCGTTTGCTAAAAGCAGGACTTTCGCAACGTTTGAGCGTGGTGTTTATTTATGCTTTAACTTTGTGGGTAGGAAGTTTAGCTTTAGGATTTTCTAATATTCCGAGCGGTTGGGGATATGCGATCGGGGCGACGATGCTGCTATCTTATGTAGGTTGGCAAGTTTGGCGCAACAGTCGGCGAGTTAAAGAAGATTAAAGGAGATGAATTGTGAGCGTTTCCTATGCGGGTGGATGTCAATGTGGTAAAGTTCGCTATGAAATTCGTGTCGAACCGAAGGCGCTTTATTTATGCCACTGCAAAGAATGTCAAAAACAATCCTCTAGCGCTTTTGGAATGTCGCTTACCGTACCGCGAAATGCCGTTGCGATCGCCCAAGGAAAAATGAAAGCTTGGACTCGTAAAGCCGATAGCGGGCGAGAAGTGATTTGTTGGTTTTGCGGCGACTGTGGGACAAGAATCTTGCACGATCGCAGCTACAATCGAGAAACTGTCAATATTAAAGCCGGAACCCTTGACGATACGAGTTGGTTGCGTCCTGTAGGTAACCTCTGGACGCGCAGCGCTCAACCTTGGGTATCGATTTCAGAGCAACTGCTCAACTATGAAGGACAGCCAGAAGATATACGTCCTTTATGGGAAAAATGGTCGCAACAACGAGAATAAAAATTGTATCAATTCTACGCGATCGCATACATTAAAAGCGCATAAAAGCGATCGCGCCTTCCCAAATTATAGATATTATTATCGAATTAACCCTGTCTGGTTGTTTATGCGCGATCGCATCTCTCAAACCTCCCCTTTTCTCTCCTGTCGTTTAGTTACTTTAACGCTTGGCTGTCTTGCGTTTGGGTCAAACGATGCGATCGAAGCGCAGATCGTTCCAGATAATACTGTAGGTTCTCAAGTCGAGCGAGTCAATGCAAAGCGCGATCGTATTACCGGAGGAACCACGAGAGGTTCTAACCTGTTTCATAGCTTTCGCGAATTTAGCATATCTGAAGGACGCGCTGCTTACTTCGCTAACCCCGCAGCGATTCAAACTATATTCTCTCGCGTCACCGGAAACAACCCCTCACAGATTTTTGGAACGCTAGGAGTAGAAGGAAATGCCAATCTCTTTTTTATCAACCCCAATGGAATTATCTTCGGCCCTAACGCTAGGTTAGATGTGAGAGGGTCATTTATTGGTAGTACTGCTAATAGCATTGCCTTTCCCAACGGAGAGAATTTTAGTGCAACTAATCCCAACGCGCCGCCGTTGTTGACGATAGACGTACCCGTCCCGATTGGGTTGGTATTTGAGAGTGACAATACAGGAGTCATTCTCAATGGCGCTAATCTCGAAACCCGACAAAATCTAGCTTTGATTGGTGCGAGTATTCTGAGTAGCGGACGCATATCCGCACCAGGTCAAGACATCGCTCTAGCAACCGTACCAGCAGGCGTTAACTCAGTCGTGCGATTAGAAGGGACGGGAGAATACATAAGACAAACTCCAGGAAGCGGACAGTTAAATTTTGAAAATCGAGATATTCTCTTGACAGGAGGCACAATTAATGCAGGTTCAACCGGAACGTCGGGAGACATTATTCTCGACAGTGCGGGAGATGTTTTATTGAGCAATGAAGCGGTTGTTGATGTGCGCGGTGGAGGCGGAGGAAATATTACAGTTAATGCTCGGAATTTAGAGATAAATCGCAGCGATATCTTAGCAGGAATAGCATCGGGTTTAGGTTCGCCAAATGCTCAAGCAGGAAATATTAATATTAATGTTGCAGAAACTGTCAAGCTTCAGGGAGGAGATTCACGGTTTTATAATCTGATTGGCAATCTAGTTAATTCAGGCGGCTTAGGAAATACAGGAAACATCAATATCAACACCAACATGCTTGAAGGAAGTGGTGCTTTTCAAATTAGTTCAAGTACCTTTGGACGAGGAAATGCAGGACGAGTAAACATCAAAGCCAAAGATGCAATTTCTCTTGAAGGTGCAGAAGATTTCTTAAGTGGGATATTCAGTTCGGTACAAGCATCAGGCAATGGCGAAGCAGGAGGGATTGAGATTGAAACTGGTTCGCTATCCTTATCTAATGGTGCTATCTTATTAACCTCTACGTTAGGTCAAGGAAATGCTGGAAATATTCAGATTGCAGCAAATGAGTCAGTTTTTCTCAATGGAGGTGCGTATTTAGAAGCGAATACTGCTGGGAGGGGGAACGCGGGAAACATTACCATCGAAGCGGAGAAAGGAACTGTATCCTTGGAGGGAGCTAATACTAGCGCCACTGCTTTTGTAAACTCGTCAGCGAGGGGAAACGGTGGAAATCTGAAGATTACAGCCGATGTTGTTTCGCTCTCTAACGAAGCTTTCTTATCGACGGGAACATCAAGTACTGGTGATGCTGGAGATACAAATATTACAACTCGACAATTGCTCCTTCGCGATGGAGCAAGAATCACCACTTTTGCGGGAAGCGAAAGTGAAGGAAATGCAGGAAATTTAACGATTAATGCTACTGAATCAGTTTGGCTAATTGGCGCTTCGGCTGATAGTTCTAGTTTCTTAAGTACTCGTACATCAGGCAAAGGTGATGCTGGAGATATCAATATAGCAACCCGACAATTGCTTGTTCGCGATGGAGCAGAAATCACTACTTCTGCAAGAAGCGAAAGTGAAGGAAATGCCGGGAATTTAACGATTAATGCTACTGAATCAGTTCAGCTAATTGGTTCTTCGGCTGATGGCGAGCTTAGTAACTTGTTTACTTCCACATTTGGCAAAGGAAATGCAGGGGATTTAAACATTACAACTAGTCAATTACTCGTTCGTGATGGAGCTTTCATCTCAACTGGTGTTGGAGAAGGAAGTGAAGGAGATGCAGGAAAATTGACTATTAATGCGACTGGCTCGGTTCAGCTTATTGGCGCTTCGGCTGAGAGTCCTAGTGGCTTGACAACTAGAACATCAGGCAAAGGAAATGCCGGAGATGTAAATATTACAACTAGACAATTGTTGGTTCGCGATGGAGCAATCATCTTTACTACTGCTAGCGGTGAAGGAGATGCTGGAACATTGACCATCAACGCTACCGAATCTATTCAATTAATTGGTGCTTCAGATGCTGGTTTTTCTTACCTAAGTGCCAGCACATCAGGTAAAGGAAATGCTGGGGATGTCAATATTGCAACTAGACAATTGTTGGTTCGCGATGGAGCGTATATCTTCACTACTACTCGCGGTGAAGGAGATGCTGGAACCTTGACTATCAAAGCTACTGAATCTATTCAATTAATTGATGCTTTGGATGATAATTTTTCAACTGGGCTGAGTACTTTTACATCAGGTAAAGGAAATGCTGGAGATATTAATATTGCAACTAGGCAATTGCTGGTTCGGGATGGAGCAACCATCACAACTTTTGCTCAAGGGGAAGGAAATGCTGGAAATTTGACCATTGATGCTACCGAATTGATTCAGCTAATTGGTTCTTCGGCTGAGAGTCCTAGTGGCTTGAGTACTAGTGCATTTGGACAAGGAAATGCTGGAAAGTTAACTTTAACAACCAGTCAACTACTTATTCGGGATGGAGCAAACGCCACAACTTTGGCTAGTGGGAAAGGAAATGCTGGAGATTTGATCGTTAATGCTACCGAATCTGTGGAGATCTTTGGTTCTTCTGCTGATGGACGTAGTAGTGGCTTGAGTACTAGCACATTAGGAACAGGAAATGCTGGAGATTTGACCCTGACAACTAAACAATTACTCCTTCAAGATGGAGGAGCAATTTTTACAAGTACTGGTGGTGAAGGCAATGCCGGAAAATTAACTATCAATGCTACCGAATCCGTACAAGCGATTGGCACTTCGGCTGATGATATTCCTAGTGGCTTTACTACTCAAACAGCAGGAAAAGGAAAAGCTGGAGATTTGATATTGACCACTAGACAATTAAGTCTTCAAGATGGCGCGAGAATCTCGACTAGAACTCAGGGCGAAGGAAAAGGAGGAATTTTAACGATTAATGCTTCTGAATCTATAGAACTCAGCGGGGTTAGAGCCAGCGATTCTTCTCCTACTAGAATTACCTCGGAAGCGCGAGGAGCAGGAGATGCAGGGATATTAAACATTTTTACTGGAAATTTGCTAGTCGAAGATGGCGCAGCCATTACCGTCAACAGTCAAGGAAGCGGAATCGGCGGTCAAATTTTCCTCGAAGCTGATTCCTTAACTCTTAATAACAGTACAATCTTCGCTGAAACTGCTAGCACGGATGGAGGCGATGTCATTCTAGACGTGCAAGACTTACTACTGCTACGCAACGGCGCTCAAATTTCTACTACCGCAGGCACGGCGCAAGCAGGCGGCAAGGGCGGCGATATAATTATCGATGCAGGCTCAATTGTGGCGATTCCTGATGAAAATAGCGATATTACGGCTAATGCTTTTGAAGGAGATGGAGGAGGAGTTCTCATCAATACACAAAGCATCTTTGGTATCGATTTTCGTTCTCAACTCACGCCTCTAAGCGATATTACAGCTAGTTCGGAAAGAGGAGCAGCAGGAGAAGTGATTATCAACACTTCTGGAGTCGAACCAACGCGAGGAGTAGAAGCGCTTACCGAACAGAGAATTAATGTCGAAGTCGCACAAGGCTGTCAAGTGGGAGGCACAGCAAGCGGCAGCATTTCTTTTTATAATGTGGGACGGGGAGGATTGCCGCCATCTCCTGACGATTTACTCAATAGTCCAGCAACTCAGGAATGGTTGTCTTTGGAATCTCAAGAAAGTAGCAGTCAACCAAAAGTAGAACCAAGTTTTTCACGACAGCAAGATAATATTATTGCGTCTCAACTTATCTTTTCGTGTCAAGCTCGTTAAATTATTATTTGTTGGGAACGCGATCGCACTTTATTATTTCTGTATAGTAGCAATGCGATCGCATTAGCATTAAAACAACTTTGGAAGGCGAACAAATGCGATCGCGCTCTATTCAAGAGTTTAAAATAGACCTCCAAGGACTCCTCCTCCCAGAACTCCATTTGTCAATGAGTTTATGATATTTTGACCTCCGCTTCCACTTCCCTGACCTCCCATTCCATTGTTCAGTAATTTTTGCGCTATGGGTAATGCTCTAGGGGTTAATGCTGTTAGGGCAATCATTCCTCCTGCAACTGTTTGTGCTTCCGAATCTGACAACTCTTTAATACAATCCAACTCTTCGATCGCGATTATCGATTTTTTAGTTTCAGCAACTTTCATTATTTTTCTCTAATTGTTGAAATTTAGAAGAAATTTAATCAATATACTAGGCTAATCCTATATAAGCAAGGCATTTGTTTAATATATCTTCAACTTGCTTTGTTGCACTTTTCCATAAATGATTGCAAACATTATATATTGCTATCGTTTTTGTTGCGAGTGCGATTAACCAAGAGATAGCAGCAAATTCGATACCATTCGTCATCTAAACGCGATCGCCAATAAAAATCAAAATGGCAAATCAATGAGTATTTCTATATTTTGAGTAAATTTTTGAATCTTTTCTGGATCGTCGTCCCAATTTTGGGGATTATTCAAAATATATTGTTGAATATTTTTCAAATGTTTTTCGTCGCGAATAATCGATTCGTAATAATTCCGTTGCCAAATAGAAAAACCAGGTGCTTGATGAATAACGTTGATGCGTTTAGTCACAGCAGCTTTGAACCCAGCAATAAAAGACGACAAAGAGCAAGATTTTTGGTGTAGGGGCGCATGGCGTGCGCCCTTCCCCAAAAGCGCATGGCGTGCGCCCTCATCCCTTGTACCAAAATCTGTTGCCTTTTGATTATCCGTCAAGATCACAATCCCGTGCAAATGATTTGGCATAATAATCCACTCATCCAAATCTATTTCTTGTCTCATTTTGACTGAATATAACCATTCATTCGCAACAATTTTACCAATTTGATTAAGCTGCATTTCACCTCGGCGTATGTCTCCAAACCAACACTGCTTTTGATAGGTGCAAATGGTTACAAAATACGAGCCAACTTGAGAATAATCGTATTCTTTTAGACGAATAGAACGACGGTGATGTTTTTCAGGATCGAATTTCACTTAAATTTATGGAATTTAAAAATATTATATTTCTGGTATATGCTATTTTTTGAGTACGCGCCACAGGGATGAGGGCGCACGCCATGCGCCCCTACTATTATGTTTCGCAATTTTATTGCATTAAACAAGCAATCGATAACAGAAAATATTCCTAAATAAATAGTTTTCAGATAAATTGGGAAAACCGCGCGATCGCAACTGAGGCAGAAAATGAGGCGGCGATCGCGATTAAAATAACTCAGAATGTCAAAATTTTACATAACACATGAGTGCAGAAATTATTTGTGTCGGGACAGAACTACTTTTAGGAGATATCCTCAATAGCAATGCTCAATATTTAGCGCAGCAATTAGCCAATTTAGGCATTCCTCACTACTATCAAAGCACCGTCGGCGATAATCTAGAACGCTTGCAACAGGTTATCGATATCGCTACCAAACGCGCCTCAATACTCATTTTTACTGGAGGATTAGGGCCGACCCCCGACGACTTGACAACAGATGCGATCGCAAGTTTCTTTAATACTCCTCTTGTCGAAAGATCGGAAATCGTTGCCGATATTACCCAGAAATTCGCCAGTATCGGTCGCAAAATGACTTCTAACAATCTCAAACAAGCTTTACTTCCTCAAGGCGCAGAAGTATTGCCCAATCCTGGCGGAACTGCCCCAGGCATGATTTGGCAACCGCGTCAAGGATTAATTATTCTAACTTTTCCAGGCGTTCCCTCGGAAATGAAACGGATGTGGCAAGAAACCGCAGTTCCCTACCTCAAAAGTCAAGGATGGGGCAAGGAAATCATTTATAGTCGCATGATGAAGTTTAGAGGCATTGGCGAGTCTGCTTTGGCGGACAAAGTTAACGATCTGTTCGACTTAACCAATCCTACCGTCGCGCCTTATGCTGGAATGGGAGAAGTCAGGTTGCGAGTCTGTGCTAAGGCGAATTCTCAACCAGACGCGATCGCACTAATCGAACCCGTCGCCCAAAAAATACGGGATATCGCAGGATTAGACTATTTTGGGTCGGATGACGACACTCTAGCTTCAGTTGTCGGCTACTTGTTGCGAAAAAACAATGAAACGGTAAGCGTTGCCGAATCTTGTACCGGAGGCGGACTCGGTGCTATTTTTACCGAAATTTCCGGCAGTTCCGATTACTTTATGGGAGGCATCATCTCCTATGACAATCGAGTTAAAATTTCGGTTTTAGGGGTTAATCCAGACGATTTGACCCAATTTGGTGCGGTAAGTCATCCCGTCGCCAAACAAATGGCAGCAGGAGTGCAAAAACAACTGAAAACGAGTTGGGGATTGAGTATTACAGGGATTGCTGGCCCTGGCGGAGGCACGGAAATCAAACCTGTTGGACTCGTGTATATTGGAATTGCTTATCCCGATGAAACTATAGAAAGCTTTGAATATCGCCTGGGGGAAAGACGCGATCGCGAAACCATTCGCAATCTCAGCGCTTATAATGCCTTAGATCTCCTGCGGCGCAAGCTTTTGACAAAAAAAATTCCGAATATATAAGGGGTCTTCATAATTCGCTCGATTTAGATAAGAAATAATCCTAGCGATCTATACCCATCTTAGAAACCTGTGTTAATCTTAATATAACTACATTAAGTATTTCTCTTTAGTTTGTCAGACTTTAGAACTGAAAAAACTAACAAAGAAAGCTAACAAATTAAAAACAAAATCTTAATAGATCGAACAGATCGAAGTTTGACAAACCTAAAATAACCGCCCTTATATTCTACAGGAGCCGTCCGAGCGATGGACTATTTGGACAAAGTGTTGGAAAAACTGAAAGAATTAGCGCGCAAGCTCATTGAAACTCTTCTCGGACCCGAACCAGAATCCGAACCAGAGTTAATTCCTATTCCAGTTAACGATCCTCAGCGTCGCCGACATCGATAATTTTGCCCAGTGCTTTATCAAAATTTGTCTCTTTCGAGCATTTTGGTTCTCCACGGCCCTAACTTGAATTTGTTAGGACTTAGAGAGCCGCAATTTTATGGAAATCTAACCTTAGATGATGTCAATCGCCTCCTAGAAAAAGAGGCACAAGCGCTAGAAGTTAAGGTATCTTGCTTGCAGTCAAATCATGAAGGAGTCTTAGTTGACGCAATACAGGCAGCACTAGGACAACATAATGGAATTTTAATCAATGCAGGGGCATATACTCATACGAGCGTAGCAATTCGAGATGCTCTATCTGCCGTTAAAATTCCGACAGTAGAAGTACATTTAAGCAACATTTATCAGCGCGAAGCTTTTCGCCATCATTCATATATAGCACCCATCGCGATCGGTCAAATTAGCGGTTTTGGCGCAGATAGCTATCGTCTGGGACTACAAGCTTTGGTTGGTCAAATAAAAATTAAGGAATTGGCTAAACCTTAATCGAACTCGGTTCGGTCATAGTACCAATAATGCGATGACAGCCAGAATTGGGTTTTGCCCATTGATACTGATGTTCTTGAGGACTTCCCCAACACAATCCGAGAAAAAGTTCTGTCTGCGCTGCATCAATTTCTGCCCATTCAGCTTCTTGTATAAACTCTTCAACAGATTCAGCCGTAATCTGCCGATAATAATTGGCTGCTAGCCAGAAATTCATTTCTTGAGTCATTTCGCGCCAAAACCCTACCACTTCCTTTTTAGCAGCTATCAGTATCTCTTTATCGCCAGGAACGGCAATTAGCTGATTGTGGAGTTCGGGATAGCGGATAGATTTACCAGCAAAAGTACATTCTCGCCAGATAATCCCTGAGACTCGATGTTGGTATTGATATTTGTGAATTTGACGGCGAAAATCTTGATAAGCAAATACTTTTCCAGCTTTTTGCAAATCGATCGCTTTTGCGATCGCAGGATGGTCGATTCGATCTGCGGAAGACAGCAGGATGCGATCGCCCTTCCAGGTCGCCCGTAGTTCTTGTTCTAGAATTTGAATAAGCTGTTGAGTGGTGTATATCATCACTTCAGCAAAAATAAATGGCAGATTAAATGGCTTATGAGTCCCGTCAGAGTTAGACTAGCTCCTGACATTAGTTTACAGACAAAGATAGAATAGAGGTGATAACTGGATTACTTCTGCTGTTTGTAGATCGATTAGCCAACTATAAAAACAAAAAAAAGATTACGAACAGATAGGAATTTTATAGCTGAGATAAAGTGAATAAGGATGAGATGCAATTGCGTCTCACTAACAGTTTAAGAATTTTATGAGCCATCAGTATTCTTCTTTTGATTGTACTAGTGAATATTTTGAAAAAGCAGCACTGAACCGATTTCGTTCTTTAGTGGCTTTTTTGCCCCAAGATTGTAAGATTTTTCGAGAGCCTTGGGACTGTTCTACAATACTATGTCTCGATTTTGCCAATTGTCCTGACAAACTTGACGCTGTAATAGAAAAAGCTGCCCTGTTACTCAGTGCAGCCCAAGAATTAGGTTTGACCAATGCGATCGTTTTCAGGATCGCTAATAAATTTTTGGGACGAGTAGGAAACACTTCTTTTTGAAGTCGAAAGTCGAAAGTCGAAAGTCGAAAGTCGAAAGTTGGAACTTAATAAGTCATAAAGTAAAAATTCTCCCTTGTCCTCAAGAGTCTGCCTTGTCTTCCTTGTCTCTTCTACTGGTCACTGGTCACTGATAACTGCATTTGCCTAGCTTGTTTAACCATATCGATCAGCTTGTAATGTGCGTCTTGAGCATCTTTGAGTTCGCGATCGAACTCGATGCGCAATGGGGAGGTTTCGCCGTCGATTTGGACAGATAGATTCATTCCTTGAGGATCGATAGAAACTAATTGTGCGGATTCGGCTTGTGGTGAATTGCCGAAGGCTTTAGCATAGAGGACTAAGGCATCGCCGTGATCGTCGTTCATATGCTTGCAGATGCGATCGCTGATTGCGGGTGTAATTGGTTCGGACATAGTTATTTTCTTAATCGATGGATAAATACTGGCGACAGAAAGCGATAACTTCACCGATATCGCTAGTTTGCTGGGGATAGACAACCTTCGGTCGGGCAATGACGATTAAAGGAATGCCTAACTCGCGCGCGATCGCTCGTTTGATATCTTCTCCTCCCGCTTCTCCCGACGCTTTAGTAACGACTAGAGAAATCTGCCATTGCTGCCAAAGTGCTTTTTCTAACTCGGCGCTGACAGGAGGACGAAGGGCAATAATGCGATCGCTGCTAAATCCAGCACGAATAGCCACTTCTAATGAGTTTACCGCAGGAAGAAGGCGAGCAAATAGCGTCGCTCGATTTTGCCAGGTTTGAAACCATGGTAACGCTTTATAGCCAACGGTTAGTAATACTCGTTGTCCCAAAAGACGATCGCCTTCAATTAGCGTCTCAAAACTATCCAAGGCGATCGCATTTTCATCCTTTAGATGATTATTAATCGAAGGACGTTCGTAGCGTAAGTAAGGAATCTGTTTCTGTGTAGCTGTTGCGATTGTGCCTTGCGAAACCGCTGTCGCGTAAGGATGAGAAGCATCTACAATCGCGGCGATTCGTTCCCTTTGACAAAATAACGCCATTTGGGAAGTTTGGATGAGTGTTGTCTCAATTGTTAAATACTGACTTGGTAGGTAAAGCGATCGCGCGGCGTGAGTCGTTACAGTAACAATACAAGAAAATCGTTCGGCACTCAGTGCTTCAGCAATTTTAGCGCTTTCACTCGTTCCGCCGATCAGCCATATTTTTTTATGGTTCATTAGATATCGCGTAGGTTGGGCGAGCAATATTTATTTACTTGCCAAACCTGTATCTTGAAAGGGCAGGTCTCGATCTAGATGTTACCGAACGATATTTATTTTTTCGCTAAACCTGCCCCTACACCCCTACAATTTTGAACTTTGTTTCATACGCGAAATTTCGCGTCTCTACGTACTTTGAACTTTTCTCCCCTACTTAACCTTTGAGTGCTTTTTGGAAATTCTTGCGATAGCCTGGATTCATAACGAGTAAGACGGGCCACAGCAAAGCTAACCTAACGCGATTTGGAAAGCTGCGATTAAAATTCGTGCGTCCGAATCCTTTCCAAAATTTCCAAGCGCCCCATATATAAGCAATAACCAAAAGAACGCCTATCAGTTTCATACCGACAACCCTTATTATCGTTTTCTTTCAATTTTAAGAGAATAATTTCTCTTAAGCCACCGTAACACTTTTTCAAACAGCCTTTTAGAGAATGATAAAATGCAAGGCAATCCGACCTAAATGACTATATCAAAAATTTATATAACCAAAGACCAGATTCCACAGGGATAAAAAAGACAATAGTTGAACGAGTAAGGAGAATTTATGCGTGCAGTGCTAATGGCTGGGGGTTCTGGAACGAGATTAAGACCGTTAACCTGCGATCTACCAAAACCAATGGTGCCAATTTTAAACCGACCGATCGCGGAACATATCATTAATTTACTCAAGCGACATTCGATTACAGAAGTCATTGCGACGCTTCACTATCTCCCCGATATCATGCGAGATTATTTTCAAGACGGGAGCGAATTTGGGGTAGAAATGACTTATTCGGTCGAAGACGAACAACCCCTCGGTACGGCTGGCTGCGTTAAGAATATTGCCGAATTATTAAACGATACCTTTTTGGTCATTAGCGGCGATAGCATCACCGATTTCGATTTGCAAGCCGCGATCGCGTTTCATAAAGAAAAAGGTTCTAAAGCTACGATAATACTGACTCGCGTGCCCAACCCGATTGAATTTGGGGTTGTAATTGCCGATAAAGACGGACGCATTCGCCGCTTTCTCGAAAAGCCTTCGACTAGCGAAATCTTCTCCGATACCGTTAATACGGGTACGTATATCCTCGAACCAGAAGTCCTCGAATATTTACCAGAAAATGAAGAATGCGACTTTTCTAAAGATCTCTTTCCCTTACTTTTGCTCAAAGACGAACCCATTTACGGTTATGTAGCCGAAGGATACTGGTGCGATGTCGGACATCTCGATACCTATCGGGAAGCGCAGTACGATGCCCTACAGCGCAAAGTCAAACTCGACTTCGCCTACGAAGAAAAATCTCCCGGACTGTGGATAGGGCAAAATACTTATATCGATCCGAGTGCCAAAATTGAAGCGCCAGCTATCATTGGCAATAACTGTCGCATCGGGCCGAGTGCGAACATCGAAGCGGGAACCGCGATCGGAGATAATGTTACGATTGGTGCCGGGGCAGACCTCAAGCGACCGATTATTTGGAATGGAGCCACAATAGGAGAAGATGCTCATTTGGTTGCTTGCGTCATTGCAAGAGGAACTAGAGTCGATCGCCGCGTACAAGTGTTAGAAGGTGCGGTAGTTGGTTCTCTCTCTACTATTGGTGAAGAGGCTCAAATTAGTACGGGAGTCCGAGTTTGGCCGAGCAAGCGGATTGAATCGGGAGCCATTTTAAACATCAATCTCATCTGGGGCAGTACCGCACAGCGCAACCTTTTCGGTCAGAGGGGCGTATCTGGACTGGCTAATATCGATATTACCCCAGAATTCGCCGTCAAACTCGGTGCGGCTTATGGTTCGACCTTAAAGCCAGGTTCTACTGTTATGGTTTCTCGCGATCAGCGCAACGTCTCGCGCATCGTTAGCCGTGCGATGATTTCTGGTTTGATGTCAGTAGGAATTCACGTTCAAAATCTAGAATCGACTGCCATTCCAATTTCGCGTACTATGGCTCCAAAATTAGGAGTCGTAGGCGGGATTCACGCCCGAATCCATCCCGATCGCCCGGATTCTATTTTAGTTGAATTCTTCGATTCCCAAGGGATCAATATTTCCAAAGCCAAAGAAAAGAAAATTGAAGGGGCATATTTTAAAGAAGACTTGCGACGAGCTTCTATTCAAGATATCGGTCACGTATCGGTTCCTTCGCAAGCTCAAGTCCTCGATACTTACAGAAAAACCTTTGAAACCCAGCTTAATGTAGAAGCAATTCGCCATAGCGGGTCAAAAGTTGTCATTGACTACGTTTATAGCGTTTCAGGCGCGATTTTGCCGGAACTGCTGTCGAAATTTGGCTGCGATGCGGTAGTTCTCAATACGAGTTTGCGTCAGACTCCCGTTTCGGGCGAGGAACGCGAATTTTTAATCCATCAACTCGGTCAAGTAGTAGAGGCACTTAAAGCCAACCTTGGCGTTCAAGTATCTGCCAATGGGGAGCAGTTTATCTTAGTCGATGAATCTGGATCGAAT
>JALOOL010000461.1 GCA_025454425.1 Hydrococcus sp. Prado102 | reverse complement strand
AATTTAATATTTGTTGTTTTGGATATCTATCGATAGATACAACTTTGTACAAATCAAACATCAACCATGAACGCTCTATCGTTTGCAATGAAAAGTACTTTACCTATGGCCCGGGTCCGAACATTCTCTTCCGGAGGTGCCGCCGTCCTACCCAAGAAACCTTTTGTACCGGTACGTTGTGATGACAAACAAAATCCAAAGGTATTGATTTGTTGATTTCAATAATGTCTTTTGAACTAACATGAATTTCTCCTATTATAACTCCCTTTTTCTATCCATTCCTCTTGTGTCTTCTTCGATTAGGATGTCTATCATTCCCGTAGTGTGAAGGGGGCATGGTTGAGTGATCCATCAACATACCCATTAATCTTTGTAGGAAGTTTAATAGTTCTGGCAGTTCTTCTAGCGTGCGATCGTCTTTTGGTTTATTCCATTCTTCTACTCTAGCGACTGCTAAATCGATTGTGTGGAGAGCGTCGCCAAGATTATCTAATAAAACTTTACTCTCGACTCGCAAGGTAGGTTGGGGAAGTTTTACGAGTTGAGGAGATGATAATATGTTTTCGCTATCTTCTTTGTTGAGTTGAAACACTACTTCGAGTCCCAGAAGCAACAACGTTAATAAAATTGCCATCCACGCACCCGGAGCAGTTTTAGTTAAGGAGAATAAGGAGCCTAAAATTCCTATAAAAATTAGTCCTTGTAACAGTTTTAGGATTAATTTGTTAGGGGAAAACGCGATCGCTTCTTCAACAATTGGCTTTTGTTCTGCTATATCTACTTGAGAAATAGTAGCTGCTGCGAGCATAACAAGCGACTGACGCAGCGCATCCATAAAAAATGAAGCCAAACGGACTTGAGCGACATTTAGCTGGTTGATATAGATTTTTTCGAGATTATCAAGTCGATTTTGAAGCAGCTTCACAACTTGTTCGATGTTAGTTGCCTTGTTAATCTCACTCTGGAGTTGGTTGCGTTCTTCGTTAAAAAATGTGGATAATGTTTTCATTTAATTGTATGAATATAATTTGCACCCTTATAGTTAAAAATTAACGAGCGATGATGGCAATTTTAAGTAATCCATAAGTAACGTTGTAGTGCAAGCTAGAAGCTCTACATAAAAATCGGCGTTTATTAATCAAACATACTTGCTCTAACAGCCCTGAATGATTTGTGAAAACTCCTCTGTGGTTAAATAATAAAAACCTTTTAACAATTAAATTTTAACGAATTAAAATAGACTGCTACCTCTTACTAGAGTCAGAAAAAAGCTTGTTCTGGGAATTAAAGCGATCGCAATGACAAACGTCCCTTTACGAATCAAATGACTTCTGCCATAGGTTCTTAAAGCTATAAGTGGCTGTCATCGTTGTATACATCACCTAAAAGAGAATTATTATCTAAAAAATCTCGCATGTATTCATTAACTAATTGTGGCTGTTCTTGCTGTACCCAATGACTGCAATTAGGAATGTATTTAATCGTTAAGTTTTTAACATATTTTTCGGTTTCATCAGTTAATTCTTTGCTCAAAGCAGCATCATTTTCTCCCCATATCATTAAGGTTGGAATTTCTAACGCTTCCATTTCTTTTGTTGAATCTAGAAACAATCCTTGGAAAATATTGCGATAATAATTTACCATAGCTGTCAAAGCACCGCGTTTTGCTGCTGCATCTTTGTAAGCTTCTATATCTTCTTTGCTAAAGCTGCTTTTATCGATCGCCATTCCTTGTAAAGCTTCAGCAATTAATTGATAATCGTTTGATTGGATCGACCACTCTGGCAAAAAAGGTAATTGAAAAAAGAAAATATACCAACTTTTAAGTAATTGTTGTGGCATTCGCAATCCTTCCATTAACTTAGCTGGATGGGGAATATTCAACACAATTAATTGTTCGACTTTGTGAGGATAATGGTAAGCAAAATTCCACGCGATCGCGCCTCCCCAATCGTGCCCGACTAAGATACATTTTTCATATCCCAAGCCTGCGATTACCCCAGCTACATCTTGGCGTAATTCTTTAATATTATAAGCTTCTAATTGTTGAGGCTTGTCACTTTCGTTATAACCTCGCAAATCCAGAGCAACAACTTTATAATCTTTAGCAAATTCAGGAAGTTGATGTCGCCAAGAATACCAAAATTCAGGAAATCCATGCAACATTAACATTAATTTCCCTTCGCCTTGGGTAACATAATGAAGCTTAATTCCATTAGTGGTTATAAAGTCGTGTCGCCAAGAACCGTTGAGTACAGACATCACAAAATTTCCTAATTATTTAATTTCCTCTTTTTTTAGATTAACAATAATAAATAGTTTTTGACTGCAAAAACTTCTTTATTATTAAGAATGTAGCGATCGCGCTCTAGCAATTATCTAAAAATTCGTTAAAGTTTTTATACTCAAAAATAAAACCTTTTCAAGCGATTGGCAAAATCTTTACTCAATGCTTGCTACTGCTAGATTGAGCGTGCATTAAGTAACTACTTAAGGCAATAATCAAAATAGAAGCGGATAGATAAAATAAATCGGTTAAAGTCGTCACTTCCATTTTTAAAGCCTGTTTAAAAAATGATACGACTAAGGCAATGACGATTACTTGCAACAGTTTGTATTTTAATTGGTCGAGAGAGGTAATTGCTAAAACATTGAGTTTTTCATCTACTAGCCTGATATCGATGCGAGAAATAAATAATTCATAAAGACCGAAACTAAAAATGACTAAAACAACCCCGATTAAGTAATAATCAATTCCCCCAATAATATAACCGACTACCTCTGTAGCTTTTCCGCATTTTCCTTCATTTAAACAAAAATTTAGACGAAATCCATGCAGAATTTCTAAACTTCCTATGATAAAAAAATTTAAGGAACTCAACAACCCAAAGACGACGGGTAAAAGCGTAAAAAACCGAAAATTCCACAAACTGGCTTCAAAAATTTGCTCTAGTCGATTTTTAGGCATGACGAGACGTGCAATTTAACCAGAAATTTCCTCAATCATCTTAACTCAAGAAAAAAAGGCTAAACTGCTTCTCAGTGTATTTTTTTACATTTGGCTTTTATATAGTTTAACTTTTTATAAACAAAAGAGTTTTATGTTTGCAATCCTCCTTGCTGCTGCGCTTCGGGCGATCGCGATTGTTTCACAAATTTATCTGCTAATCGCAAAATTTGTCCTGCTAGAATAGCAGCCCCAAAACCATTATCGATATTCACCACGCCAATACCAGCCGCACAGGAATTGAGCATGGTTAACAGAGGAGCAATTCCCCCAAAACTCGCACCGTATCCAATACTAGTCGGAACTGCAACTACCGGACACTGAGCCATTCCAGCCACCACGCTAGGAAGCGCGCCTTCCATTCCAGCCACCACAATTAAAACATCAGCCTCGTCAATTACCTGACGATGACTTAGTAACCGATGAATTCCTGCTACTCCAACATCCCACAAACGCTTAACTTGAAAACCGCACAACTGTGCAGTTACGGCGGCTTCTTCTGCAACGGGTAAATCTGCCGTTCCCGCCGTGACAATAGAAATGACCCCAGCATATTGAATCGTCGGTTCGCCTGTCTTGAGGGCACAAATGCGAGCAACTGGGTAATAAATTAGACCTGGTATTTGTTCTTCGAGGAGTTCGGCGACAGCAGGTTCGATTCGGGTAGCCATTACGACAGGTGCATCTCGACTCATCACCTCGATAATCTGAGCGATTTGCTCTGGCGTTTTCCCCGGGCCCCAAATGACTTCTGGAAATCCCGTTCTTAATTGCCGATGGCGATCGATTTTCGCAAAATCTTCAACTGGCTCAAAACTCAAGTATTTGAGCTTTTCTAAGGCAGTTTCTGGGCTGATATTGCCTTGAGCAACAGCTTCAAGCAAAAATTGTAAGGCTTCGGGTTGCATTTAGCGTCCTTCGGAAGACAAGGGGGACTTTCGGAGACAAGGGAGACAAGGGAGACAAGGGAGAATATTTACTCCTAAATTC
>JALOOL010000460.1 GCA_025454425.1 Hydrococcus sp. Prado102 | reverse complement strand
CTAGCTTTGCTTAAGATGTTTGTTGGCGACGTTTGGGGTTCAGTAACAATTCTAGGGATTCGCAAGCAATTCTTTGAGGGGTTGCTTCTTCTTGAAAAAGTTCTGGGACGATTGGTTTCATGACGACTAAATTAGGCGGCGACATGAAAGGAACCGCAAAACGTAGCAAATGACGGGCAATCCACGTCGTCACCCGATTCAAGCGATAGATAACGACTTGCGGGACGTTGAGTAAAGCAATTTCAAGATTTACCGTTCCCGACTTGGTAATCGCTAAATCGGCAGCAGCGATCGCTTCTAGCGTCTTTCCTTCGAGTAAAGTCGCTTGCAACCCATAATCTTTAACCACTGCTTCAATCTTGCTGCGATACGCTTCTAGGGAAATGGGAATCCAAAAATGAACCTGGGGTAACTTCGCCTGAATTTGTTTTGCTGCCTCGCAAATGTCGGGTAGGAGATATTTTAACTCCTGCTTGCGAGAAGCGGGTAGAAGCGCGATCGCAACGGCATCGGGGGCGATTCCCAAGCTTTGACGCGCCGCCTCTCGACTGGGTGCTGTTTGGATGCGATCTAACAACGGATGACCCACCCAGCTAACCGATACGCCTTTTTCTCGAAAAAAGCTAGCTTCTCCTGAAAAAATAGCTAATAATCGGTCTGTAATTTTAATTAATTGTTCGGTATTTTTCGTTAGTATTTGGTTTGTAAATTTCAGCCATCTTTGAGTATTTTTCTTTTCTAATAATGGTGTCCACACCCAATCTTGAGGAGCAATATAATAAACGATCGGCACTTGCGGCAAATGCTGACGTACATAAGTGCCGATCGCGAGATTTGGCCCTAGATAATCGATTAATATTAATAAATCGGGCGGATTTTGCTGTAAATACTCTTTGGCACGACGCTGAACTTTCCAAGTTGGTAAAACAAAAGGCAACGATTCCAGCAATCCCATCGAACCAATCGCCGTCGTATTTCCCAGTAGCTTTATTCCTGTTGCTGCCATGCGATCGCCTCCCAAGGCAACAATTTCTAATTCTACATCTTGTGCTTTTGCCTGTCGCTTAAGGGCATCGACTAACATCGCCCCTTGCAAATCCCCAGACACTTCGCCCGTACTGATAAAAATTTTGGTCATTAGTGATTGGTGATTGGTCATTGGTGATTGGGGAACAGGCAACAGGCAACAGGCAATAGGGAATAAAACTTATATATACTTTCTCCCTTGTCCCCCTTGTCCCCCTTGTCCTAATAATTTTGAACTTTGTTGGCGTAGCCCGTCTGAAAGACGTACTTTGAACTTTGAACTCAACCCAAGTCTCCTTGTCTCCTTATCTCCCCACGCTTCTCGGAATCGGGCCGCGTCGTCCTTCACCAGAGATGGATAACTGTAAAAAATGTTGGAGATGGCGAACATATTCGTTGTTGGGCAATACTTCTAGTTTCTCTATTGCTTCTTTAAGCGTCATCTGGGAACGGTAGATAAGACGAAAAGCTTTTTTGAGGGAATCGAGGTCTTCAGCATTCAAATCCGCGCGTTTAAGACCGACTAAATTGAGCGATCGCACTCTTGAAGGATTCCCTTCTACTATCGTATACGGCGGTACGTCATTTTCAATCCGGCTCATTCCGGCTACAAATGCTAAACTGCCGATATGGACGAATTGATGGACTCCCAATACGCCACTAATTCTAGCTTTCGATTCGATGTAAATATGACCTGCTAAGGCAACTGAATTAGCAATAATAACTTCGTCTTCAATAATGCAATTATGAGCGACGTGAGCGTAAGCCATCAGTAAATTATTATTACCAAGTATGGTGGCTTCTCCTTCGTCTGTAGCTCGATTAATCGTTACATATTCGCGAATTTGGTTATTATCGCCGATTTTTACCCAGCTGTCCCCTCCTTTATACTTTAAATCTTGGGGTTCAAGACCAATAACAGCACCAGGAAAAATGCGATTGTTTTCCCCAATTTCTGTCGGGCCCTCGATAATAACATGGGAACCGACGGTAGTTTGGGCACCAATGGTTACTTTTTCTCCGATAACTGCATAAGGATCGATGCGAACGGTAGGATGTATTTCTGCCTTGGGATGAACGACAGCAGTAGGATGAATGAGTGTATTCAAAGGGGCATCTCCGATGCTTGGGTAAGTCAGCATATAACCAAGTAATAGCTTATAGTAAGTTGCCGTCGCAGAGAATTTGCAAGTACTTTTATAGTTTAGATAAAACCTGCCAAATTACTGACGGATGGTAAAAAGTAAGCGGAGAACGCAACATCTGAAAAACTTCCGTGCAAAGCGCGTGCAAAGAAGGTTTGACAGTTGCTTTGGCTAATAATTTTTCGGTGTACCATTGCATAATCTTTGCCAACCCATTGACTTTTTGGGGTTTTATTGCTCCTACCGTTGTCGGAAAGCGCGAATCTTGCATCGTTGCTAATGTCCAAGCGAAAGAAATCTCTTTGGCTAATTTTTTTTGAAATTGTTGAAGGTTATTCTCGCGCAGACAATCTTGCAAAACCATAGCTGCTAAGGCACTAACTGTCATTCCTTGACCGTAAACCGGACACAAAGCACAAACGGCATCCCCCAATGCAATAAATCCTTGAGGAAGTTTAACGCGATCGAAATGGCGCAAGCGATTAGCTGTTGCTCGATGGGCATAAATAGGAGAAACTGGTTGAGCTTGACGAATTGTATCGTAAAATGTTGCATCTCGAAGGCTAGCGGCAAATTTTAGAAATCCTTCGTCGTCGGTTGGAGGAAAGTCTCCTCCATAGCCTCCTAGTGTAGCAATCCATTCTCCATTTTCGATTTTAGCTAAGTAACCCAAGCGAGTTTGATGGGGAGGCGCTTGAGAAATTAACATGACTTTCCAGTTTGCTTGAAAGTTCTCTGGTGCTTTGTAGCGACGAGTAGCATAGCCAAGCAAGGGATTGATAACGGTTTCTGGAGGCGAATTAAAGCCCAAATTGGCTAACCATTTGGGAGATTGAGAACTACGTCCGCTAGCATCGATCGCTAAATCGGCTAAGAGTTCTTCAGATGTATTATTCTTAAGGGAACGCAACACGACTCCCGTTACTCGTTCTTGAGTTGCATCGCCGAGTAATTGAGTAACTTTATAACCATCAACGATATGTATATTAGAGAATTCACCTAGTTGTTGGCGGATTGTCCATTCTAGTAGCGGACGACTGCAAGTAAATGAAATTACCTCAGAAGGAGGAAAATCAAGGGAATCGTCGGTATTAGGCGACCATCCGACTAGGTTAAAGTGATGAAATTCTTTGACCCAATCGATTTTTAGTGCCCCATTTTTAGTTAGTATAAAGCCCAGATTGGGAAACAACTGCTCTAAGATTTGATAGCCTTTTGCTAACAGTACGTGAGGCTGAACGGATTGAGGAACGCCTTTGCGTTGGAGCGGTTGCCTCGGTAGTGGATCTCTTTCTACAATCGTAACAGTCTTAAAGTAATCGGCAAGGACGCGAGCTACTAAAAGTCCGGCGATACTTCCACCAATAACGATCGCGCGATCGTTATTTCGATAAGCTAGTTTGTTTGCGACCATACGCAAGAGTTTTTATTAACTAAAAATACTTTCTAATAAAGTTTCGGCTTTATCTTGATAGCGATCGAAACACGCTGCAATCTCTTCTTTTATCTGATGAGAATTAGCGGCAATTTCAGGTAATATGCTAACATTAAAAGGTTCTTTATCTATGTCTAGAATTAATCGTTTTAGTCCCGCATCTGAAAAGATTCCTACGATCTTTTCTTCTTTAGCTGCATCTATAACTGCAATAGGAATTGAGTCGCAACGCATAGCAAACATTAATACGTGCAATCGATTGCTAAAAATCAAATAATCTCCATAAGCAAGCATGCCACCTTCCACACTTATATTGAGCGTGGCAGCTTTGCTCAAATTGGAGGCATCACTTGTGTTCATTCTATGCAAACCCGCTGAATCTTCCCAATAAAGTGA
>JALOOL010000459.1 GCA_025454425.1 Hydrococcus sp. Prado102 | reverse complement strand
ATAAAGATAACTGTAAAAATTCCCTTTTTGTCCTTCTTTTTCTCCAGTTTTCAAGACATCATCTATGCTGCAATTTCCTGCGTACAGTTCGTAGACGCTACGCATAATTAATCGAGGATCGTTTCTAACTATTAAAAGCGTATTTTTTGCTTCTTGAATGCCTTTACAACTCGCAATACATAGATATCGCCACACCGTTTCTTCTACATCATGACCGTTAACGGTTAAGTCTATCTCAAATTGTTTTGCGCCTTCTTCAAACCGCTTGGCGTAATAATAAGATAGTCCGCGCTGCCATAAATAAGGGGTTATATTGGGGTTTAATTGTTCGGCGCGATCGAAATCTTGAATCGATTCTTCTATGTTTGCTAGTTTAAAAAAAGTCATGCCACGCCGAACATAAAAGTTGGCATTATTAGGATTGATGCGAATGAATTCATTCCACTTTAATAGTTCGGTTTTTAAGGCAATTTGATTAAACATTAAGTGATGATAATTTGATTCGCGAGTCGTCATAATTGAAAAATGAATGTAAATAGAAACCCAACAAAGCTTATAGATGTTGGGTTTCGTTCCTCAACCCAACCTACAAATCAAAAATTTGTCAGTTAACTATTGTTAGTTAATATAAACTGTTAACACTCTCCTATATCTCTCCGTTTCTCCGTGTCTCTGTGGTTAAAATCAAACACTTGTCCTAACTGTTGAATATGAATCGATTCGTGAGTTGCCATAACTGAAAAACGAATGCGACTAGTAGGAACGGTTGGCGGACGAATTGCTGGGGCAAAAATACCATTTTCGTTGAGTTTTTTAGCAATAGCTAATGCTTTTGCAGGCGTATCTAAACTCAAACAAATAATTGGCGATTCGGAAGGTAATATATTTAATCCCGACAATTGCTGTTTTAATAAATTAACATTATTCCACAATTTTTGACGGCGATCGCGCTCTATTTTAACTATCTTAATTGCTTCTAAAGCTGCGGCTGTATCGGCGGGTGAAAGTCCGGTTGTATAAATCCAGGTAGCGGCGCGATTGCGCAAGAAATCGATTAGCATTGTCGAACCTGCAACATAACCTCCCAAGCTTCCTAACGCTTTACTCAGCGTTCCCATTTGTATTAACGTTCCCGTACAATTAAAATGTTCTACGCATCCAGCACCTGTTTCTCCCATCACTCCTGTAGCGTGTGCTTCATCAACTAATACCATGCAATCAAACGCTTCTGCTAGTGATAGTAATTGTGGGAGAGGACATAAATCGCCGTCCATACTAAAAACGCTATCGGTTAGTATTAAACAGCGACGGTATTGTTGGCGATATTGGTGTAATTTTGTTTCTAAATCTTCAAGATTGCAGTGAAGATAATCGATAACTTTTGCCCCGCTTAATTTTGCCCCATTTTTTAAACTAGAGTGGTTATATTGGTCAGAAAAGATGAGGTCGCGCTGACCAATTAATGCTGTAATTGTTCCTAAATTAGCTAAATAACCAGAACTAAAAATTAAAGCATCTTCTGTTTGTTTTAAAGATGCGATCGCGCTTTCTAATTCTCGATGCAATTCTCGATGTCCGCTTAACAAACGAGAACCCGTACTTCCGGTTCCTAATGCTTTTGTCGCTTCAATTGCTGCTTGAATTAAGCGCTCGTCTCCTGCCAATCCTAAATAATCATTACTAGCAAAATTAATTAGCGATCGCCCTTCTAACTCTACAACAGCACCAGAACGACCGCTAATATTTTTTACAGAACGATACCAATTTGCGCGATGGATTGTCTCTAAAGATTCTTCAATCCAATCATAAGGATTTGAGAGCATATTTTTTTAAGTTTTATCTTTCCAATTCCACCATTTTAATAATTCTGGTTCTCGAACAGTATTGCTTGCATAATAAACGGCACATCGAAAGACATATAAAACGCAGCGATCGATATGCTGTCCTCGCAATCGACAAAGATTATGATACATTTTTTCAGGATCTTCATGTACCAAATCTTCTACTTTTTGGTATCCTAAATCTACCAAATCTTGAGAAAGACTCTTGCCGACTCCAGGAATAATTTGCAAATTTTGTGTGGGTTTCATGTCTTATTAATTTTTAAAGTTAGGATTGTAAATGATTCCAAAAATATTGCCAAATGGATCGAGGACTGTAGCGACTTTAATATGTTCGCCAACATCTTGAATTGAAGCGTACCATTGTTTTGCTTTCTCAAGATCGCTTACATCATAAATAACTGTTCTTAATCCTTGAAACATTTTAGCTACTCGCTCGTTTTTCTATTTTGATATATTTGTATTGTATCTAACGTCTATATAAACGCTCGATTAAATAATTAATCTGGCATAATTATCAATTAAATTGGGGCTACCATCTCCATTAATCGCACTGAAATGTTGAAAATAACGACGAACTAAAGGAGGAAAATCAACAAAATCAAACATAGCATCTCCTGCTGCAATATCTGCCCAAAAATAGCGCAATTGAGTGACTAATTTTTCGGCTTCTTCTATCTCTAAATTCAATGGATGAGATGTTAATAACTTCATCATAAAAGGATAAGAGCGATCGCCCAGCCAATTTCTAGAAATTTCGGGTAAATTTTCCCACCCAGAAACAGCATTAACCCGATGAGACTCTATTTTCAATTCTAAATTTTTTGAGCCATTAGCTTGTACTTCTACGATCCGATAAGGATGGGGATAACTCACTAAAGATCCCGTCGTAATTTCATAAATTCCCTCATGATAAGCGATATCTTGGACGTGTAAATGTCCGCTAAAAATAAGCTTAGCTTCTGCTTTTTTCAGCATATTTAATAACACAGAAGCATTGTCAAGCATATAACGCTTTCCGAGTTCGTGATGAGATTGTCCTGGTAAATGTTCGATGACGTTATGATGAACCATTACCAGTATTAATTTATCTTTCACTTGTGGCAATAATTCCTCAAGCCATGCGATTTGTTCCTCATTCAAACACCCTAATTGTTTGCCTTGAGAATTAAATTGATTGGAATTTAAGGCAATTAATTGTACTCCTGGAATCACTTCACAAGTGTAATAGTGTTGGTGGGGATTCTGATAGCCAAACTGACGATAATAATTAGGAAAATCATCAAATCCAATTGATTTTTCAGTGGCTAATAAAGTTGGAACATCATGATTTCCAGGAATAACATATGCAGGGAAAGGCAAACAAGCTAATCGTTGTTGCAACCATTGATGATTTTCGGGTTCGCCATCTTGGGTTAAATCTCCTGGAATCAACAAAAAATCGAGAGAAAGACTTTCTAAGTGCTTTAATACCAGTTCTAGCGCGGGAATACTGACTTCTACTAAGTGAAAGCGATTAGCAGTACCTCGAATTGTCTCAGGAATGGCGACATGAGGATCGCTGATAATTGCAAAGCGAAAGTTGGTACTCATAAACTTTATTGAGTTCACTGAACTATTTATACAATGTTTTTCGATGCGATCGCCATTTATGGTACGCTACGCGATCGCAGATGACACGACAAAATTAGTCGGCTACGATTGAATCGTTTTAAAATTATTTTTAGAATTGATTTAATGAATTTGTGCGATCGCAAGCTGTAAGAGTTGCAAGCAGCAGTGATTACTTTAGCATTAGTTATCATTTTAGTTGCAATTTCTTACCAACGAAAAAAAGCAGATTCTGATGGTAGTTCTGAAGTGAATTTACCGCGTTTGAGTGCTTTGGTTCATTTATTAGCATCTTATTTCTTCTATGGAATTGGTTATTTTAGCTTTATTTTTGCCGATCGCATGAAAAATAAATTTTAACTTTATTTTTCATGTAAAGCTTGTATTATTTTTCGCTTAATTTCAATAAATTCTGAAGTTAATTTGAGTGCTGTATCTCGTTGTTGGGGTAAATTAATAGAAATAATTGGGGAGTATCCCATTTTTGTAATTCGACAGTGTAAGCCGCTTTGTATATTCGCGAGAAATAATCGCGAATTAGCTCAGAATGTTTATCCTATTCGATT
>JALOOL010000136.1 GCA_025454425.1 Hydrococcus sp. Prado102 | reverse complement strand
ACGCTGTGGGAATGCGCCGTAAGAAATTAAAGTCGGGTACGCAAGCGGATATTTCTTTTTTGTAACATAGATAAAAATTTAGCCACGGAGCAAAAAAATTAGGGACGGAGGGAAACCAGAAGCAAAGATAACCCAACAACCACAATTGAAATAAAGCCATTAACTGATAACTCTGAGCTTTACTAATTATTGTTATATTTGGGTTGCGAAAACGTCGATTAACAGCTTGCCAAAGAAAATAATTAGCTCCGACAATAGTCATCAACAACCAAAGACAATCAAATAATCTATCGTCTCCTAAAGTAAGAAAAAACCAATTGATTTTACTTAGAGAGGGAGTTGTAAATAAATAAATGAGACTTAAATATGGAGAAACAAAAGTCCCTGCAAGTATTAATCCTAACCCCGCGATCGCATAAGGATTATAAAGGTTTTTTTGGTGACTACTCAACCTGAAAGTATAAAGACAAGCAAAACTATAAAAAAGCCAACAACCTACAATCCAAAATAAGTATTTCCAAAAGATTTCTCCTAAAGAAACGCCTTCATGCAAACTACTAACAAAATGTAAAGGAATTCCTAAAGCAACTCCTAAATAAATAAGCGAAGGAACCCCCAACATCTTACCAATCAAAATATCTTGACTGGATTGAGGACTTAATCGAATAAAATTCAACGTTCCTCGCTGTTCTTCCCTAGCTATATCGGTACTTATGAGATAAAAACCGCCCAAAAATAAAAATAACGGCAGAATATAATCTAACGATCGATAAACCAAAAAACCGCTAGTAATGCAATACAAAAAATATTGCAACGACAAAGAACAGACAACAACAATAACAATATTGTGAATTCTAAATCTACTTTTGATTTCTCGAAATAACTGAGGATTCACATCTAAAAACTTCAGCATTCTCTCTGCGCCTCCGCGCCTCTGCGTGAGATAAACAACTCAAGACACCTGCTTTGAACTTCCCGAAATAACTGAGGATTCAACTCTAAAACATTCAGCATTCTCTCTGCGCCTCCGCGCCTCTGCGCGAGATAAAAGACTTAAGACACTTGCTTGTGTCCCATCTTAAGAAAAATAGACTCCAAATCTTCAGTCGTACAATGAAACTCCTTAAGAGAAATTCCAGAATGAACCAACGCCTTTAATAACTCAGCACTTTCTTCATCTCCCCCCGAAAAATTCACGCGCAAACTATTTTTTTGAGATAAAACTTCCCAACCTTCTACACAAGGATAATTTTTTAACTCCCTTTGAAGTCTTTCCAAATCTCCCAAAGTAGAAATAATAATTTGCTGGCGAGATAAACGTTTATACAACTCATCTAGAGAGGAACTTTCAACCAGAAAACCCAACTCCATAATTCCCACAGAAGTACACAACTCCGCTAAATCGCTGAGGACGTGAGATGAAATTAAGATCGTCATTCCAGCCGATTGTAAAACCTTAATAATCTCTCGAAACTGCATCCTTGCGATCGGATCTAACCCCGAAACGGGTTCGTCTAATAGCAGCAAAATCGGTTCGTGAATGATAGTACGCGCCAAACTCAAACGTTGCTTCATTCCTCTTGAGAGGGTTGAAATTAAACTGTTACGCTTGCTGGTTAGTTGTACTAATTCCAACACTTCCTGCAAGCGACGGCGACGATTTGGCTGTTTTAGTCGATAGAGTCGTGCAAAATAATCTAAATAGTCCCAGACGGTAAGATCGTCATATAACGGGAAATCATCGGGAAGGTATCCCAAACGCTGCTTGAGACGGGGGTTGCTATCGTCGCGCAACAAGCGATCGCCATGAATATAAATTTCTCCGGTGGTCGGTTCCTCTGCTGCTGCTAGCATTCGGATCAAGGTCGTTTTTCCCGCGCCATTAGGCCCGATCAATCCGTAAACTTCCCCGCTTTCAACTCGTAATTCTATACTATTGACGGCATGATGCCGATCGAATTGTTTCGTAAGTCCATAAGTCGCGATCGCCAGTTCTTCTACCATACAAGTTGCACCTAAAAAAAGTCAATCTAGCTTTGTGCGTTTGACTAAAGCCAGCTTAGCTTTTTCTTCAACGACTTGTCAGGCTATTTCCAAAAATGAAACGAAATTAGTTTTTAGTGATGTGTTGAATGTCTTTTGTCATTTGCCACCACAACTTTGTAAAGAAAAAACTTTATAAGTTACCGAAGGCAATACCAAAAAGTATAGTTTAGACTAAAGCTTTGAGTAATGTTTGAAATTTAAGAAATGTAGGTTGAGTTTCGTTCTTCAACCCAACACCAACCTACAAGCAAATAACGATTTCAAGAGTTTTGTCAGCCAAACAGGTGCAAGAAATTTACACTAAAGCTTTAAGTAACGCTTGAAATTTTAGTTGAATTTCAGTCATTTCTTTATCGGGATCGGAGCCTGCAACAATGCCTGCACCAGCATATAAACGCGCTCGATTTCCTTCAATTAAGGCAGAACGAATTCCCACAATAAATTCACTATTTCCACGATAATCTATCCAACCAATAGGGGCTGCATAAAGATCGCGATCGAAGGTTTCATATTGACGAATTTGTTCGCAAGCAATTTCTGTAGGAACGCCAGCAACAGCAGGTGTAGGATGCAGTTTAGCAACAATTTCTAATGGATGAATATGAGAGGGCAAGCGAGAGTAAATTGGAGTCCATAAGTGTTGAATGTTAGATAGTTTCAGCAATTTAAGCGGCGATCGCTGGGGTTTTAAACCTAGTTCTGAAAGCCGTTGAGTCAGAAAGTCACTAACTGCTTGATGTTCTCTTTTTTCTTTTTCATTATTTAATAGTTTTTTGGCAAAACAATCGTCTTCTGTTTCAGTTTTTCCGCGCGGTGCAGATCCTGCTAAAGCGTCAGTAAGTAATTGTCCGTCTCGAACGCTAATCAAACGTTCGGGACTAGCACCAATAAAATAATTTCCTTTGCCATTACTTTGTGAAAAAATACAGCAATCGGGATAGTTTTGACGAAGATGGTTTAAGGATTTAGGAATATTAAAAGGAAGGCGCGAAACAACATCTAAAGCACTGGCAAGAACGATTTTACTAAATTTGCGATCGCGAATAGATTGCAAGGCGGAAGCGACAGATTCTCTAAAATTGTAAAGCGTTTGAAATTCTTCTTGACAAGCAATATCTTGATTTTCTTGCGATAATTTGTCCTTAAAAATATCGCTCGACCAAGTAAAAGCTTTCATTTTATTTTGAAGCTGCTTTAATAAATCTTGTAGTTCTGTATTGCAATCGACCTCTAAATTAATAACCAAAACACAATCTTGTTTGCATTTGACAATTTGATAAGTGGGTAGAATGATTTTGGCAGGGGGAAAGAGAGAATGGTTTGATGGAGAATTAAAAAAAGTTAAACTGCAAAATAAATAAGGCCCAGAACCTGGAAGGTGTAATTCTCCCATTCTTACCGTTTTATTAAGACAAGTTTTGATAAACTTCTGAGCTTTTAAATAGCGATCGCCAGCAGTAATGGTTAGAGACTTAGCTACTCCATAACCTAAAATTGCCTCTTCTTTACTAGCATTTTCCCAGTAAAAATGGGGGCTACCCGAAGGCGCGATCGCCGCTAAAACCGACAGAGGATCGATCGGATCGATTCTAAGCGAAAAACTAATGATTTGCGTCTTGTATTTTTTCTTAGATTTGTCTTGACAACCTAAGATTAATTGACGCAGTTCTCGCTCTGGAGATAATAGATTGGGACGAGATGGGATGACTGGTACAGCAACAGACATCGTAAATTTATTTATAATTTTCTTTTTCTTGAGAAGATATTAATGGTATGTCTGAAATATCACACCGTGCTGTCTAGTATACTATCTAGTTTTTACGATCTAATTTTTCCAATGACTACAATAAGTTATGTTAAAAAGTCTCGCCAAAAGTTATGGCTAGCTGCTATCAAGCCTCCTATGTATAGCGTTGCCATTATTCCGATTACTACGGGAGTGGCGGTAGCATTTGCTCAGACGAATATTTTTCATCAAGAGATTTTCTTTACCTTTTTAGGAGCGGCTATTCTAATTATTGCTTGGTTAAATTTGAGTAATGATGTTTTTGATTCCGAAACGGGGATCGATAAAAATAAAGCCGAATCAGTCGTCAATTTAACGGGAAATAAATCTTTAGTTTTTTGGCTGAGTAATTTTTTGTTAGGATTAGGCATCCTGGGAATTATTAGCATTGCTTGGTTGCAACAAGACTTTACAATCCTGGGAATAGTTTTGCTTTGTTGTATCCTAGGATACAGCTATCAAGGGCCGCCTTTTCGACTGGGGTATCAGGGACTAGGGGAAATTATTTGCTTTGTTACATTCGGCCCTGGCGCGATCGCAGCAGCTTATTATTCGCAAGCGAAAAGCTTCTCGCTAACAAGTTTGGCTGCGTCAGTTATTATTGGCATAAGTACTTCGATTATCCTCTTTTGTTCGCATTTCCATCAGGTCGAGGACGATTTAGCAGCGGGAAAGCGATCGCCTATCGTGCGTATGGGAACGGCAAGAGGCGCTCAAGTCTTAGCTTGGTCAACGGGAAGCCTTTTTGCGTTTACCATTCTCTTCGTTTTGCTAAAAGTCTTTCCAGTCTGGACATTATTAATTTTTCTAAGTTTACCCTTCGCCTATCAATTGGTTAGTCACGTTTGGCAAAATCACAATAAACCAGAGATCGTTAGAACTTGTAAATTTCTAGCTGTAAATCTTCATTTTATTAGCGGGATGTTATTAGCATTAGGGTTTGTTTTGCCAAAGTTATTGTAATTCACCCGATATAGCAATTCTCGTTTAGATGAGGTACATAGTTAACAGTCTCAAGGTAGAGGTTAGATGTACCTTATAAAGACTATTTTTGTTCGATCTGTAAAAATATTAACTTTGCTGATATAAGTTCTGCAAATAAATAAGCTTATATATTATAATAAAAGATTGGTTTGTTAAAAGCATATTCTCTAGAAATTGGTTAGCGAGAATAAAGCTACAAATTAAGCTTTAGAGTAACTAGAGCCAGCGAACTATTCAATATTTGAGCGGTTTATTAATTAGTTATGACAGAATCAATTCGCTTCCTCATGTGTCCCCCCGACCACTACGATGTGGACTATGTAATTAATCCGTGGATGGAGGGGAATATCCATAAATCCTCGCGCGATCGCGCTGTCGAACAGTGGCAAAAACTTTATCATGTTATTAAAGATAGGGCGATCGTCGATTTCGTCCCCCCACAAAAAGGATGGCCCGATCTCGTTTTCACGGCCAACGCTGGGTTAGTATTAGGAACTAACGTCGTCCTCAGTCGTTTTTTGCACAAAGAACGCCAGGGAGAAGAACCCTATTACAAACAGTGGTTCGAGGAAAACGGCTACACGGTTTACGAACTTCCCAAAGACTTGCCTTTTGAAGGCGCGGGAGACGCACTTTTCGATCGCGAAGGTCGTTGGTTGTGGGCGGGATACGGCTTTCGTTCCGAACTCGATTCCCATCCTTACCTCGCTAAATGGTTAGACGTTGAAGTTCTCTCCATCCGCTTAGTAGACGAACGTTTTTATCATCTCGATACTTGTTTCTGTCCCCTATCGGGCGGCTATCTCCTTTATTATCCCCCAGCCTTTGATTCCTATTCCAACCGCCTCATCGAAATGCGCGTCCCCGCAGAGAAGCGAATCGCGCTTGAAGAACCCGATGCGATTAATTTCGCTTGTAATGCGGTCAATATTAACTCAATCGTAATCATGAATAAGGCTAGCGATAGCCTCAAACAGCGTTTGGCGGAAGTTGGGTTTGAAATAGTCGAAACGCCTTTAACGGAATTTCTTAAAGCTGGCGGTGCGGCGAAGTGCTTAACTCTGCGCGTTACCGAACCCGTTCTCGATTACGTCCATGCTAACCAACCCGTCGAAAGCCGCACGATTCGCATCGAAGGACATTTGCTCGATGCTGGAATTATGAACCAAGCGCTCGATCTCGTCGTCGAAAATGGCGGTAGTTTTAAAGTTCTTAATTTCAATCTCGGCGTAGAACGACAAAGCCCTTCTTCTGCTGAAGTGAGAGTTTCCGCACCATCTCACGAACTGATGGAAGACATCATGACCGAGTTGATCGAGATCGGTGCAGTTCCCCCACCGCAAGAAGTTTGCGATGTTAATACCGAAGTCGTTACGCAAGATGGCGTTGCGCCCGACGATTTTTATGTAACGACGATTTATCCTACCGAAGTTCGCGTTAATTGCGAATGGGTGAAGGTACAAAATCAGCGCATGGATGCGGCTATCGTTGTCGGACAAACGGCTGAGGGACTTTCGGCTAGCTGTAAGCTACTGCGCGATCTCAAAGTAGGCGATCGCGTTATCGTGGGAGTAGAAGGCATCCGCAATCCTCGCAAACCCGAATCGCGCGAACAGCGCAACAGCCATCAAGAATTTGCTTTTATGTCGGGAGGCGTTTCTAGCGAACGTCGCGTCGAATTAGTCGTCGAGCAAATTGCTTGGGAACTCCGCAAAATTCGCGATCGCGGCGGTAAAGTAGCGGTAACGGCAGGGCCAGTCGTCATTCACACCGGAGGCGCTCAACATCTCTCGCGCTTAATCCGCGAAGGTTACGTTCACTCCCTTCTAGGCGGAAATGCGATCGCCGTTCACGATATCGAACAAGCGATGATGGGAACCTCATTGGGAGTCGATATGCAACGAGGCGTTCCCGTGCGCGGCGGACATCGCCATCACCTCAAAGTTATTAATACGATTCGTCGTTATGGTAGCATCGCCAAAGCCGTCGAACAAGGTATCCTGACCAAAGGAGTCATGTACGAATGCGTTAAAAGTAACGTCCCTTTCTGTCTGGCGGGTTCGATTCGCGATGACGGCCCATTACCCGATACGGAAATGGATTTAATCGAAGCGCAAGCAGAATACGCCAGGCTGCTGCAAGGAGCAGAAATGATTTTAATGCTCTCTAGTATGTTGCATTCGATTGGCGTAGGTAATATGACTCCTGCTGGCGTGAAGATGGTTTGCGTCGATATTAACCCTGCTGTCGTGACCAAATTGAGCGATCGCGGTTCGGTCGAATCTATCGGAATTGTAACCGATGTAGGATTATTCCTCAGCCTGTTGATACAGCAGTTGGATAAATTAACTCGTCCTTACCATCTCGTTCAAACCGTATAAAGATTGGGTAAGGGGTAAGGGGGAAAGGGGAAATAACTTTGCTAAGGGGGAATATAACCAAAGTCCCCCTTTTTAAGGGGTATTTAGGGGGATCTCTAACTTAATTGTTTATAACTAGCGACTTGCGTTAATAAGAAAGTTCGACGAAAATCTTTGAGTGCTGAATTTATCCTTCAGTGCAACTTTCTTGATACACTTATAACTAAAGCAAGTTTTAGGAAATTTAAAAATGGAAAGCGTTGCTTACATCTTAGTAGTCGCTATGGCTCTATCTGTTATTTTCTTTGCGATCGCATTTCGCGAACCCCCTCGCATCGAAAAATAATGTTCGAGTTATAGTCTACATAACATCTAAATATTACATAAAGTTTTTGAGCCGCTACTTTCTCAATTTTTTAACGGGAAATGAGTCAACGGCTCAACTTTTCGCATTTTATAAAAAATTTATGACACGAAACTATGCTATGTCCTTATTGCCAGCATACCGATAGTAGAGTACTAGAATCTCGCTCCACAGAAGGAGGACAAAGCATTCGACGACGTAGAGAATGTTTGCAATGCAAGCACCGATTTACCACTTACGAACGCATTGAATACGTTCCCATTGCCGTCATCAAACAGGGAGGACAACGAGAATCGTTCGATCGCTCCAAACTCCTACGAGGAATTATTTTAGCTTGCGAAAAAACGGGAGTTTCCTTGAGGCGAATGGAAACTATTGTAGATGAAATCGAATCTCAATTGCAGCAGCGTTCCGAGCGAGAAGTTACCAGTCAGGAAATCGGACAATTAGTTTTGCGATCGCTTCGTCAAGAAAACGAAGTAGCTTACGTGCGCTTTGCTTCTGTTTACGGAAAATTTAAGGGAATCAAAGATTTTGTAGAAACCCTCAACCTTCTCCAAAATCCTTTACAACAGAAAGAAGATACCGAAAACTGGAAGAAACCTGCCTCAGAAGAGCCAGATCTAAAAGACACTTCTTCGGTTATGACTTCTTCTGGGAGTTAGAATTATAGTAAACAGTTTATCGAGCTAGCATACACTCAGATAATCCGCTTAAAAAGCGCTAGAATAAATAATTGGATCTTTTTTTCAGACGGGTTACGCTCTGAGATATGCAAAAAAGGTTGCCACTTGAACTATCTTAACCTGTCCAGCAAACAGGAAGAAGATCGGGGATGCGAACAGGTGTAGGCTACACACAGTTAAAGTGCGCGTACATCAGCAGGAGGCATAACAACAAAGGAGATTACTAAAAAACGTACATGGTCAGTCAGAAAAAAACAGCTACTAGAGATATTGGTTTTACCCACGACGACTTCGCCGCCCTTCTTGACAAATACGACTATCACTTTAGTCCTGGGGATATCGTACCAGGAACGGTGTTTAGTATGGAACCCAAGGGGGCGTTAATTGATATTGGGGCAAAAACAGCCGCCTTCATTCCGATTCAGGAAATGTCAATTAACCGAGTTGACGACCCAGTGGAGGTACTGCAAGCTAACGAAACGCGAGAATTCTTCATTTTGACCGATGAAAATGAAGACGGTCAGCTAACGCTTTCTATTCGTCGCATCGAATATATGCGAGCATGGGAAAGAGTGCGCCAACTGCAAAAAGAAGACGCTACAGTACGCTCTAACGTCTTCGCGACCAATCGCGGCGGTGCTTTGGTCAGAATTGAAGGATTGCGAGGATTTATCCCTGGCTCTCACATTAGCACCCGCGAAGCCAAAGAAGATTTGGTAGGTCAGGAATTACCCCTAAAATTCCTAGAAGTTGATGAAGAACGCAATCGACTCGTACTAAGCCATCGCCGCGCTTTAGTAGAACGTAAGATGCACGGCTTAGAAGTCGGTCAAGTTGTAACGGGAACAGTTAGAGGAATCAAGCCTTACGGTGCGTTTATTGACATTGGCGGTGTCAGCGGACTCTTGCATATCTCAGAAATTTCTCACGACCATATCGATACTCCTCACAGTGTCTTTAACGTCAATGATGAATTGAAAGTGATGATCATTGACCTAGATGCTGACAGAGGACGAATTTCTCTTTCGACCAAGCAATTAGAACCTGAAGCAGGCGATATGCTCAAGAATCGTCAGTTAGTCTTCGATAAAGCCGAAGAAATGGCTGAGAAGTATCGTCAGAAAATGCAGGCTCAAGCAGAGGGAAGAGCAGTTGAAGAACTAGATATTCCACCTGCGCTAGACCCAGAAGAAGAAATGGCAATAGCGGCGACTGAAGAGTAAATTGAATTGATTCTTAAGTAGGTACGCTAAAAATAAATATTTAAAAAGAGGGAAATCTCCCTCTTTTTTTATCGTTATGAAAACAGATTTTCAAGTCGGGTAGTAGCTAGCATAATTGTAGGGTAGGCATTAACCCTCTTTCATCAGATAAGACTTAGTTTAACATTGAGTGTTGTTAACACTGCTTCAAAACGCATAACAATCGCAGCCAGACCCCCAAAAACCAGCTAGATTGCCCAACTGATTGAGAGAAGCAAAAATATTGCGACAGCTAGGTTTATGAGCGCGTACAGGGGCACGATCGCAAGCGGAGGTACATATATGTGCTTTAGAACAAGCAGACACGGGAGTTTGAGAATAATATCCTCCGTAGTAGGCAACGGGCGACCATTCTGGCATCACGGGCAATGCTTCTGGATCGAGATCTTTAAAATCCCCTGCCCCATACACTATTTTGCCGCCCACTATGGTTAGGACTGATTCTAGGTGCTTGATTTGCTCTTCTGGGATAGAAAAGAAATCATCAGAAAGAACGGCTAAATCGGCTAACTGTCCCGGTACAATCGACCCTTTATTGCCTTCTTCGGATGAAAACCAAGTGCTACCTACTGTATACAATCGCAATGCTTCCATACGATCTAAAAGATTTGCTTCTGGATACAATTGCGTACCGCCGATAGTTTTTCCTGAAGTCATCCAATATAACGAAACAAAAGGATTGTAACTGGCAACTCTCGTCGCATCGGTTCCCGCACCGACAGGCAAATCCATCTCCAACATACGGGCAACTGGAGGGGTGCGTTCGGCAGCTTTAGCGCCGTAGCGGTTGATAAAGTATTCGCCTTGGTATACCATGCGGTGTTGCACGGCAATTCCGCCGCCGAGTGCTTTAATGCGTTCGATGTTGCGATCGCTCACCGTTTCTGCATGGTCGAAAAACCAATGCAAACCATCAAAGGGAACCTCGCGATTGACTTCTTCAAAGATGTTGAGAAAGCGAGTAATCGACTCGTCATAGGTCGCGTGCAAGCGGAAGGGCCAGCGATTCTGTGCGAGTAGTGTAACTACGGGTTTGAGTTCGCTTTCTAAGGATTCATTGAGGTCGGGACGAGGTTCTAAGAAATCCTCGAAATCCGCCGCCGAGAACACTAACATTTCCCCCGCCCCGTTCATGCGATAATAATCATCTCCCTGACCGGGTTTGACGATTTTTGCCCAGTTGGAAAAGTCTTCTAATTCTTCCTTGGGTCGCTGAGTAAATAGATTGTAGGCAATGCGGACGGTTAGTTCGCCTTTACGGTGTAGTTCGTCAATGATTTGATAGTCGTCGGGATAGTTTTGAAAGCCACCACCTGCATCGATGACGCTGGTAACGCCCAAACGATTGAGTTCCCGCATGAAATGACGAGTGGAATTGAGTTGATACTCTGGCGGAAGTTTCGGGCCTTTTGCCAAAGTCGCATAAAGAATCATCGCATTCGGTCTGGCAATTAGCAGTCCGGTGGGATTGCCATTGCTGTCGCGTTGAATCTCGCCTCCGATTGGTTCGGGAGTGTCTTTGGTATATCCAACTGCTCGCAATGCAGCTTTATTGAGTAAGGCGCGATCGTATAAGTGTAGGATGAAAACGGGAGTATCCGGCGCGATCGCATTTATCTCATCTAAAGTCGGCAGTCGTTTCTCAGCAAACTGAAATTCATTCCAACCGCCAACCACGCGCACCCATTGGTTCGGGGGAGTCCGTTTTACCTGTTCTTTTAACATCCGCAATCCATCTGCCAGAGAAGGAACGCCATCCCAGCGCAGTTCCATGTTGTAGTTCAGACCGCCGCGAATGAGATGAATATGAGAGTCGTACAAACCAGGAATAACGGTTTTGCCCTTAAGATCGATAACTTGGGTGCTGTCTCCTCGATATGCCATTACATCCCGTTCTGTACCCGTGGCAAGAAAGCGTCCGTCTTTGATGGCGACGGCAGAAACAAAGGAACGGCGATCGTCTTGAGTGGCGATGCGACCATTGGTTAAGATGACATCGGCTCGTTCTGTTGTTGTGGCAAACATAATCGTTGTCCTCCTAATAAATATGATTTTAGTAGGGTGGGCATTGCCCACCCTACTGCTTGTTGAGGGTGCGATCGCAGTAAAACATTTACGCTTGTTTGTAAAAACCACCGTAATAGTTTACGGGCGACCATTCTGGTTGCAGCATCGGCAACGGTTCCATCAACTCGGCAAATTCCTGCACACCCCAGACGACTTTACCGCCGACGATAGTTAGCACCGATTCCAACTCCCGAATTTTGTCTTCTGGGATGGTGAAATAGTCTTCGTTTAGAACGACAAGATCGGCGTACAACCCAGGTGAAATCCGCCCTTTAACGTTTTCTTCGTTAGAAAACCAACCATTGTCAGTCCACATACGTAAGGCAGTATCGCGATCGAGCTTTGTTTGACTGTTAAGTAAAGGCGTTCCACCGACACCTTTACCCGTTACCAACCACTCCAGGCAAAGCCAGGGATTGTAGCTGGAAACCCGCGTAGCATCGGTTCCAGCCCCAACGGGTACGCCCATTTCTAGCATTCTTTTAATCGGCGGTGCATTGGCAGCCATTTCAGCCCCGTAGCGATCGAGGAATTCGCGCTCTTGAAAGGCGATCCGATTTTGAATGGCAACCCCGCCGCCGAGTGCTTTAATCCGCTCGATATTGCGGACGGTTAACGTCTCGCCGTGATCGACGACCCAGTGAAGTTTGTCGATGGGTGTATCGCGGTGGATTTTCTCAAGCACGTCGAGGTGACGCGAAATCGTCTCGTCATAAGTGGCATGAAAGCGAAACGGCCACTTTTGTTGAGCCAGCAAGCGAACGACCGCTTCGAGATCCGATTCGGCATTGGGAGGCAATTCGGGACGCGGTAGCCCAAACACTTCAAAATCATAAGCCGATCGCACTAACATTTCGCCGCCGCCGATAAGATAAAACCATTCATCTCCTTCCCCGATCCGATATTTCTGCGTCCAGCGCGTAAAATCCTCTAGTTCGTAACCCGGGCGCTGAATGAATGTGCTAAATCCAATCCGCATGGTCAATTCGCCGCGTCGGTCTAGTTCCTGAATAACCGAGTAGTCTTCGGGCCATGCTTGAAAACCGCCACCGCAATCGAGGGTACTGGTAACGCCCAAGCGATTCATTTCGCGCATGAAGTGACGAGTCGAGAGCAACTGCTGGGCGGTATCGAGTTTAGGACCGTCGAATAGGGTAGAGTAAAGAATTAATGCCGAAGGCGTGGCTAACAAAAGACCAGTAGGATCGCCGTTGCTGTCGCGCTCGATAGTGCCGCCGTGATAGCGATCGTCGGGGAAGTTGCGATCGATTTTCAATGCTTGCAGGGCAGCGCGATTCAATAAGGCGCTAGAGTAAACGTGCAAGATAAAGACTGGCGTATCAGGCGCGATCGCATTGAGTTCTTCAAGAGTCGGCATCCGCTTTTCGGCAAACTGCCAGGGCGAGAAACCCCCAACCACCCGCACCCATTGTCCTGACGGAGTGCGAGCTATCTGCGCTTTGAGCCGATCCATTGCCTCGGCAAGGGTAGGAACGCCATCCCAACGCAGTTCTAGCGCGTAGTTAAGTCCGCCGCGAACCATGTGGGAGTGGGTATCGTTCAAGCCAGGAATCGTCACTCGTCCGCCTGCATCGACGATCTGCGTGTTGGCTCCGCGCAGTTGTAGAATTTCTTCATCGCTACCAACCGCTAGAATTTTCCCGCCAGCCATCGCTACTGCTGTAGCAGTAGGTCGATCGCGATCCATCGTTGTAATACGTGCGTTGGTTAGGATGATATCGGCAGATTGGGGAGTTTGCGCGCGGACGCGATCGCCCTTGATTTGACGACCGACGACTAAGGCAATACTGCTCGCTGCCGCTCCCTGTAGGAAATAACGCCGACTCAGAATTTGCTTAAGATGACTGTTCATAAGCTTTATTTAGTTTTTATAGCGAGTAAGATGCTGGCACTACGAATTTGGATGCAACCACTTATAAAATAGGCGCGTTAGGTTAGGCATTACTAGATAAGTCAGACAAGCTACCACTATTCCTGTGGTAATCAGTTGACTGAGGATATGAGGTATCTGCGAAGTAATGGGCGAAAGCAAATGACTGACAACAACCAACGTACAAAAGACTCCCAACCAAGTTACTAGCGCCATTTTGTAACGAGGAGGCGGGGCTTTTAAGGGTTTTTCGGGCAAGGTGAACCAAGTTTCCAAACCCGTAAGAACCTGGACATCTTGGGGTTTTTCTATCAATGGAAGCGATCGCTCGATCCATTCTTTACGAAGATCCGATTCCATCCAGGCTTTGAGTTTGGAGTAGCGATCGAACCTTAGAATTACCACATATTCTGGATGAGTGCGGTCTTGCGGTCGAATGATACTGACTCCACAGTGTCCGTCAAAGGCTTTCGCAGCAGCAGAAATCCCTTTTAACCATTCCTCATAACCCTGTTCGCGTCCTGGTTTGACTAGTTGTGAAAGGACGGCGGTAACTGGTTGGTTTAGTAGGTCGCTCGTTTGGACTTCAGAAGTATCATCAAACATTCTCTCCCTCACTTTATTCTTGCGTGGGATTAAACACGAGCGAGACGCTCGTACTACCTAAAAAAATTGGTCAATCTGTAGGGCGAGCATCTTGCTCGCTCAAAGTTTTGTGCAATCCTGAAGCTAACCTACTACGGCAGATTCTTTTTTATCGCTCGGTGCTTGTCCGTGAACCATTGTATAGGCATACTCAACGCCAATGCCATAAGCGCCAGAATGCTCTTTAGCCAATCCTATGACTGCATCGTAAGTTTCGCGACGCGCCCAGTCGCGCTGGAATTCTAAAAGGACTTGCTGCCAAGTGACAGGGATGCCTCCTGCTTGAATGATGCGTTGCATTGCCATATCGTGTGCCATTTGCGACGTACCGCCAGAAGCATCGG
>JALOOL010000458.1 GCA_025454425.1 Hydrococcus sp. Prado102 | reverse complement strand
ATCGCTGCTTCTCGCACCGCAGCAACCGTTCCCGAAATGTATGTATCAATACCTAAATTACCTCCTGCATTAATCCCCGATAGCACCCATTTCGTTTCTGGGGCGATATGAGTAATCGCTAGACGAGTACAGTCAGCAGGGGTTCCATCAACAGCATATTCGTTTGGCGATCGCTTTTGTAAATGAATGGGGCGCGTGGTCGTTACTTGATGTCCGCATCCCGATAAATGATCTTTGGGGGCAACAATAATGCCTTGATTATTTAAAGCTTTGTATAGCGCCCGAATGCCAGGCGCATCGATCCCGTCGTCATTAGTTATGATTAGTGTCATTAGATAAAATTACAAAGGCGATCGCGTTAGATTATAACCAGCGATCTAAGAAAAAGAACAGCTAGACGAACTTTTTTATCGAGATCGCCTGCTAATTTAGCCAAAAGTTCTGTCGATCGCGTCATTTTAGCAACGGTTAAACGAACATTTATACTGCGATCGCTTGCTAATTTCTCTAAAATATCTATAGGCGTATTTGGATTGCGAACAACTCTTGCGCGAATGCTATCGTCGCGATCGCTTGCTAAAACTTTTAAGGCATCAATAGGAATATCTTGCTTTCCATTCATAAATTGCACGATCGCGATCGCTATCTTTACTTACTTGTTGTAAAACCTCAACAGGTGTATCCTCAGCCGAGGCGATTTTTTTCTGAATTTCTGGTTTAGTATTGTTGTAGTCGAACATAAGACGATTGAGAGAAATCGAGAAAGGGCTATACATTTAGTTTTCCCAATCGCTTAAAGTCAGTATTCAAATTGCCTCATTGTTGGATATTCTTAATTTAAATGACCCTAATTCTCTAGGCTCCTGTAGTTAAAATCGATTCCTATAGGAAGACTGATTATGCGCGTATTCGTACTGTTGTTTAATGCTCGAACCGAAAATGAGGGCATTCATACTATTCAAATGGGCGATCGCAATAAAGTGTTGATGTTTGAATCAGAAGACGATGCGACTCGTTACGCTTTGTTGCTAGAAGCACAAGACTTCCCCGCTCCCACGGTCGAATCAATAGATTCTGAGGAAATTGAGGAATTCTGTCGCAGCGCCGATTATGAATGGGAACTTATCGGAGATGGAAAGCTCGAAATTCCCCCCGATAAAAATGTCGATAACACCGACTGGAATCCAGACGGTCAGTATTCGGAAACCGAAAAGGCTACCGAAACGGAAACTGACTCAGAAATGTCTTCGTCTGAGTTAGAGAACATTCGTCGTCGGCTCGAAGGGCTACTGTAGGCAATAACCAATAACTATGGACAAATTAGAAGAAAGAGGACATCTCCTAACCGAGCAGATTAACCCGAACAGTCAAAATTTAGATAAATTGACTTCGGTAGAACTAGTCGATCTGTTCAATCAAGAAGATGCTCAAACCTTAGCCGCCATTGCCAAAGCACGAACCCAACTAGCCGAAGCGATCGACCTTACAGCCGAATCATTGCGGCGGGGAGGTCGGCTTTTTTACGTTGGAGCGGGGACTAGCGGGCGTTTGGGCGTATTGGATGCTGCCGAATGTCCCCCCACCTTCTGCACCCCGCCGGAACTGGTACAGGGCATTATTGCTGGGGGTGCGGCGGCTTTGGTACGCAGTTCAGAAGATCTAGAAGACCAAACCGAACAAGGCGCTAGCGCGATCGCCGAGCGAAAAGTTAATAACTTAGATGTAGTGGTCGGGATTACGGCTGGGGGAACTACGCCTTTCGTGCGAGGTGCAATTGAAGCCGCCAAGCAACGAGGCGCGACGACGATTTATATGAGTTGCGTTCCCGCTTCTCAAGTTGAAATTGAGGCAGATGTCGATATTCGCTTGCTGGTCGGAGCCGAAATTTTAGCGGGTTCGACGCGACTAAAAGCAGGAACCGTTACTAAAATGGCATTAAATATCTTGTCTACGGGGGTGATGGTACGCTTGGGGAAAGTATACGGCAATCGCATGGTCGATGTCGCCGTGACCAACCAAAAACTACGCGATCGCGCTTTACGCATCTTACAAGATTTAACCGAACTCGACCGCCAACAAGCTAACGATTTATTAGACAAAAGTGGCAAACGGGTTAAACTGGCTCTATTGATGCACTGGAGTGGCTTAGATGTTCAAGAGTGCGATCGTCTTCTAGAACGCTATCAAGGAAACCTTCGCGCCGCTCTCCACCATCAAAGTCAACCCTAAGTCATCCTTCGCCTATACAAGGGAGACTTTTGGAGACAAGGAGGACAAGGAGGACAAGGGGGACAAGGTAGACAGGGCGGACAAGGGAGATATTAACTGATGTATTCCTTACTGATTACTGAACTACTGAACTTCTGAACTCCCGAACTACTAAACTTCCGACTTCCGAAGACAAGGGAACAAAAGTAAAATGACTAACGCATCAGAAACGACTGCAATCTTTGCCTTTCTTTTAATTGCCCTTGGAATTTTGGCTTGGGGCTACAATCGAACTAAATCGTATGGCAAATTAGGGATTCTCGCCTGGTTGCAATCGGTCGTTCTGATGGCTCCTTGGCTGGTTTTCTTTGGCTTATTTGCGCTAGGAATTTATGTCAATCTCGTCGGCATTCTTTTCTTGCTGGTGGGTTCTATGGTTGTATACATCTATTTAGGAAGTCGCCTCAGAAATGAAGGGCAAGATGCCATCTTAAAAGAGAAAGCTGCTCAACGCCTTAAAGCAGAACAACAAGAAACTACCCCTCAAACTTCTGGAACGATAGAAAGCCCCACTCAACAAGCTCAACCAATTGTCCCAGAAGTTCTACCCATCCCAGAAGCCGACCTAAACATCATCAAAGGAATTTTTGGAATTGATACTTTTTTCGCCACAGAAACGATTTCGTATCAAGAAGGAGCTATTTTTAAGGGAAATCTCAGAGGAGAACCCGATTTCGTCTACGATCGCCTATCAGAAAAGTTAAAAGAATCTTTCCAAGAAAAATATCGCCTGTTTTTAGTTGAGGGAACCGAAAATAAACCCGTCATCATTATCCTTCCCAGTACCAACGACCCTCAACCGACGACCTTAGCCCAAAAAAATCTTGCCCTCGTCCTGTTAGTTGCTACTATTGCCACCAGTTTAGAAGCATCTGGTATTTTATTAGGCTTCGATCTATTTAACAATCTCGGTCGCTACCGAGAAGCAATTCCTCTAACTTTGGGACTGTGGACGATTCTTGCCGCTCATGAATTCGGACATCGCTTGCTTGCAAAACGTCATAATCTCCGTCTGAGCGTTCCATTTTTCCTTCCGACTTGGCAAATCGGCTCTTTTGGGGCAATTACTCGTTTTGAGTCGTTAATTCCCAATCGTTCTGTGCTTTTTGATGTCGCTTTTGCCGGGCCAGCTTTGGGCGGGATTGTTTCTTTAGTTATGTTGGTTTTGGGATTGAGTTTATCCCATTCCGGCAGTTACTTCCAAATTCCCACGCAATTTTTCCAAGGCTCGATTTTGGTAGGCAGTCTCGCTAAAGTCGTACTGGGAGAAGCATTGCTAAAGCCTATCGTTGACGTTCACCCATTGACGTTAGTTGGTTGGTTGGGTTTACTCATTACTGCCTTAAATTTATTGCCCGCCGGACAGTTAGATGGCGGTAGAATCGTCCAAGCGATTTACGGACGAAAAACGGCAAGACGCGCTAGTATTGCGACTTTAATTCTGTTGGGATTAGTCGCTTTAGCAAGTCCGAGCAATCCTATTCCTTTGTATTGGGCAGTTGTTATCTTGTTCTTACAGCGAGATTTAGAGCGTCCTGCGCTAAATGAATTAACCGAACCCGACGATACTCGCGCTGCGTGGGGTTTATTGGCACTCTTTTTGATGTTGGCAACGTTAATTCCTTTAAGTCCTGGTTTGGCAGGACGCTTGGGGATTGGAGGAACCTTTTAACAGTTATCAGCGATCTAAGTTCAAAGTTCAAAAAAAGTTCAAAGTTCAAAGTTCAAAGTTCAAAGTTTAGGATTCAATATTCTTACTTGTCTCC
>JALOOL010000135.1 GCA_025454425.1 Hydrococcus sp. Prado102 | reverse complement strand
TAAAATCCACATCAAAATAGGAGATAAAATTGCGCAAGCGATCGCAACAATGGCGATTATCCAAAACGCTTGAATAATTTCTACTGTCATCTTCTTTTCACCTCTTAGCTAGGCTCAATCTTCCTTTCGATCGAGTTTCCCTATCATTATCGTAACAAGATGCACTTCATTAATGAAATTTCAGTTACATTTATTACAATATCTGCTGAAATGTAGCTAGTAATTAATACTTAAATTTTAAGATTCCTTCTGCATTAACTCGATAAGCTTCTCCAACATAGCCGGTGTTGTCGTAGAAGATTTGATGGATATGGCGATCGAGTTCTGGTTCGCTATTAATTTGCGATCGATAAAAATCTTTAATTTGTTCTTCAACTCCCATCTGGTCTAGGCGATTGTGGAGAAGCTTTTTATTGCCTTGAAAATAGGCATTTCTAGCAGTATCATCCTTTAAGAAATCTATAACAATGGGCAATGGAACGCCCCCGATTACCAAGCGACTCAGATTGATAGATAGCTGTCCGCCCAAGAGTAAAAGAATTCCTAACATAGTAGGAATTGCTGTAGCAAGATAAAGACTGACGGCAAGCTTGGATTTATTATTAGGAGAATAGTAATCGACATACATAAATTTTTTTAAATGGAGATCGCCCTTAACGACCCATCGAGATTTCAATTAAGAAATTTCATTACGAGAAGCTGGAAATAACGTAAAAGTCACCTTTTCTTTTATGCGAACTAAAGCAACAATTATTAAACCGACTAAAGCAGCACTCAAAAAAGGAATAGCCCAAATAGTAATGCCAACAGCAATTAAACTTTTTACTAAAACTTGCTTAATCATGATTTTTTCCTAGCTCAACTTTCTATATATCTAGCTTAGAGTCTAGGAAAGCAATCGTAAATTCGTATAAATAAGGATATTAATAGTTTAATTCGCTGTTGTTCTCAGCATTTTCACGTAATAATTACGGCTCGTCTAGAGTAAATTACGATCTAGCTAGTACAGAGTACAGTACAGCTTAAATAGCGTACCCATTAAACAGTGAATCTCAGCTAACCCCAGTGCCTCATCATCTGGGTATTCTATTGACGCCGCGTTCTACTAGTCAATTTGTAGAAACACCAGTTAGTTAAAATTTTTAGATAGGTTAAATCCAGCTTAATCTCTTTGCCGTTGCCCGTTCCCTATTCCCTTGCGATCGCAGTTAACTTAACTTAAATTTTGTCCGACTAGTGATTTCCCATTAAGATAATAATGCCAGAGTATTCTTGCTGCAACTGCTCGCCACGGTCGCCAGTTTTGAGATATGATTTCTAATTCTTTGGGAGTCGGACGTATTGTTAATCCTTTGAGTTTTTGTATGGCGATCGCAAGTGCTAAATCACCTTTAGGAAAGACATCGGGACGTTGTATCGCCATGAGAAGATAAATATCTACCGTCCAGTCGCCGATGCCTTTGAGTTGTTTTAATTGACTTCTAATTGTTGTTTCGTCTAGAGTTGCTAGTTGTGTTAAATCTAGTTCGCCTGTGGCGATCGCATTTGCTAGTCCGCGACAGTATTGCGTTTTTTGGCGACTAAATCCAATCGCTTTTAACTGAGTTTCGTCAAGTGCCAAAAAGTTTTCTGGCGTAAGCGCTACTACTATTTGTTGCAATCGTTTAAATACTGCTTTTGCCGCTGCTAAAGATACTTGTTGTTCTAAAATAATCTGGATTAATCCGGGAAACCCCGCCTCTCGCGTCCAATTAGGAGGATTTCCTAGTTTTTCAATAATTGATGCCAAATCTTTATCGAGACTTGCAAGCTCTTTTAAAGCTCGTGTAAAATTTTCCTCGGTTAATTTTAACTGAAAATCGTTACGTTCTAGGTTATTGTCGAGCATTGCTTAGTTAAGTTGAGATCGCTTAATTTATTAATAAAAATTACAATTTTTAAAATTTTGTCTTCCCTCATTTCACATTAAACGTAACTTATGCAAAAGCGCTATTTTTCTGAAGGTTTAACCCTTTGACAGAGGAATATTTATTGTCAGGTTGGGACAATAAAAAAATAGTAATCTAAGCTTAATAAAGCAATATTAAACGATGAACATTGTAGCCATTGGCGTTCCTCCAGAAATTCCTCAACCGCCAATTCCCGATCCTACTCCGTTACCCGACCCTCCTGTTCCGAATCCCCAACCCGATCCTTTACCTCCTCCGTATCCACCAACCGATCCCGATCCAGAACCAATTCCCCCGCCTTCTCGAACGCCCGAAACAAATCCTGGCGATCCATCAAGGTTATAAAGGTGACTGGTGACTGGAGATTGGGAGAATGGCGATCGAGTTCTAAGATTGGGAAATCAAGGATAGCGATTTAATAAGGGATTCGCGATCGCCATTCACAGATTGCTAAAAAGAATTAAAAAGATCTATAACTAAATTGTGAATTATGAGGGTTGAGATTTCATAATTCATAATTTTATGAATGCGATCGCACCTATTTGTCAAACGCTAAAGTTATCTAACCTTCGCTTGTCTTATTTGGAGTGGAATAATGGAAAGAAGCCTTTGCTTCTCCTACACGGTTTAGCCGATTGTGCTTTGGTTTGGTCGAGTTTAGCTAACGACTTAAGTGCTGAGTACCATATAATAGCTCCCGATTTACGCGGTCATGGAAACAGCAGCAAACTCGATAACGGTTATTTTTTTGCAGATTTTATTGGCGATTTAGAAGCATTGATGGATCGTCTGGGATGGTCTAGCGCTCATGTTTTAGCGCATTCTTGGAGTGCTAAATTGTTAGCAATTTGGGCAACCGAACGCCCAGAAAGATTTAGGAGTTTGATTTTTGTCGATCCTTTTTTTATTGGTAAGATTCCGAGTTGGTTTCAAATAACTTTTCCTATTCTGTATCGAGTTTTGCCTTTTCTTAAAATCATGGGGCCATTTTCTAGTTATGAAGAAGCTGAAAAATTAGCCCGTCAATTGAAACAATATCGCGGATGGACTCAGTTACAAAAGCAGGTTTTTCAAGCGAGTATCGAACAAAAAAACAATGGAATGTGGGGAAGTAAATTCGTCGTTCAAGCACGCGATCGCATTTTTGAAGAGGTAATGCAAGTGGCAGGATTAACCAGCGCGATCGAGATTCCGACTTTATTTATCAAACCCGAAAAGGGAATCAATCGCACTCAATGGCAACTCAAACCTTATAAAACTTATTTAAAAAATTTACAAATCGTTGAGGTTCCAGGCAATCATTGGGCTTTTTTGGTCGAACCGAATAGCTTTAATCAAGCGGTAAAAACGTTTTTAGATACCTCCGCTCAAGCTTCGTCATAAGCTTCGATGTCGAGTAAATGAACGTAGGGTTCGATTAATTCTTGACGCTGAAACGCGATCGCCCTCAGCAAATGCCAATCCTGTAAAGCCTCAAAAGGATTATTATAGTCGTCTTTTTCTAAACGTGCAGCCAGAGCAGCAATATCTTCTGGCGATAAAATTGCGATTTCTCGTTCGGATAAACTTATAGCCGTCATTTTTTTACCTCCTTAGACTGTTTTGCTTAGTTCAGCCCACTATATTTTAGCCCGTCGTTAGCGATTCGTTTTGTAATTGTTAATGCCAAGACACATAGCAATTATTTTTTAAAAGAGGTATATAGCTTATCGTTATTAAGGCAGAAGGGATGTTTCTCACTTAGAAAAAGAAATACTATGGCAATTTTCTGTTAGGTGAAGCATGGGCTTTAATGAAAAAACTTGGTTTGCGGTTCGCTAGTAACTGATAATTGTAACTGTAAGAGCTAATAACCTACTCGATTCCTATGTCCGCTTTACCCCCTTATTCGAGCGCGTGGCGTGGGAACACAGGAGGTAAAGGGGTGGTTGGGGATAATGAGGGAGCAATCACCTCGATATTTGTAACCAACAACTTGTGTTAATAGCCATTTGCTTCTACTGATAACTGATAACTGATAACTGATATGAGTAGTACCCAGACGCGCAAAGCCGATCACTTGCGGATTTGTTTGGAAGAAGACGTACAATTTCGTCAAATGACTAATGGATTTGAGCGCTATCGCTTTACTCATTGTTGTTTGCCAGAATTGGATTTTAACGACATCGATCTGACGACAACTTTTTTGGGCAAGTCATTAAATGCACCTTTGTTAATCTCTTCGATGACGGGGGGAACCGAAAGAGCAAAAACGATTAACTATCGATTGGCAGAAATTGCTCAAACCTATAAACTGGCTATGGGAGTAGGTTCTCAGCGAATCGCCGTAGAAAAGCCGGAAGTCGCCGATACTTTTGCGGTGCGATCGCTCGCTCCCGATATTCTCCTGTTTGCTAATCTCGGAGCCGTACAGCTAAACTACACTTACGGTTTAGAAGAATGTTTGCAGGCGATCGCCATCCTAGAAGCCGATGCTCTTATTTTGCACCTCAATCCCCTACAAGAGTGCGTCCAAGCCAAAGGAGATACAAATTTCAAAGGATTACTTGACAAAATTAATCTTTTATGCTCTAAATTATCCGTGCCAGTCATTGCTAAAGAAGTTGGCAACGGCATCTCGGCAAAAATGGCACAGCAATTAATCGAGGCGGGAGTAAGTGCCATTGATGTTGCGGGCGCTGGCGGGACATCCTGGGCAAAAGTGGAAAGCGAACGGGCAGAAAACTTTTTGCAGCAAGAATTAGGCAGAACCTTTGCCGATTGGGGAATTCCCACAGCCGAATGTATTGCCGACATCCGATCGCACTACCCGACCGTTCCCTTAATCGCCTCTGGAGGATTGCGCAACGGACTCGAAGCCGCTAAAGCGATCGCGTTGGGGGCAGATTTAGCAGGATTGGCACTACCCTTCCTACAAGCCGCCTCTCAATCGAAAGAGAGTCTTCACGAAACCGTACAATTATTGATAGCCCAAATAACAACCGTTCTTTTCTGTACGGGCAATGCAAATCTAGCTTCCCTCAAACAATCTCACGTCCTACAAAAGCTAGCATAGGAAGACATGAAAAGTCGTCCATTCGAAAGTCGAAAGTCGGAAGTAAATTTTTGAACTTTGTACAGACGCGAAATTTCGCGTCTCTACGAACTTTGAACTCCTACTTTTCATCCGTCCTCCTCGCTTCGCTACGTGCGGGCGGGTTCATCATTCATAATCATCATTCAAATGGGTCAATTTACCAAACAATTTTTTGCCAGCGTACTAGGCAGTCTTACCGGACTGATCCTGTTTTTTGCTCTCGGAACGGGTAGTTTATTTGTTCTGCTGCTAGCAGCAGCTTCGCTTGAAGGCGGGCCGACAGTAAAAGACAAATCGGTTCTAGTATTTGACCTAGCGACTCAGATTAGCGATACAGAACGTAGCGCTACTTTATCTCAAGCCTTTTCAGAACCAGAAGCACCTGCGATCGCGCTGCGCAAAGTTATCGACGCGATCGATAAAGCGACCAAAGATAAACGAATAGTAGCAATTTTCTTGGATGGGAGAAAGACTTCTCCTGGTAACGGCTACGCAACCCTAAAAGAAGTTCGCTTGGCATTGCAACGTTTTCGCGATGCTGGTAAAAAAATTATTGCCTACGATGTTGATGTTAGCGAACAAGAATATTATTTAACTTCGATCGCCAATACTAATATTCTCAATCCGATGGGCACGATGGAAATTAACGGGTTGAATTCGCAACCGTTATTTTTTGCCGATGCACTGAAAAAATTTGGGATTGGGGTGCAAGTGGTTCGCGTCGGAAATTATAAATCAGCCGTCGAACCTTATACCAGACAAAATCTTTCTCCAGAAAACCGCCAACAAATCTCGGCGTTACTTAACGGGATCTGGGGAGATTTTCTCAACACCGTCAGTCAAACTCGAAAAATTCCTACCTCAAAATTACAACAGATTGCCGATACAAAAGGATTTTTAAAACCCGAAGAAGCGCGCACGGAAAAACTTGTCGATCGCGTTGCCTATTATGATAATGCTCTCGAAGAACTCAAACAACTGACGGGTCAGCAAAAAGATACCTCCTCGGATGAAGAGAAATCGTTTGTGCAGATCGATTTGGCTACTTATGCTAGAGTTCCGGTTAGAGAGGCGCAAAAGAAATCTTCTAATAACAAAATTGGCGTTATTTACGCAGAAGGTTCGATTGTTGATGGGGAAGGAGGCATCCAGGAAATCGGCGGCGATCGCTTTGCTAAAGAATTGCGCAAGCTTAGAGAAGATGAAGATGTTAAAGCTGTTGTTTTGCGCGTTAACAGTCCAGGCGGCAGTGCTACGGCTTCAGAAATCATTCTACGCGAAGTTCAACTTTTGCGCGCCCAGAAACCCGTTATCGTTTCGATGGGCGATGTAGCGGCTTCTGGCGGCTACTGGATAGCCACTGGAGGACATCGGATTTTTGCCGAACCTACCACGATTACAGGTTCTATTGGCGTTTTTGGTCTTTTATTTAATTTACAGCAAATCGCCAAAAATAACGGCGTTACTTGGGATGTTGTCGAAACAGCCCGTTTAGCCGATATTAATACGTCTACTCGCCCCAAAACCGCACAGGAAATCGCTATTCTTCAGCAATACGTCAACCAAGTTTACGAGATGTTTCTCGATAAAGTATCCAAATCTCGCAACTTGCCCAAAGCAAGAGTCGCTCAAATCGCTCAAGGACGGGTTTGGTCGGGAGCAGATGCCAAAAAAATTGGTTTAGTAGACCAAATTGGCGGACTAGATGCTGCTATTGCAGAGGCTGCTAAAGAAGCCAATCTCGGCAATGATTGGGAAGTTGACGAATATCCCAACAGACGAAGTTTTGAAACAGAACTCGTAGAAAGACTTTTTCAAATTAAAGGCACAGAAGTCGCACAATCCTCAGATCCTTTAACCGTTGAATTTCAGAAATTTAAAAAAGAAATAGCCAATCTTCAAACGATTAACGACCCTAAAGGGGTATATGCTCTGCTTCCCTTTGATTTTTTGATTAAATAATTTGCCAATATAACCATAGCTTCAGTTCAAAATTATAGAAATTGTAAAATACAATACTCATCGTTTAATTTACCGAGATAGACTACTGTATCTCTAAATTCTGTTCGTCCAAATTTTTCATGATTAGCAGCCTATCATCCAAAAAAAGGTTATTGGCGACCAACTCTTTACCCTTAGAAAAATGGAGAAAGCGCAATCTATACTATTATCGAGATTTAGAGCGTTTATATAGATTTTTTGTACGCTCTGATTCGGATGTGTTAGAAATCGGATCGGGACTTGGAAATTTACTTAATTCTGTTAAGCCTAACTATGGTTTAGGAGTAGAAGTTAACCCTCACACAACCGAAATAGCCAGACAAAGATTTCCCTATTTAGAATTTTTGGTTGAGGATGCAGAAGATTATCAATGCGATCGCACTTTCGATTATGTAATTCTCGCCAATACAGTTAGCTATTTCGAGAACATTCAAAAAGCGTTGCTTAACGTTCGCTCTGCTTGTACTCCTTCTACGAGATTTATCTTAACCTTTCACAATCCAGCCTGGGAACCCATTTTGAAGTTAGCAACTTCACTCGGTCAAAGAATGCCCGTACACGACTTGAACTGGCTGAGCTATCAAGATATTCATAATTTACTCGATCTCGAAGGATTTGAGGTTATCTTTCACGGTAAGCGTTTATTATTTCCCAAGCGTATTCCTATCGTCTCTTGGTTGTGCAACAAATTCTTAGCACCATTACCCGTTTTTAATAATCTCTGCTTGAGCGAGTATGTGGTAGCTAGAATGAAACCCAGCCATGTTGAAGTCAAGCAGAATCTCAAAAACTTAAGCTGTTCGGTAATTATCCCCGCTCGCAACGAAGCTGGCAATATCGAAAGCTGCGTTACCAGAATGCCTCAGTTAGGCAAACATACCGAAATCATTTTTATCGAAGGACACTCTAGCGATAACACTTGGGAAGAAATTCAAAGAGTCCAAGCGCAATATGGCAAACGGTACGATATTAAAATTTGCCAGCAAACGGGAAAAGGCAAAGGCGATGCCGTCCGTCAAGGTTTTGCGATGGCGACAGGAGATGTTTTCATCATTCTCGATTCCGATCTTACTGTCAAACCAGAAGATTTAATCTATTTTTTTGAGGCGATCGCTTCTGGAAATTGCGAATTTGCCAATGGATGTCGATTAATTTATCCGGTAAGTTCTCAAGCAATGCCTTGGCTCAATCGCATGGCTAATCGATTTTTTGCCTGGTTATTGTCTTATCTACTCAATAATAAAATTAAAGATTCTCTGTGCGGGACTAAAGCTATTTCGAGGGAAAATTATCGGCGACTTGCAGCCAATCGCTCTTATTTTGGCGAATTCGATCCTTTTGGAGATTTCGATTTACTTTTCGGAGCCGCTAAGTTAGGACTGCAAATGAAGGACATTCCAGTTAGATACGTTCCGAGAACTTATGGCAGTTCTAATATTGCGCATTTTAAAGAAGGAATAGTTCTTTTAAAAATGTGTCTCTATGCTGCTAAAAAAATCAAGTTTCTTTAATATTTAAATTACCCGATTATCTAACTCAAAAAAATATTGAAAAATGTCAGAAGAAATTCTGCAACTGCACAAAGTAATTTGGGAAAAAAAGCCAATTCTTCGAGTTCTTTACACTCGTTGGTACAAAGAAATAGCAGCGCAACTCATTTCTGGAAATACATTAGAACTCGGTGGGGGGAGTGGCAATTTTAAAGAATTTGCTCCTAATGTCACTTCTACCGATATCGTTCCGCTTCCTTGGATCGATGTCGTTGCTGACGCTCAAGATTTGCCTTTTCCCGCTCAAAGTTTTGATAATTTTGTGATGTTTGATGTTCTGCATCACATTGAAAATGTCAGTCTGTTTTTTGATGAAGCTTTGCGAGTGTTGCGTCCTGGCGGTAGATTGGCAATGATGGAGCCATATATTTCTTTTGCTTCATGGCCCGTTTACCATTTCATACATCCAGAACCAGTCAACTTTAAGCAAGATCCGTTAAGATTGGTTGAACCTTCGCCAAATCGTCAACCGTTTGATTCTAATCAAGCTTTTGCGACGATTTTATTTGAAAGAAAGTTCAAGGCTTTTAAGAAAAAATACCCGCAATTTCGCAAGGTGTATCATCGGCGAATGGCATTTTTTGCTTATCCCCTCAGCGGCGGATTCGATAAGCCTTCTATGCTTCCAATGCCGTTATTAAAATCCGTTTTAGCCTTAGAAGATTCTCTTTCATTCATGAGTCGGTTTTTGGCTTTTCGCATTCTAGTCGTTCTAGAAAAACAACTTTAGCACGATTGAACGATGCACCTTTTTCAAAAAATTGTTTTGTCGATCTATCGAGCAGTCAATAAAGTAGGATTGCTCCAATTTCCTTGGACAAAACGTTTATTTTGGATTTTTTATTGTTGGTACAAACAGTATTTTGAAGATCCTTTTTTTGGTTTAAGCAGAAAATATCCCGCTCTTTTTAGAGGAGGAAATATCTTAGATATTGGGGCGAATATTGGTTATACTACAATTGTTTTTTCAAAAGCGATCGCGGATGATTTTAAAGTCTATGCTTTTGAACCGGATCGCGATAATTTTCTCATGCTAAAAGAAGCGATCGCGCGTTGTAAAACCAAAAATATTATTATTCCTATACACGCAGCCGTAGGAGAAACGACGGGAACAATAGAATTTTGGCACAATGAAAAGCATCATGCCGATTGTCGAGTAGTCACAGAAGACTATAGAAAATCTGGACTTGCTCGCAGAAAAATTTCTGTCGTTCCCATGCAAGCGATTGACAGTTTCGTCTCATCTGAAATAGAGAAAACAGCCGTTAAATTTATCAAAATCGATGTCCAAGGATACGAATTGCCTGTTTGTTATGGAATGCAACAAACCCTAGCAGCCAATCCCGATTTAGTAGTAGCTTTAGAATATGCCCCACAAAGTATGGTGGAGTTAGGATTTTCACCACAAAAATTACTCGAATTTTTTGAAGCCAAAAAATATTTTATATATGTACTCGCTCGCCAAGGTCAACTAGCACTAGCTCGACGCGAACAGATCGAACGATTAGTCGATCGACGAGGATATATCGATCTAATCTTCTCTAAACAAAAAATTGTAAAAATTTAAATTAGTATTAGTAAGCCCAATGAGATTCAAAAAACTTCTAGCTAATTTAGATAATAGATGGCTCTATTCCTTAGTTATTTTTATTGTTGGCATATCAATTTACTCGGCGATTTTACTCGTCAGCGTGCCGAGCAAACTGAATATATTGCTTGCTGCCAATGACTTTACTTGGTTATTTGTTGCGATCGCATCGCTACTTTACTTAGCTTATTATCCTCCAGGCGCGATCGGAATCCTAACTAGTTTTAGCGGCACTCTCGCGCTATTTGCCATAGAGTTATCGCGCTTTTGGCGTAGCGGACTCAGCGATGGAATGACGATAGCTGGCTTTTTACCCTCAAGCGATGCAATCAATTATTATACCGCCGCTCTCAACCTTTTAGAAGGAAAAAACTTAGCCAATACTACCTTTCTCATTGCTTCCTGGCGACCTATATTCGGCGGAGTCTTGGCAACGCTATTAGGACTTACCGGACAGAATTTACAAATTACTTTAGCAATTTTAGTTTTAATCAACGCGATCGCCTGCTTTTTACTCGCTCGCGAAGTGCAACATAGCTATGGCATTGCTCCCGCCGTACTAATCGTGACGCTCATCTTTCTATTTTACAAACCCTTTATCGGTCAAGTAATGACAGAACATTGGGGCATAGCGCTCGGTACGATAGGATTAGCCGTTCTTTGGCGAGGTGCGCTTAAAGAACATCAGAAGCTTTGCTTATTGGGTATTTTTCTGCTGACATTGGCATTAAATGCTCGCGTTGGGGCTTTATTTATTTTACCCGCCTTAATTTTATGGGGCGCTTGGGCGTTTCGAGGCACATCTTTTCTATCCGTGCGTTTTGCGATCGGCTTTGCCGCTGCCCCTTGGGCAATCGCGGCTTTTAGCGTCGTTTTATTGGGTTTTATCTTAAATTCCTTCATTTTTAAAGTTGCTAGTACTCCCAATGCCATCTCGAATGCTAATTTCTTTTACACGCTTTATGGTTTAATCGTAGATGGAAATTGGGCGACCATCCGAGCCGATTATCCAGAAATTTTAAAACTAGCAGAACCCGCAAGATCTCTCAGAGTTCGCGAAATAGCAATTGAAGCACTGAAAGCTAATCCCATTGGTTTAGTAACGGGGTCTATTCGCGCTTGGCAGCAATTTCTCTTCGACGATTTTGTCTTTTCTTTTGTCAGAAGCAGTCGCATCAATTTCTTGCTGCAATTGTCGAGTGTTTTTGCAATAGTCAATTGCTACCGCCAACGCCAACAAGCAACAGCATCTTTAATGTTAGCGATGGCGATGGGGATTTTGCTCTCAGTGCCATTTGTTCCCCCCTGGGATGCAGGAACAAGACCTTATGCAGCTACAATTCCTCTTTTCTGTCTTTTCCCCGCTTTGGGATTGGCATTATTTGCACAGAAAATGGAATGGCATAAATTACAAATTACTCAACCATTACAACAACCGCAAATTTTACTCATCGTTGGCATTAGTTTAGCCGTCTTGAGCATTGGAGGGCCGATAGCCACGGCACTTGCCAGCCATCCGCCTCAATTTACCGAAATAAGCTGTCCTGCTACAACAGAAGCCATTTATTTCCGCAATAGTCCTGGTTCCTCAATAAATCTAGTTCCCGATCGGGCGACAAAGCGATCTTACGTTCCCAACATTCGGATCTCTGACTTCAAAAATAGTATCAAGCGACTTTATCGTAGCGATTACGTGGAAACGGCTAAAGAATTAGCTCAATTAGACGCGAATACAACGCTGAGAAATACTACGGATATCAAAAGTGGTAAGCTGGTTTGGTTGATTTCTAAGAGTCGTTTAATTCCTAAAGAAAGCGGTATTGTGGGCGTTTGCGGAAGACCGACGACGAATCCGGCGATCGCGAAATACGGTCGGACTTATCACGGTCCTCTACCCGTTTTTCTATTTTATGCCGACTCAATGACTGTCGTGTCTCGATAAAATCAAAAGATAAAGATTTTGGCTGCGAACTAAGGATTTCAGATATGACCCCAAAAGAATTTGCTTTGTTACTAATGGCAATCGTTTTTAGCTCGTTAGGACAATTTTTCCTGAAGCTCGGAGCCTTAAAATTAGGAAAAGTTACTGCTAGTAATGCGATCGGTCATATTTTGAGTATAGCCACGCAACCGGAGTTATTAGCAGGATTAGCTTGCTACGGCATGGGAGCTATTGCCTATATTATGTTGCTAACCCGCGTCAATCTTAGCGTTGCTGGCCCTGCTGCTGCTTTAATTTATATTTTTTCTTTCTTACTAGGACATTTTGCGTTTGGAGAAGCAATTTCTGCCAATCGCGTCGTCGGTATGGGATTTATTGTTTGTGGCGTAATTCTTTTAGTTTGGCAGCGATAGCTGTTTTTTGGGATTTCTTTAAGTGAACTACCGCACACCAACCCTATCGGGTAGGAGTGTGGGCTTCCTATCCAACAAATAGCCCGACAGTAGATTTCTTACGTCCTCTACTACTAGGTCTTACATCTGGGCAATAGGCTTTATCCCCCGTTCCAGAGGTCTGTATTAGTCGTAGTCCCTCATCTCTGAGGTTTTTTGCTGCATTCACATCTCTGTCGTGTGTCGTGTTGCATTGGGAGCAAGTCCAAGTTCGTATATCAAGGGGTAAGCTCCCAACTTGATTTAGACAGACATGGCAAGTCTTTGAACTTGGGAAAAATCTATCGACTTCTTGATAAACTTTTCCTTCTTGTTCTGCTTTGTATTTAAGCATGGTGCAAAACATCCCCCAACCCACCTGATGGATAGATTTAGCAAGGCAGTGATTTCGCATCATTCCTTTTACATTGAGATTTTCTACACAAATAACTTGGTTTTCGTTAACTATCCTACGTGATAGCTTATGCAGAAAATCTTCACGACAGTTAGTAATTTTTCTATGAACTCGTGCAACAAGTTTTCTAGATTTGTTTCTATTGCTAGAGCCTTTAACTTTTCTAGATAAGTCTTGCTGTTTTTTCTTCAAGTTCTTTTCATACTTGTTGAGTATTCTAGGATTATCAAATTTAGACCCGTCTGAGGTTATAGCAAAATGAGTTAACCCCAAATCAATACCCACTGCTTTTCCATCTGTATTTGAATCTGGTTTCTGTTGTCCATCTTCAAATAAAACCGAAGCAAAATATTGATTAGAACAGTTTTTAGAAATGGTTACGGTTTTAGTTTTTCCCTCAATCTTCCTATGAATAACTGCTTTTACTTCCCCGATTTTCGGAATACTCATGCAGTTTTTTAAAACTTTAACGTTTTGAGGATATTGTATCGATTGCTTGCCATGCTTTGACTTAAAGGACGGATAACCCGCTCTTTTCTCAAAGAAGTTATTAAAAGCAACTCCTAGATTTAAACAAACTTGCTGCAAACAACTTGAATAGGCAAGAGATAACCACTCGTGTTCTTTCTTTAACTGCGGGATTAACTTTTTAACATCATATCCAGATAATCCTTTTCCTGTATCTAGGTAGGTCTGATTCATCAAATTAAGACAATAATTCCAAAGCCAGCGACAATTGCCAAAAGATTGTTCTAGTGCTTGCTGTTGTTCTGTATTTGGGTATAGTCTTACTTTGACGACCTTTGACATTTAGAGTGAATTAAATTTGCTATAAACAATGGTAGCGCAGCAGGATACCAAGCGTCAATAGTCGTGTGGCATTCATCCCGCCGCTTGGCTAGCGCCTAAGCGGCGGGATGAATGCCACGTTAAGCTAAAAAATATTGTAGCATTTATGTAGTGCAAATTGCTTCGACTACCCCATTTTTTGAGGTTCGTATCGAAATGCGAATTGAACCATACAACCCCCACCATCTTGATGCCGTTGTTCGTCTTTCGCTTCGGGCATGGACTCCAGTGTTTGATTCGATTCGGAATGCGATGGACGCTGACGTGTACCGAGAATTCTATCCCGATAATTGGCGTGTGAGCCAGCAAAAAGCTGTTGAGGATGTCTGCGCCGCTGAAGATACAAATGTGTGGGTTGCGATCGATGCAGGTTCCACTGTGGGTTTTGTAGCCGTGAAACTAGACTCCGCATCCAGCATGGGTGAAATATATATGATTGCTGTCGATCCAGACTATCAACGTCAAGGCATTGGTAGCGCTTTGATAGAATTCGCTCTTGCTTGGTTGAAAGATGCTGGTATGTCTGTTGCTATGGTCGAGACTGGAGGCGACCCCGGTCATGCCCCGGCGCGTTGTACCTATGAAAAACTAGGTTTCGGGTTGTTACCGATCGCCAGGTACTTCAAAAAGTTGTAAATACAGGAATTAATTGCTCGTTCCACTGCCAGTCCGTTTTAACGGCTGGCAGTGGA
>JALOOL010000134.1 GCA_025454425.1 Hydrococcus sp. Prado102 | reverse complement strand
GTCATGCAAGCTACATTAGAACAATTGCTTTGTGAAAAATATTAGAGTTATAATGGTTGGCGATCGTGCGGGTATAGTTCAGTGGTAGAACGTTAGCTTCCCAAGCTAAATGTCGCGCGTTCGAGTCGCGTTACCCGCTTTTTGATTAGATTCGATAAAAATGCTTAAAACAATTGCCATATAAACATTTTAATTTGAGAAAGCACGTCTGTTTGAGTTAGTGAAGGGACAACCTCTCCCCGATTATGCCCGCGAGATTGGCTGTGAGAATTGGGCGCAGTTCTTCCTTAAGTATGCAAACCCTGCCATCACAGCAGCTATTCCAGCAACGACGAATCCCGACCACGTTGCTCAGAATATGGGAGCATTAAGAGGCTCATTACCCGACAAAGCGATGCGCGCTCGTATGGTGAAGCATATGAAAGCCTCCCCGGTTTTGACAAACTCACCCAAACCTCTTGGTATCCCGGCAAACAGTTCGCTGGACTGGTTCGCCTGCCGAATCCGCGCCCAATCGGTTGAGACAGTTACTCTCCTATTTTTTCGCAACTACCTTGACTTTGACTTAGCGTAAGGCTTTTACCTTACTATGTCTGCGAGCGAGGAATTTGGAGCTTTACCAGAATGTATAACACTTAATAAAAAATATATCTTTAGCGCCAAAAGATCCCATCCTATTTACATAACCGCCCCTCGATTGTAGTCGAGGGGCGGTTATTAATACCGCTACAATATTTTAGTTAAAACAAGATTGACACAGCGCAATTTTTATGATTTTTCTGGCTTAAAATCAAGAGCCGCTCCGTTCATACAATAACGCTTTCCAGTCGGTGCTGGCCCGTCATCAAATACGTGACCGAGATGTCCGCCACAGCGACTGCAATGCACTTCCGTTCTAACCATAAACAACGTTCTATCTACAGACGTGCCTATTGCTTCTTCTAAAGGCGCATAAAAGCTAGGCCATCCCGTTCGACTGTTGTATTTAGTTTCCGATGTAAATAACGGCTGTCCGCACCCAGCACAAACATAAGTTCCCTTCCCGTATTGTTTGTCAAGCGGACTCGTGCCAGCGCGTTCGGTTCCGTGTTTGCGCAGAACGTGAAATTGTTCTGGCGTTAAATCTTTGCGCCATTCTTCTTCTGGTTTGTTAATCTCAAATCGTTCTTGTGAAGTTGCCATCTCGTTTGCTTTCTCTAAAGTTAATCTTTCATCGAAAAACCCGCCGAAGCGGGTTCTATCTTAATCTTCCTAATATATTAAGCTTAACGCAGTCTCACGATTAGCCGCCTGTCTGGTTCTTGACCTCGGCTTTCTGTTTCGAGATCTTCGGCATCTTTGAGAAATGTATGGATCTGACGGCGTTCGGCTGACGATAGCGCCTTCATTTCCACTTCTTGACCCGTCTGGCGAACTTGTTGGGCGACTTCTTTGGCAAGTGCCATCAGTTCTGCTTGACGCTTGATTCGGTAGCCATTAAGCTCTACCGTAAACGCCATTTGCTCTTCTGACTCCGTTCCAAGATTGAGGAGTGTATTCGCGAGATACTGAATCGCATCAATCCCTTCGCCTTTTTCCCCGATAAGAATATCGATTTGTTCTTGGCTCAATTTGGTTTCATCAATAATCAGCCAGCAAGCATCGACATCAGAATGTTCGACTTTGCCTATTTGGACTTGGGCAGGAAGTCCCATGAACTGAAGTAAAGACTCTAACCACTGTTTGCCCCGCCCGCTTTGTTCCTCGATCATTGTTGCGATTATCACCTCGTTGCTTTTTCAGAATTTATCCCTCAAACTTCAAGAAGGTTTTTCTTTCTTCTTGGAACGCTTTTCAAAGGGCAATTCTTCTCTGCCTTTTTGCGCTTTTTCTTGTTGTTCCAAAAGTTTTTGGAGATTTTCTGGCAGAGGTTCTCGCATTAAGATGAAGGTTTGTATCGTCTGCACGACGTTAGCTACCACGATATACATCAAGACTCCCGCCGGAAGGGGGAAGAAGAGAAACATACCGCTGAAAAGAACTGGCGTAAGCTTATTAACTGTCTGTTGTTGCTGGGGATTGGCACCGCTTCCGCCTTGAGAACCGGAGAGTTCTTGGTTGATATAGGTACTCAACCCAAAAAAGATAACCATGCCCAGAATATCCCAGTTAATTGCGCCACCTTCATCGGTTACGCCCACGCGCCCCAACTTCTCAATAAAGAGAAAACCTGTATTGGCAGCAATTCCAGGTATCGTTCCTTGAATGGTAGCTTCTCCAGGCGCGATCGCTTCGATAGTGCCGTCTTCGTTAACTTTAAGGCGTTCGGAACCTTTGGTGACTTGCCATTTGGGTTTGATTTGGCTGTCTGAGTAGCTTGAGACTAACTCAGATAAAGACTTTCCTTGGGGAGTTTGAAATTCAACTTGGGTTTTTTCACCGACGACTAGCTTATTACCACTCGGCACGATCGCAGCGATGGGATAATGAACGCCATCGTTGATATAAATATTTTGAGGCTTGGTTGCGAAAGTTTGAGGCTGAATTTGTTCGATCTGTTCTCTGGGGAAGATTTGAACGTCAACGGTGTAGTTGATATCAGAAAATGGAGAACCCCGCAAAGTGGCAAACAGCGCAAAGAGAATCGGCATTTGCAATAGTAATGGCAAGCACCCCGCAAGTGGATTGCCAAACTCTTGCATCAATTTCCCCATTTCTTCTTGCTGTTTGGCAGGGTCGTCTTTATAGCGTTTCTGAATCTGTTCCTGCCTCTCTTTCATCAGAGGCTGGGTGATCTTCATTTTTCGCATGTTGCGAATCTGTCCCGCGCTAAGGGGATACAGACCGATGCGAATGACTAAGGTAAGAGCGATAATCGCGAAACCATAGCTCGGCACAATCTTGTAGAAAAAGTCCAAGATTGGCAACATGATATTTGTGGAAATAAATCCGACACCAAAATCCATTCGTCTAAATTTAAGCCTTTGTGTAAGGTTTCCTCTGTATCTATCTTAGGGATTAGAACTCAATTATTTTGTCCTAATCCCTTCGGTCATTTTATAAATTTATCGGCTCACGAACCTGTAATAGCTTCTACAGAGCGACCCGTTTTATCGGCTGTTTTTTCGGCTATATAATCGTAAATTTCGCGGAATTTGGGAACTGCTCGCATTTCTAGACGGCTTCTATCTTTCATCGTTACGACAATATCGCCCCACAATCCTATGCCGCGAGGCACTTTCACAATTTTGACGATTTCTGAATAAATAATGTCGGTGCGATCGCGCCCCATCCATCCTCCCGTCACCGAAATTCGGCGATCGGTAAATCGATATCGCAACCAGATAGCTCTAACAATCGAGCCTATTGTTAACGGTAAACAAATAACTGTAAAGCCCAGTAAAATATTGACGATTAAATCGCCAATATGGGGGCCGCCTTCATAAAACGTATTCTCTCTTATGCCCATTGATGATATCGGCTTTAATTAACAACTGCTTTAATTCTCTCAAAAAATGTTCGTATTTGCACTCCAACGCCGTTGGACGCACGACGACGATCGCCTTCCATCCGGGCGATATATGAGGAAGTAACTCTCGGAGTGCCGAACGAATTTGACGTTTGATTCGATTGCGAATAACGGCTTTTTTACTGACTTTTTTGCCGATCGATATACCAATTTGGGTCTTCAGGGAGCGATCGCCTTTAACTTCCGACAGCGCTACTAAAGTCAAATGAGGACTACCGTAGCGAGTCCCCTGTCGATAAACCTTTTCAAAGTCTTTCCAATGTTTAAGCCGATTGTCTCTATGCAATCCCACCTTAAACTGTTAGCCGATGCCGTCCTCTTTGTCGTCTAGCTTTAATAACCTTTTGACCATTTTTCGTCCGCATCCGAGCGCGAAAACCAGACGTTCTTTTTTGTTTGCGATTAGTTCCTTCTAGCGTGCGCCGAGTCACAAAATTATTCCTCCTTTAACGCAATTTTGTTAAGATTTTTGATTTGAATAAAAAGACACAATTCACAATCATAAACCTTAACAAGGGTTTTGTAAACTTTGTTTGGGGAATGGGGATTCTAAAAAGTCGAAAGTCGAAAGTCGAAAGTCGAAAATCGAAAGTCGAAAGTAAATATTCTTCCTTGTCCTTCTTATCCTCCTTGTCCCCCTTGTCTCCCTTGTCTTCCAAAGAACGTTTTACCGTTCGATACTAACAATCCAAGTGCCTAAATAAAGGCGTAGAGGAATATCGCCAGACGCTTGCACGTCGCCGACAAGATAGTACGTTCCAAAGTTAGGATTTCTGACGTTAGATAAGACAAGCGTTACTTTTGTCCCAGCTTCGACTGGATTTTCGGGTTCGATTTCTAGAATGCGGCTTTCTTTATCCCAATAAACTTCTTTCAAAGGAAGCGATTCGTCGTCAACACGCACTTCAACTTTATCGGTATCAAACTTTCCATCGAAGTTTTCAGGATAAGAAATAAAGAATTTAGTAGCTCCCTGAGTCAGCTTTTTGGCAGGGATGTACAGCTTGTATCGATCCCACTGACGAGGAACTCCACCAAAATCTAAATAGTAATCTAAAATGTTTTCGCGCTCGACACCGCTAAAAATAGTCAATCCAGGATTGCCATTCGCCCAACTAATAGCTTGTACGCCAGCCAATAAACAGCCTGAAACTACTAGAGCAGAAACCAAACGTTTAGCAAATAATTTAGCAGATAGCATAGACCTCACACGTTAGTAATTTAGTTTTGAGATTGTTCTTTAAGTAATACTTACTATGGTTTTAGACTAGCAGATCCATAGCACAAATGTCAGAAAAAGTCAGCCAGCTAAGAAACTGTCCTTTCCTTAAGATACAATCTATTTTATTAACAAATGTTAAAAATTATTATTTTAATACGCCATTAAGAAAAATATCTGCAATGCCTTCTGCCATTTCTTGAAGCGCTTTAGGAGAGGATTTTGTATCTAAAATCGTGTCGTTAGAAAATCCCGCGATCGCAAACATACCTAAAAAGACTTGAGCGACGATTTTAGGATTCATCCGGCGATAAATACCGCGATCCATAGCCGTTTGAAAAAAAGCTTCTGCAACATCGGTCATTTTAGCAATGACTTCAGATTGAATGCGATCGCGTAATTCTGGATGATATTGTGCTTCAAGAAAACAAACGCGCAACAGATCGCTATTTTCTTGCAGTCGCGACATCCGCCGACGCATGACCTGAGCGACGGCTTTGTAGCTTCCCATCTCGCTCAATTCGGTAAGTAAATCGGTTAAGATCTCTACCCAGCCAGAAGTTGCTACTTCGATGAGAATCGCTTTTTTGTTGACAAAATGACGAAAAAGCGTTCCTTCAGCCACGTTAGCCGCCGCTGCTAAATCCTTAGTAGTCGTTCCTTCGTAACCTTTAGCCGCAAATAGACGCAACGCTGATTGAAGAATGCGCGATCGCGTATCGTCTTGAAATGTTGAGTCAATTACTTCTGCTGATAGTGATGGGCGAAAACTTTGCATAATTATAATTAGGAACGAGGGCTGATTTTCGTTAATGCCGTAGAGTTATTGTCTATGATGAAACTTCATTATTGATATTAATCTTTATTAAGTTTTGTCATTATCGTCGCAGACGCTCATCTTTAAAAACTTTGTTGGGAGAGAATATATGTCCAATCCTAATCCAGAAACTCCTGTACGCGAAAACCCAAATAGATCGGTTAGCGATCGCGAACTAGAAGCCATGACGGATGAGTTTATCGAACAAAACAGCACTCATAAAGAAGTCATTGAAACCGTAATTTCCAGCCTAGAACAAAATGATAGCGCCATGGTCGTGCAAACTGAAGGCGGTTATCTGTGGAAATTTCAGTATGGTAGCGTCGAAATATTTGTTCAACTGACCGGAGAAAATGATGAAGATTTGTTAACGGTTTGGTCGTCCGTACTACAATTACCTGCTAAAGACGAACCTGCCTTAACGCGCAAGTTATTAGAGATGAATTGGGCACAAACCTTTGAAACTCGATTTGCTATCAATAGCGATCGTGTCGTCGTCATGTCTCAGCGCACCATTGCCAATCTTTCCCCAGAGGAAATGTCTAGAATTATTACACTTGTTGCTACTATCGCCGACGATAATGATGAATTTCTCAAAGCAACCTTCGGTGCAAGTTAATTAATCAAGGAAGGCAGATAGCTTTTTTCAGTGACTTGTAGGGGCGCATGGCGTGCGCCCTAGCAGTGACCAGCTTTTTCAGTTATCAGTGACCAGTTATCAGTTAAAAAAGTCGAAAGTCGTAGAGACGCGATATATCGCGTCTGTACATGATTCTCCCTTGTCTCCCTTTCCCCTTTCTCCTTTTCCCAATCCCCAATCCCCATCCTTATGCTCGATAACGACTGGCGATTAATTCCATTATTGGAGGCATCTGGTGAAGTTCAGATGGGGATCGATCGCTGGTTGCTGCAACAACATCGTCAAGGCAAACATCCGCCGACTTTACGATTCTATACTTGGTCGCCCGTTGCAATATCTCTAGGCTATCACCAACATCATTACCCCGAATTTTGGCGCGAATTAACTTGGAAGGGGAAACCGATTGACTTGGTACGTCGCCCGACAGGAGGAAGGGCGGTACTTCATCAAGGAGACTTAACTTATGCGATCGTAACATCCGGCATAGCTGGCAAACGGGCAGAAGTTTATCAAAAAATTTGTGAATTTCTCATTCAAGGATGGCGATCGCTCGGTGTCGAGTTACACTATGGCAGTGCTGGACGGGGATACATTCATAATCCCAACTGTTTTGGCACGGCAACTAATGCCGATTTAGTTACGATTGACGGACACAAACTTATTGGTAGTGCCCAATTGCGACAAGGAAATGCCATATTACAACATGGTTCTATGGTATTAGAAGGCGATCGCCAACTGTTCGCGCAAGTTTTTGGCGATGCTCCCAAACTAGCTAAAATCCCTATCGAACAGACAACAGAGGAACTCATTAAAAAGGTTGTAGCTGCCCTTACCGATGCAGCGCGTCAATGTTTTGGAATTGAGTTAGCTATTCAACCCTTATCGGATGAAGAAATGCGATCGGCTTTTTCAGTAATCAGTTATCAGTAGTCAGTAATCAGTTCGAGCTTGACTTTCGACTTTCGACTTTCGACTTTCGACTTTTAATATGGCTTTCGAGTTCAATTGCCTGTCCCGTCTTGATGTAGGATCGGTAACGAATGAGCGATCGCTTTTACTCGATTTTATAGTATATTAGTACTGCTTTTTCTATGGAATTGAGTAACAAATGAGCAAAAATCATTGCTCGATTCAATAAATTGTTACAACTCTTTTACAATCTTGCATTGAAAAGTCATGTCAATTGTTAGCCAAGTTATTCTCACCGCCGACAACGAACTCCGCTATCCGAGTAGTGGAGAACTTCAAGGCATTCAAAAATTTTTAAAAACTGGTACTCAGCGCATCCGTATCGCTGAAACGCTAGCAGAAAACGATAAAAAGATTGTCGATCAAGCTCAACGACAGTTATTTAGAAAACGTCCTGATTTTAGAGCGCCTGGTGGAAATGCCTACGGTCAGCGTCAGTACAATCAATGCTTGCGCGATTATAGCTGGTATTTGCGACTAGTTACCTATGGCATTTTAGCGGGGAGCATCGACCCAATTGACAAAATTGGTTTGATTGGCGTTAAAGATATGTACAACTCTCTTAACGTCCCCGTCCCTGGTATGGTAGAAGCTATTCGTTGCCTTAAAGAAGCGGCATTAGGGCTGCTGAACAAAGAAGATGCAATGGAAGCTGCTCCCTATTTTGATTTCATCATCCAGGCAATGTCATAATCGAACGTTTGAAGCTAGAATTCTGAAGTCTGGAGGAAAACATTTGATTGGTTCTTTCAGACTTCAGAATTCAGCGTTTAGCCTGTACATATGTCTCGGACTAAAAAATTCCCTTGGCTTTCATTGTGTCTTATTGCAGTAGTCTATGGGGTTTTCGGCTGGATAGTCGCGCGATCGAGCGTTACCTGGAGCGAGGAGCTAGTCGAACAAGGGAAAGCTTGGGGTTTGGTATTAGACGATGAGTATGCCGCTTTTATCATCGATCTGCTGGGTGTTGCACTGATCCTGGTAATTGCTGTAGGATTGACCGCCCCCATTGCTTTAATTACTATTTGTTTTGGAATTTGGCTCAGGTCAGAAACAAAAGCTTGGTTCTCAATCCTGGCATGGGCTTTTGCGGTTGTCTTTATTATTCGCTGGATTAATTATTTTGCAAAATTTTTATTACTGTTGTGTGCTGCCCTTTTAGGACGTTTAGAGCTTCAGGCAGCAGGTTACAATAATTGGCAAACCTTCACGATTCTCAGCTTGATTAGTCTTGGTGGGTTTGGTGGTGGCGTACTCAGCTTTATGCTATTGAGTGCTGGGAACCGATGATAAAGAACTGATATCTAAAATTATTATGGTTGAAAAATCTAAACCAAAAACGATTCAGCGAGTATTAATTATTGTAGCTAGTGCGGCTTTTTTAGGAACGTTGGTCGTTCCTATCTTTGAGATGTTTAGCAATACTTCACAACCAGCAAATAATGCAGCTACACAAGAAAACACAGCCGCCGCATACGAACAGTTACAACAGAAAGCCACGGGATACGAAGAAGTATTAAAAAGAGAACCCAACAACCCGATGGCGCTTAACGAATTGGCAAAAACCCGATATCAAATGTATCAACTAAAAGGGAGTAATGAAGATCTTAAAAAAATGGTCGATCCCTTGGATAAATTAGTGAAATTATATCCCGAACAAAAAGAATTAAAAGCGTTGCTCGAACAGGTAAAAACGCAAGTCGCTCAAACAAACCAACCCTCTAAATCGGAAAGCAAAAAGTAAAAGGGACTGGGGATTGGTGACTGGTGATTAGTGACTGGGATATCGGGTATCAGCATTATTATTATTGTTCAAAAACCTTAGCGCCAACGCATTCACCATTAAAGACTAACGCGCTTTAAAGGAGAAGAAAATAGCGATCGCAAAGCAGACTGACTAACTTATCTACAGATCGAGCCAATGCGATCGCGCGATAACTCTTTCGTGTAAAAATTTCATCCCAAGCAACAAACCATACTTTTTTGAAGGCTCGATGAAACTTCATCGAGCCTTCCTTTAGCTATGACTTTTTCTTTTGAGTCGGTTTGGGAATAATAGAGCGTCCGCCTGATGGTTTATCTACTGTTGGCGAAGGTTTTTGAGGCATTTCTGAGGAATCCGAAGCAGTATTGCGTCTGGCGGGACGTTCGGGACGATCCGAACGTTGAGGGCGATCCGATCGCTCTGGACGACCTTTCATCGGTTTTTTAGAAAATGGTTTTTTCTTAAATAATTGACCGAGATCGGTAGCCTCGCGAACCAATAAATTATCGGCTTCTAACTGAGCCTGTAAATCCCAAAAATGACCCACGGGGCGATCGGGTAAATCGCCTTCGAGTTTTAATTTGAAAAATTTGGGTCTTTCGTCTTCTTTCTTAGGAGATTGACGAATTTTGACGATAATTGTTTTCTTATCTTGAGAATAATAAACTACTTCGCCGCGAATGGAAAAATAACCGCTCTCAGTCTTGGTCGAATTGACTTCTGAGGTTGGTTCTGGGTTGGGGGACGCTTCTTTATTGAGCGTTTCGGGTTCCCAAACGCCGACGATTTGGATATGCAAACAATCGTCTTGTTGTCGGGTTCGCGGATAAACGACCCACAGATGAGGTTGTTCGAGATCGAGATGATTTTTAAGCAAACTAATCACGCGACCTAACAAAACTGCCTCGATCGCAGTTCCATCAGACGTTATCAAAGTTCCCCGCGTCATTTGTTCTTCGGATCGCTGGTATTGACCGCGAATTAAACCGATGGCGCGATATTGTCTGGGGTGAGAAGGCGGCGGAATAGGTTGGTTTCTTTCCCCCGCAACGGTATCTTCTGCCTCAACAGCGGGTGCTGGTTTAATGGGAGGAGAAGGCGGAAGCGGACGAACGGGTGGTTTAGCAATATCTGACGGACGATTGTCAGAAGGACGGCGAGATTCGGAGGATCGATTCTCAGAGGAATTCATATCACACTCCTAGCGGCGGAGACACACACTCTGATTGACAAAGGTCAAGATTAAGAAGATTGATGCGTCTTGCAATAACCTAAATAGTAGATAATTGAACATCGCGCGATCGAACTTTTTTGCTTGATTCCAAAATTGATAATATCGTGGAATCAATACAACCTTAAACTTGAATAGATAACTGTCTGCTCATTGTACTCAATAAAGAGTAACTCAAAAGATAAAAAAGCAAATTTTTCTAAATTTTCTCCTATTTTTAAGCAAGCGAAGAAACTATGAAAGTCTCTCAAGAAAAGCGTAGTCGTTGGGTTTCTATTAGTGTCATCTTGATGCTATTGGCTTTAATTTCATTTTCCATACTACCTCTGGTCAACAGTATTGCCCAAGAAGGACGAGTTCTCAATAATGCTTCACAAGAAGCGACGCGATCGCAAAAAACCCTAGAAACTAGAGCGTTAGGATACCAGTTGGTATTAGAACGCGAGCCTGACAATCAAAATGCCTTAGAAGGACTCTTAGAAGTGAGACTTCAACAAAGCGATCTCAAAGGCGCGATCGCACCTCTAGAGAAATTAGCTTCTCTTAATCCCCAACAGACAGAGTACACGATCTTACTAGCTCAGGCAAAACAGCAAGTTGAGGATTATGAGGGAGCCATAGACGCTTATCGCACCATTCTAGCTTCTCATCCTAGAGACATCCAAGCTTTGAAGGGATTAACCGATCTGCTGCTCTTACAAAATCGCGGCACTGAAGCCATTAACTTAGCACAAAAAACGCTTGTGGACGCACTCAAAGATAAATCTATCGATGCTACCAGTACTACTTCGCTTCAGTTGCTAGCAGGTGAGATTTATGTCAAGCAAGCTCGTTATCCAGAAGCTTTAACCGTTTACGAGCAAGCGATCGAATCTAACCAGCAAGATTTTCGTCCCGTCTTGGCTAAAGCTTTACTCTTGCAAAAACAAGACAAGAAGACGGAAGCACAACCTTTATTCGAGCAAGCTGTATCTTTAGCTCCCGTGGAATTTAAAGACACAATCAAAAAAATGGCGCTAGGGGTTACAGATACAAAGCCAACATCGGAGATTCAAGACGAGCAAAAGTAACGAGCTTAATGGCTGATAATTAGTATTATGCCCACCCATTCAGCCGCAAAAATGACCAAGAAAGCAGAAAGCATGGTTTTTGAAAAGCTGACAAATGGTTTTTGGCGATCGCATTCCGATTGTTCTGCATCGGGATCTTTTCTGCGCCACATAAAAAAGGCAAATACTAAAAACATGATGCCTGCAATTTTGTGGACGAGCAACGGCGACAGCAGCCCTAATATATTTCCAAACCTTTTTACTCGTTCATATTCTTATAAGTAGCAACAGCAGAAGGGGATAATCGGTTTAAATAGCGGAAAATCCAATACTTGAATACCGTATCTAAAATTACAGGAAACGTGGCAATAAATAAGAAATTAAAATCTCTATTTTCAGGAAGACCAAAATGTCGAGAAACATTTTCTAAGATTACTTCCCATCCATGGGGGGAATGATAGCCAACAAAAATATCAGTCAATAAAATAATTAGAAATGCTTTGGCTGAATCGCTCAAACCATAAACAATTTCATCTAAAAATGTTTTAACAATTTCAATCTCTCTTTTATTGGCTGCTATGACTGCTCCGAAAGCGATCAACGAAAAAAGATCGGCAAATATATTCGCGATCGCATCAGCCCCATTACGACGAGATTCTTCAGAAATTTCTGTAGCTTTTTCTCTAACTTGTTCCTCTATCTCCTCAAAAGATAAATTTGATAGTCCAATTGTCCTTTTAAACTGTAACATCTCTTCAAAATTCTTAAGTTCAACCAAAGCTTCTTCTTCAAGATCTTGATTGATAAAGACTATTTGAGGATTTTTTTCCATGTAAGTATTAACTAGCGGACTTACAAAAGTCACTTTAGCTAATTGATGAGTCAGTAAAGGAACGATAATTAATAACAAGATAAACTTAATCGAAATAGCGGTTTTATAACGAGAATTGCGATATCTTTTAATAACTTCTTCTTCTGTTTCGCCAGATTCAGGATCGATTTCTAGTCGAATTTTATTTAAAGTATTTAAAAAAGAACGTGGTAAAACACCTCTTTTTTCAGAAGCTTTTTCGACTCTACTTCTTGTTGTTAAATTGTTATTATCTTCATAAGGCAATTGTTTGCCATTTTTTTTAGGAGTCGAAGAATAACTTTCTAGACTTTGACTATTATTTTCAATATCGGTTGCTGGCAAATCTTGATAAGCTTTGGTTAAAGATATATCTAATTGACGATTGTCAAATCCGGTAGTTTTATACTTAGAGGTAATCTCATCAATAAATTTTAGTTTTTCTAAGACAGTGGCAGCAGCATTTTGTTCTTCAAATAGAGTTTCTTGTCCTTCCGATTGTCTTTTATAAAACTCCGAGAGATTAAGAAAAAAACGACTTGTTTTAAACTCAGTTAATCCTGCATTAATGGTTTGTAAATATCCTCGAACTTCGGTTTTAAAATAAGCAATAACACTCTCTCCATAATCAGAAAATTGAGAGGAGACTTTTTGACCGTTGAAATGTCTGTCTTCAATATCTTTGATTTTTAATGCCGCTCTGTAGGCGCGATTTAAAGCTCTTTGAGGTGTTTTAGAAAACCACTCGCTAGCAGAATTAAAAATATTTCTGAGTTGTATAGCCATTGCGACTTCTTATTAAAAAATAATTAACAAACGTGGGGGGAATGATGACAATATTCGCTCTAATGACTTTTATTGTATGTGGTATATTAGCAAATTAATAAAGGTCATCGTACATGACTCAGAAAGAATTGTGTTGCTCTCATCAATTTGGATTGCAGGATTAACCCGAAGTGGAAAAACAACGCGCCTGGTTAGCGAATTTCAGCAATGGGTTCGAGAGAGATTGCGCGTAGGCGATCGCTCAATCAAAAGCGATTCCCTACGAGGCGCGAGTGCGGATCGCCTATTAACCCCCACTATCCTAGTTTTAGCAGCCAATGACGATAATCGTCGCAACTTAAACGATCGCCTGTCTATTTCAGTAAAAGGTAGCTATCCAGTCCTTTGTAAAACTCCTTTGGGGTTTATTTCAGATGAAGTAACGTTGTTTTGGCCGCTTTTGTTCGAGCAACTAAAGCTAAAAGCACAGTTTCCCTTGCGCCTGCGTCCAGAAACCGAGCAAGAGTTAGCAACGCGCTTGTGGCGATCTAAATTGGTTCGCAATAGCTTAACCCAAACAGGCATGAGTGAATCTCGTCTCGTCCGCCAAATCCTAGACTTATTGCAGTTAGCGGGAGCAAGCGGCATTTGCGCAGAAGAGATCCCTATTATGCTAGCGCAAGGAATTCCCAATTTTGATGACTTGAGCATTCGCAACGACGATGTATATCAATTAATGGGAGATTGCTTGCTAGAGTGGCGACAGTGGTGTTTAGAAAGAGGATTGCTTAGTTATGGCATTATTTACGAGCTATATTGGCGGTATTTATTAAACGAACCAACTTATCAACAGCATTTAAGCCGTCGTTATCAAGCAATTTTTGCTGACGATACAGATGATTATCCAGCGATCGCCAAAGATTTATTCGAGATTTTGCTCGATCGCGGTTGCAGGGGCGTTTTTACTCATAATAGCGACGGTGCGATTAGATTGGGACTCAATGCCGATCCAACCTATCTCGCCAGTTTAGCCAATCGCTGTCAGGTTGAAGAATTATCGGTCGGGGGTGGCTTAGCTGAATCATTAGAAGCCCCCGTACTGCAATTGCTCTGTGAACCCATCTACATTAACAATCTACCGCCATCGGTGCGATCGATTCAAACCAACTCTCGCGCCCAACTATTGCGCCAAACCGCCCAAACCATCATAGAAGCTGTCAAAGCCAAAGAAGTAAAACCCGAAGAAATCGCCATTATTGCGCCAGGTTTAGACGAAATTGCCCGCTATACCCTCATCGAAATTCTTTCTGCTGCGGGAATTTCTATCGAACCGCTTAACGAACAGCGTCCTTTAATTAGTTCTCCTCTCATTCGGGCATTACTGACGCTTTTGGCGCTTGTTTATCCTGGGTTAGGGCGTTTGGTGGTGCGAGATATGGTAGCAGAAATGCTAGTCGTGCTGAGTCAAAAACCCAGAGAAATTGTAGCCGATCTCCGAGAGCAAAAAGAACAACGCCGACTCGTACCCGATATCGATATCGTCCGTGCGGGATTAATTGCAGACTATTGTTATGCGATCGATCTAGAACAACCGCGTTTGCTTCCCCCAGAAACCTTTGCCAGATGGGATCGCTTGGGATATCGAGCCACTCAAGCTTATCAAGAAATCGTGACATGGATCGA
>JALOOL010000133.1 GCA_025454425.1 Hydrococcus sp. Prado102 | reverse complement strand
ACAAACAATCTTTTTCTGGCTGACACAGGGCAGATAGGCACATTTGTCTCAAATGGAGCGATTGGGAAGGGAGGAAATTTGACGGTCGCCGCGCAGCGTTTGTTTGTGGCAAGCGGAGCGCGAATCGGATCGACAACTTCTGGCGCGGGAAATGGGGGCAATGTGAGGATTGTAGCCGACGAGATAACAGTAACGGGTCGAATTCCCCAAACCCCTAGTGCGATTACTACAGTAGTAGATCTAACAGGCACGGGTCGAGGTGGCGATTTAAAAGTTGAAACAGATCGCTTGCAAGTGCTCGATGGCGCGGCAATTAGCGCTGGGACTTTTGGCATTGGAGATTCAGGAAATTTGACCATTACAGCTAAAGAGGAAATCGCGATCGCTGATGGCATTAGCTTTATAGGAACTACGGTTTTTTCAACTAGTTTGATTCCTCCCGAACTTCTTCCTCGGGATCTGACTTCAGCTAATATAGGTCGAGGTGGCGATTTAACAGTTGAAACGAAGCGCTTGCAAATTACGAATGGCGGATTGATGGGTACTGGGACTCTTGGAGTAGGGGATTCAGGCGACCTACTGGTTCGAGCCTCTGAATCGATTGAGATTTCTGGCGTTAGGAATACACCTGGAGGCTTGTTTTCTAGCAGAATTTTTTCCAGTGCAGAAGACGGATCTACAGGAAATGGAGGCAATTTAACTATCGAAACGCCAACCCTTCGGATCTTCGATGGGGGTCAAGTTCGGTCTTCTACCAATGGAGTCGGTAAGGCAGGAAATATAAGAATTGATACTCGCTCTCTTGAACTTTTTGGTATTTCTGGGGAAGGGGAATTGCCCAGTTCGATCGATGCGGCTTCTACTAGCAACGGGATGGCGGGTTCGATCGCGATTGACACAACAGATCTAACAGTTCGAGATGGAGCCGAGATCTCTGTTAGTGGGAGAATGGGAGGAGCAGGAAACTTGGTCATTAATGCCGATCGCATCCTGTTAGACAATGAGGCAAAATTATCAGCAGAAGTCGCTGGCGGCGATCGCGGTAATATCAATATTAATAGCGATCTGTTACTCTTGCGTCGCGGCAGTCAGATTACGACTAATGCGCTAGGCGATAGTAGCGGCGGAAATATCGCGATCGATACTAATTTTCTAATTGCCCTTCCGCAAGAAAATAGCGACATTACTGCCAATGCCCAACAAAGCTTTGGCGGTCGAGCAACCATCTCCGCGACGGGCATCTTTGGGATCGTATCTAGGCAGAGGCTAACTCCTTTAAGCGACATTACTGCTAGTTCCGATTTAGGAACTGAGTTTAGCGGAACCGTAGAAATTATTAATCCCAATGTCGTTTCGACTTCTGCTACCGTCAAGCTTCCTTCTGAAATTGTCGAAATGAGCGATCGCATTGTTGCTAGCTGTCCCGCCGATAAAGGAAATACCTTTGTTGTGAGTGGACGAGGCGGCATCCCGGAAAATCCAACTCAATCTCTTAGAGGACAGTCTGTTTGGCAGGATTGGCGATCGCTGTCAGAATACGAGTACAAGTCTGAATTTTCCTCGTCTTCCCCTCGCACCCCCGCCCCGGCTCAAATTGTGGAGGCTCAAGGCTGGATTTTGAATAATAATGGTAAAGTTCAGCTAATCGCTCAGAATTCTGCGGCGAACCCTCAAGGTTTTTGGAAGCAAACGCCTAATTGCAACAAATATTGATAATTTGTAGATTGTATGGTTTGGAAAGGTTTTTCTCGTTGGCGATTGCCCTGGGGGCAGCAGCAAAGCCGTTCGCGTCTAAAATTAATCTCTCGTTACATCTGCTTAAGCGTACTAACCTTATTGCTAACAACTATTGTTGTTCCAGCAGTTGCCCAACATTCCTTAACTGGGTCAATCGTTCGACAGGCAAGCAACGCACAAACATTTTTAGAAGAAGGCAAAAATCGCTATCAAAACGGACAGTTTTTTGAAGCCGTTAATGAGTTTCAAAAAGCAGCACAGACATATCAAACCCAAAATGAGCCACTCAACCAAGCATTGAGTCTCAGTTATTTATCCCTAGCTTATCAAGAGTTGGGACAATGGGAAGAAGCACAAAAAGCGATCGCCCAAAGTTTAGAATTGAGCCAGCAAGCGAAGGACAATAATCTTATCTTAGCTAAAGTTCTCAATGCCCAAGGCAGCCTACAACTCGCCAAAGGACATACCCAAGAAGCCTTAACCTCTTGGCAAGAAGCCGAAGAACGTTACAAACAAGCACAAGATGAGGTAGGAAGATTAGGAAGCCAGATTAACCAAGCACAAGCTTTGCAAAGTTTGGGATTTTATCGGCGATCGCGATCGCTCCTCGAACAAGTACGGCAACAGCTACAAACACAGCCCGATTCCTCGCTCAAAGCTACTGGATTGCGCAGTTTAGGTACGGCTTTGCAACTTCTTGGGGATTTACAAGAATCTAAACGAGTTTTGGAGCAGAGTTTAACCGTTACTAAGAATCTATCCAATCGAGAAGAAACGAGTGCAACTCTGTTTAATCTGGGCAATATTACCAGAGCATTAGGCGATACTCAAGCCGCCATAGAATTTTATCAACAGGTTTCCACCACAAGCGCTAATCCTTTATTGAAACAAGAAGCACAACTCAATCAATTGAGTCTTTTAATAGAGGATCGACGGTGGTCGGATGTGCGACTATTATTACCTCAAATTCAATCCGAGCTAACAACCTTAACTCCCAGTCGCAGCGCTATATATGCTTGGGTTAATTTTGCCGAAAATTTGATGAAATTGGAATCTGTAGGGGGAAACGGTCTATCGCCCTTACCGGAATTAGAAAACAGTCAAACGAGCGACGATACCGCTAAAATTTTAGCCAAAGCCATCCAAGAAGCGAGAAGGCTTCAAGACCAACGAGCAGAATCTTATGCTTTAGGAACTTTAGGAAAATTATACGAGCAAAAACAGCAAAAGACAGACGCACAAAACCTAACCGAACAGGCATTACAACTCGCTCAGACGATTAACGCCAACGATATTATCTATCAATGGCAATGGCAACTTGCAAGGATATTAGAAGCGCGAGGAGATATTCGGGATGCGATCGCGGCTAACCAAGAAGCCGTCAATAACCTACAATTGCTGCGCACTGATTTAGTTGCTATTAATCCCGACGTACAATTTTCGTTTAGCGAAAGTGTAGAACCAATTTATCGAAATTTAGTCAAACTCTTACTAACCTCCTCGACCAAAACAGCCAAACCCAGTCAAAACAACCTCAAACAAGCTCGCGATGTTATCGAATCCCTACAACAAGCAGAACTCGAAAACTTTTTTCGGGAAGCTTGTCTGGAAGCGCGTCCCAAACAAATTGATGAAATCGATCGCGCTGCTGCTGTCATTTATCCAATTATTTTGTCAGATCGTCTAGCCGTCATTCTCGCTATCCCAGGACAACCGCTCGATTATTACGAAACGCAACTATCGCAGCAGAAAATTGACGACACTTTAGAAGAACTATTTCAATCCCTCAATCCAGCTTTTTCTAGCACAATTCGCTTGCAAAAGTCCGAACAAGTCTACGATTGGCTGATTCGACCCGCCCAAACTACCTTAGAAAAAAATAAGATTACAACCCTCGTCTTCGTTTTAGATGGTTTCTTGCGAAACATCCCCATGACGGCACTTTACGACGGTCAAAAATATCTTGTCGAAAACTATCGAGTGGCGATCGCACCAGGATTGCAACTACTAGAACCACAAATTTTAGAAAAAGAAACCTTTACCGCCGTTACCGCAGGAGTGAGCGAGGAAAACCAAGGTTTTGCCGCTCTACCAGGTGTAAAAGTAGAATTATCCGAAATTGCTACCGAAGTTCCAGCCAGCCTCTTACTCAATCAAGAATTTACAAGAGTAAGATTTGAACGACAGATTGAAGAAACGCCTGCGCCTGTCGTTCACTTAGCAACCCACGGTCAATTTAGTTCCAACCCCGACGAAACATTCGTTCTAGCTTGGGATGCACCGATTAAAGTCCAAGAATTCCAAAATTTATTGCGATCGCGTCAACGAGGCGAATCCAACCCAATCGAATTATTGGTTATGAGCGCCTGTCAAACCGCCGCAGGAGACAAGCAAGCGACGCTTGGATTAGCAGGTATGGCAGTCCGTTCTGGCGCTCGAAGCACCATAGCAACCCTCTGGGCAGTTAAAGATGAATCTACTGCCTTACTCATGACAGAATTTTATCGAGAATTGACAGAAACTCAGCTTAATAAATCTGAAGCACTTCGTCAAGCTCAAATCTCGCTACTCAAGTCATCTAAATTTCAACATCCTTTTTATTGGGCACCTTTCATCTTAGTTGGAAACTGGCTTTGAATCAGTGACCAGTTATCAGTTACCAGTGACCAGTGATTAGAGTTCAAAGTAGAGACGCGAAATTACCCTACGGGAACCCTTTCAGGGAACGCGTATGAAACAAAGTTTAAAGTAAATGTCCTTTCTTGTTCCGTACTTTCGACTTCCGACTTCCGACTTTCGACTTCCGACTTTCGACTTCCCCATTCCCCAATTTGATATTTGAGACTCATTTTGGGGAATGCTAAAACTGTGAGTGCGATCGCAGATTGACAGGTTGTCTTATCACTGTCAAAGAAGCAAAAAAACCCCACAATAAAAACGAAATGACATATTATTGGGAAGACGATCCATGAATCGACAGTTAGTTTTTTCTATAACTTATTTATTTATTTTTCTAATTTCACAGATACTCGCTACTCCTGTGTGGAGCCAGACGAAACAAACGCAGGCGACTGCTAGCGTTAGCTTCGATCCGCCTGATGGGGATCGACCCAAAAATACAGCAGGCGGTGCTTCTCGTAATGACGGTAGATGCTCTCAAGATCCGAATAACTTGCAACCTTATATTACAGCGGTGCTTCCTGCCGATCGTTATGGGTTGACGGTAGAATCTCATCCAACTTTCTTGGTCTACTTACCGCCAACGTCTGCTCAAAAAGCTTTCTTTAGCATAAAAGACGAAAGCGATCGCGATCGATATCAAACTTTCTTGTCCTTGAAACAATCGGGTGTAATGGAAATTAAACTTCCCGCCGACGCACCAGGGTTAGAAATAGGTAAGACTTATAAATGGTCTTTCGTGATGATGTGCGATAGCGTTCTCAGACCGGACAGTCCTTTGGTAGAGGGACAAATTCAGCGTATCGAAATGAATGCTAACCTGAGCGAGCGGCTAAAAGAGGCAACCCCTATAGAACAGGCTGCCTTGTATGGCAAAGCAGGAATTTGGTACGATACTGTGGCTACTTTAGTAGATCTCAAACGTTCTCAACCAAAAAATTCAACTCTAGCAACTATCTGGGAAGATTTATTAGAGTCGGTAGAGTTAGGCGCGATCGCAGATCGGCCACTCGTCAAATAATATTAACTAAGCCAAGTCTCTAAATCCGAAGACTTTCGGAGAGGGTGGTTCTCTCGTGGTACAACGCAAATCAGCTAAGAATGCAGACTCACCAAACCATTCTAGACATCGCCAGACAATGCGAGCGAGACTAAAGCAAACCATTCGACAATGGCAGGGAGTTTTTGTAACTGCACCCGCTATTGCTGGATTAGTCGTAGCAGGAAGTTTGACTGGAGTGTTTCAGCAAATGGAGTGGTCGGCGTTCGACTTCTCTGTTCGCCTGCGTCCTCTAGAAGCTACCGATACTCGTGTTGTTATCGTCACTATTAACGAATCAGACATTCAGCGTTTTAAAAGCTGGCCGCTTTCTGATGCCATTCTCGCACAAACTCTTGAGAAGATCGAGCAACAAAAACCGAGAGCGATCGGTCTGGATGTATACCGAGATCTACCTGTAGAGCCAGGATATCAACAATTAGCCAAAGTTTTTCAGAACACCTCCACTCTTTTTGGTATAGAAAAAGTTATCGGTAATGCTGTCGGCGCGCCACCTGCTTTGAAACAACAAAATCGAGTGGCGCTTGCCGATTTAGTCTTAGATGCCGATGGCAAGGTGCGTCGCGCCTTGCTTTCCGTCAAACTAGAAGACGGTCAAACTCGCTTGAGTTTGGGAACGGCACTGGCTTTAAAATATCTAGAAGCTGATGGAATTAGACTGCAAAGATCGAATAGCTCAACCCCAAACGCATTACAGTTAGGTAAAGCAACTTTTGTCCCGTTTCAGGAAAATGACGGTTCTTATGTTCGCGCTGATAATGGCGGCTATCAAATATTATTAAACTATCGGGGTAGTTTAGAAAACTTTCAAACTATCTCGCTCTCAGATGTGGTGGCAAATCGAATTCCAGCCGGATTAATGCGCGATCGCATCGTTTTAATCGGTTCGACTGCCGAAAGCCTCAACGACCATTTCCAAACCCCTTACAGTAGTAGTTTAAGCGACCATCCCCTCCGAATGCCAGGAGTTGTCATTCATGCCAATATCGCCAGTCAAATTTTGAGTGCAGCTTTAAACGGTCGTCCTTTGTTTCAAGTGTTATCAGACCCGCAAGAATGGCTGTGGGTCTTGTTTTGGTCTTTGATAGGGGCTTCGATTGGTTGGAAATTACTTAAAAAAAATCCCTTCAGACAAAGTATTTTTTCATCGACTACTCTGACTGTTATTGCTATTGTCTTACCCGGAAGTGTTTTAGTCGGTTGCACTTATTTAGCTTTTTTAGGAGGTTGGTGGATTCCGGTTATTGCCCCTTTAGTAGCAATGAGCGTGTCGGTTTTGACGATTCAAGGATATAGAAATTCAGAGTTGCAACGCCAAGCTTCTCTAGATGGCTTAACTCAAGTCGCCAATCGCCGCTATTTTAACGAATATATCGAACGACAGTGGTATCGACAAGTTGAGACCAAGCAACCGCTTTCGGTTATTCTATGCGATGTAGATCATTTCAAGCTCTATAACGATACTTACGGTCATTTAGCCGGAGATAGTTGTCTGCAACACGTGGCAAAAGCACTCGGTCATGCAGTCCGTTCTAACGATTTGGTCGCTCGTTATGGAGGAGAAGAATTTGTTATCGTATTGCCTAATACTAATAACGAAACTGCTCTGCAAGTTGCCGAAAGAATTAATTCTCAAGTTAGAGCATTGCAAATCGTTCATGAAAAATCTTCAGCGAGCGATCGCGTCACGCTTAGTTGTGGTGTAGCCACTACGATTCCAAATTTTACCTCTTCTTCACCCAACCTCATCGCTACTGCCGACGAAGCTCTCTACGAAGCCAAGCAAAAAGGACGAAATTGTGCGATCGGTCGTTCTGTAGTTTTTTAAAGCTCTAGACTTCACTGTCAATTTTACCAATCTAGTTAGTAGATAAAAATAAATGACCGAAATTGCTGCTTGTCAACTTCCCCCATTCCTTAAACCAGGAGATTTAGTTAAGGTAGTTGCGCCTAGTGGTGCATTGAAAGAATTTGAAGCATTTGAGAAGGGCTTAGATATTTGGCGATCGCGCGGTTATCGCGTAGAATTAGGCAGTAATTGGGACGCTCGTTACGGCTACCTAGCAGGCGGCGACGACCGACGCCGACAAGCCTTAGCCGAAGCCTGGAACGATCCTGAATGCAAAGCCATTCTCTGTGCCAGAGGCGGTTATGGTAGCGCAAGATTATTAGAAGATTGGAATTTTAAAAAAGTCGAAAGTCGTTGGCGTAGCCCGTCCCTTGGACGTAAGTCGAAAGTCGAAAGTCTTTTTAAAGTCAGAAGTAAGAATGAAGTTGGAAGTAAAGATTCTACCTTGTCTTCTGAAGAACGCTCCCCCAATCACCAGTCACCAGTCACCAATCCCCAATGGATAATCGGCTTTTCTGACGTTACGGGATTATTGTGGAGTCTTGCTACAGTTGGTATTTCTGGGGTTCACGCACCCGTGTTAACTACGCTGGCATCCGAACCCGAATGGTCGATTCAACGATTATTTGACTGCTTGGAAGGTCGTTCGCTCGAACCTTTGATGGGGAAAGGATGGGGAGGAGGGATAGCAGAAGGAATCTTACTTCCCGCAAATTTAACCGTTGCAACTCATCTATTGGGAACCTTCGCTCAACCTTCGCTGTATGGCGTTATTTTAGCTTTAGAAGACGTGACAGAAGCACCTTACCGCATAGATCGCCTGTTAACTCAATGGCGCATGACAGGCGCTTTTAAAGACGTTAGAGGAATCGCATTAGGACGGTTTAGTCGCTGCCATCCGCCTGTTGGAAGTGCGAGTTGGACTGTCGAAGAAGTATTGCGCGATCGCTTGGGAGATTTGAATATTCCCATTGTCTCTGACCTGCCATTTGGTCACGATGGGGTTAATGCAGCATTACCCGTAGGAAGAATCGCACGGTTAAATGCCCAGCAAGGAACTTTAAATTTTACTTAAAAGGTATTGAAGATTGCATTCATCAGTATATAAAAAAGATAAGACTATCTAAATGAGAATATTTTTAAACAACTACAAGATTGTTTAAAGATAATCTTCCTTATTTTCTTAAGTTTTGCGATCGCTATCTTAAATAAATCTCAATAAATTCTTAGGACTAAAATTGATTCTATTTAAAAATATTCTCAAGTAGAGCGGAGAATCTGGTATGGACTATGACCCCAACGATCGACAAAGCTGGGCATTTACCTTTATTGGAGGCACTTCAGAAATCGAAACCGAAGCGAGCGAATCAATCGAGCAAGTCTTTCCACTAACTGAAACCAAAATAGGCGATCGCGTGTGGATTGTCGGCTTTAGCGGCGAGGGAGGAATTAGTCGCCTCCTCAGTTTGGGATTGATACCAGGAGCCGAAGTTGAGGTAGTGAGTAGTATGAGCGGAGGGTCGATTGTTGTCAAATTTCAGAATAATCGTCTCGGTTTAGGAGCGGGAATGGCAAACCGAGTCATGGTTACGGACAATCCTGTTTTGAAAAACAAGAGGAAGGAATATCAAATGAGTGCGGACACCAGTATTCACTTACAAGATCTTTCCGTAGGGATGAGAGGTCGCGTGGTCGGTTACGAGCAATTCGGTAGCGGTTATAAAAGAAAACTGCTGTCAATGGGATTGACACCAGGGATAGAATTCAAGGTCATTCGTCACGCTCCCTTGGGCGACCCTGTAGAAATTGAGGTGCGGGGCTTTAAACTCAGCCTTCGCAAACAAGAAGCAGATGCTCTAATCGTGGAGGAGGTTAGCAATGCTTGAGAAAAAGACTTTGACGATCGCGCTAGCAGGCAATCCCAATTGCGGCAAAACGACTCTATTTAACGCCCTAACGGGAGCTAATCAACGGGTAGGTAACTGGCCGGGAGTAACAGTAGAGCGCAAAGAAGGCAGCTATCGCTACAATGGCGATACGGTGACGGTCGTCGATCTACCAGGGGTTTATTCTTTAGATGCAGACGATGAAGAGACGGGTTTAGATGAATTGGTGGCGCGAGATTATCTCCTTGCTTGGGAAGCCGATTTAGTGGTTAATATCGTTGACGCTTCTAACTTAGAACGCAATCTTTACCTCACTGCTCAGATGCTGGAAATGGGCGTACCGATAATAATCGCGCTTAATATGCTCGATGTTGCCAAAGAGCAGGGGGTGCGTATCGATCCTGCCGTGCTATCAGAGCGTTTGGGCTGTTCCGTTATTCCTACCGTTGCTTCGCGAGAAGAAGGCATAGACATCCTCAAGGAAATCGTCGATCGCGAAGCGAGCAATCCGAGCCGCCCAGATCGCTACGTTGCTTATCCGGTCGTTATCGAAGAGGCGATCGCCTCTCTGTTTCCTTTGCTGAGGGAACGCAGTTGGAATCGAGCAGTTGCACCGCGCTGGCAAGCACTCGAACTCTTGACCTACGATAATAGAGCGATTCCCGCAGCCGGGGGAAGGGAGTTAGAAAAGCTAGTTGTAGAACACCGTCGCAAGATTCACCAAGTACTAGGAGAAGACCTCGACATCATCATTGCTGACAGTCGCTATGGCTTCATCCATCAAATTGCAACGGGAGCGGTAGAACATCCCCAGGAAGTCAAATCTCATGTTTCTGACAAAATCGATCGCGTCGTCCTCAATCGCTGGTTGGGAATTCCGATCTTTTTGGCGGTGATGTACCTGATGTTTTTATTCACAATTAACATCAGCAGTGCCTTTATCGATTTCTTCGACCTTGCAGCAGGAACGATTTTTGTCGATGGCTTCGGCACTCTTTTGAGCAAAATCGGTACGCCAGAATGGTTAAAAGTTCTCCTCGCAGATGGTGCTGGCGGCGGCATTCAGACTGTTTCTACCTTTATTCCTGTCATCGGTTTCCTTTTCCTATTCCTCTCCTTCCTAGAAGATTCTGGTTACATGGCGCGGGCGGCTTTTGTCATGGATCGATTCATGCGTTTTGTCGGTCTTCCTGGCAAATCCTTCGTCCCGATGTTGGTTGGGTTTGGCTGTAACGTACCCGCAATTATGGCGACTCGTACCCTAGAAAGCCAACGCGATCGCTTGATGACAATTGCCATGAATCCCTTCATGTCTTGCGGCGCTCGTTTGCCCGTCTACGCGCTTTTTGCCGCTGCTTTCTTCCCCGCTACGGGACAGAATATCGTCTTTGGGCTTTATTTGCTCGGCATTGCGATCGCGATTTTTACGGGTTTAGTTCTCAAAAATACGCTTCTCAAAGGACAAGCATCGCCTTTCATTATGGAATTGCCTCCCTATCATCTACCTCGCCTTAAAGGGGTGCTATTGCGTACTTGGGAGCGACTCAAAGGGTTTATGATGCGGGCGGGGAAGGTCATCGTTGCGATGGTAATCGTACTAACATTATTAGGCTCTATCGGGACTGATGGTTCTTTTGGCAACGACAACAGCGACAAATCGGTTCTCAGTTCCGTAAGTCGCTCGATTACGCCTGCTTTTGCTCCGATGGGATTAGAACAGGACAATTGGCCCGCCACGGTGGGAATTTTTACGGGCGTTTTGGCAAAAGAAGCGATGGTGGGCACTCTAGATTCAATTTACGGCAATCTTGCCCAACAAGATGCGATCGCGGCTGGCGCATCCCCTAAAACAGAAACTTTCGACTTCTGGGGCGGGATTGGGGAAGCCTTTGCCACAATTCCCGCTAATTTAGCAGCAGTTCCCGCTCAGTTACTCGATCCCCTTGGTTTAAACATTGGCGACGTGCAAAATACGACCGCAGCAGCCGAGGAGCAAGAGGTAGCTGTAGGAACCTTTGGCGCGATGGCAAAGCGTTTTGATGGAAAAGCAGGTGCTTTTGCTTATCTTTTGTTCGTGTTGATGTATTTCCCCTGCGTTGCAGCGACGGGAACCGTATATCGGGAAACTAATTTACGGTGGACGCTATTTGTGGCATTCTGGACGACGGGGTTAGCGTATTGGAGTGCGACAATGTTTTATCAAGTCGCCACCTTTTCGCAGCATCCCAGTTCCTCTACTGCTTGGATCGTCGGATTAGCAGTTGTTATGGTTGGCACTATTGCTGGTCTGAGGATAGCACGACCCGTTCGTCCCACGACCACTCAGGCGCAGAAAAGCGATCGCCCTTTGGTCAGTCGTTAACAGTTACCAGTTACCAGTAGATAAACTTAATTATTTGTAGGTTGGGGAGCCTGTGCCCTCTGAAGGCGGTTTCCGCCCTTGGAGCACAAGCGCGTTTGACGGGGTGGAAACCCAACAAAGATTTACTTGTGGGTTGGGTTGATGCACGAAACCCAACCTACGTCTATTTGGATAACTTTAGTCAGTTGTTAAAAATAAGCCTTAGACTATGATTTTGACAGAGATTCAAGACTTTATCGGCAAATCTCAGCAAGTTTCGCTAGCAGACATGAAACTTCATTTCCACATGGATGAAGGCACTCTTCGACCAATGCTCAAAAAGCTCGTTAGAAAAGGACGAATTCGGCAGTTACCGATTGCTAAAAAATGCGATTGCTGTACTAGTTGCCATTCCGATACTCTCGAACTCTATGAGTGGGTTGGAATGTCTAAGTCGAGCATTTAGACATCATATTTTAGTTTAAAATTTTCGCGATCGCCAACAATTTAAAACAAGGGCGATTGCTTTGCTTTACCTAAACTTTATAAGACTTATGCTAGATCGACTTTTTGACATATATAGCAATTCTCTAGATGATGAAATACACCCGGTCAGCCTTGAAAGGGTAAAGGGTAAAGGGTAAAGGGGAAAAACTTGTACCAAAAGAACGTGAGAACCGCTAGATTGTAGAGTGGGCATTGCCCAGCCAAAAATTAGGGTTCTGAAACCCCAACTGTTCGCTATTCCCTATTCTCTGTACCCTCGTTCTCTATGAAGATTTGGTAAAGCTTAAATAATAATATTGACGATGTTTAGGAACCTGAGAAACAATATTAAAAAGATAACTCGTCAATTGCAAAACCAAGAATTTCTTAAAATTTGTCAGAAATTGCCTTGACTTTGACTGTATTTTTCGTAAAAAAACTAAGGAGAAAGATTGAGAAAAATTGACTTGAACAGTCAAAAATAATTACTTTTTAATTTTTAAAGGAATAGATGAAAGCGATCGCCAATGTTAGATAGTCTTAATTTTCTAAAATACTTCTATGCTTTTCCTCAAAGCAAGCAAATGACGCAAGGGGCGATCGCATCCTCAAACATTCATATTGACAATTGGCAAAATTAGGTTTGCCAAAAATACATTTTAGAGTGTAGTTTAATAATAATTTTAGATTTGGTTCGGTCAGTTACATGAGAATTCTAGTCACGGGTGGCGCTGGGTTCATTGGTTCCCATCTCATCGATCGCTTAATGGAACAAGGACATGAAGTTCTTTGTTTGGATAATTTCTATACGGGTCACAAAAGAAATATTCTCAAATGGTTAGACCATCCGTATTTTGAACTGATCCGTCACGATATCACCGAACCGATTCGGCTAGAGGCAGATCAAATTTATCACCTAGCTTGTCCCGCCTCTCCGGTTCATTATCAATACAACCCCGTCAAAACCATTAAAACTAACGTCATTGGGACGTTACATATGCTAGGGTTGGCAAAGCGAGTTAAAGCTAGATTTCTCCTTGCTTCTACATCAGAAGTATACGGCGATCCAGACGTACATCCACAACCCGAAGATTATCGCGGGAATGTAAATTGCATCGGCATTCGCTCGTGCTATGACGAAGGCAAGCGAGTCGCTGAAACCCTAGCATTCGATTACCATCGAGACAACAAAGTCGATATCCGCGTAGCTCGTATCTTTAACACTTACGGGCCTCGAATGCTAGAAAATGACGGTCGCGTTGTTAGTAATTTTATCGTACAAGCATTGAGAGGAGAACCTTTAACGGTATATGGCGATGGCTCTCAAACTCGAAGTTTTTGCTATGTTTCTGACTTGGTAGAAGGGCTAATTCGCCTAATGAATAACGATTACATCGGGCCGATTAATCTAGGAAACCAAGGAGAATATACCATTTTAGAATTAGCACAGATTATTCAAAATATGATTAATCCTAATGCTGAATTAATAAACAAACCCTTGCCACAAGACGATCCCAGACAGAGGCAACCCGATATTACTCGTGCAAAAACTTATCTAGATTGGGAACCGACGATTCCTCTCAAAGAAGGGTTAGAAAAAACGATCGCGGATTTTAAAGCACGAGCAATGGGTTGGTCTAGCAACGGGTAATTGTTGAGACGTTAAAACTGTCTTCGGATGATTTTCGAGAACGGCTTTCCCGAAAATAAGAAATTTCTAATTGAATTCTAATTCAGGGATAGATTCTAATAGGTCAAATTATTAAAAGTTAAAAATCAACAACAAAGAGGATTGAAATTTATGCGCGTTTGTGTCATTGGTACTGGATACGTTGGTTTAGTGACGGGAGTTTGCCTAGCTCACATCGGACATCATGTTATTTGCGTTGACAACAACGAAGAAAAAGTAAAATTGATGAAATCGGGTCAATCTCCTATCTACGAACCCGGACTATCCGAACTGATGCAATCTTCTTCGCAATCGGGACGTTTAGAATTTACCTCCGACCTCGCCGCGGGAGTAAATCATGGAGAAATATTATTCATCGCTGTCGGTACGCCACCATTACCGACCGGAGAAAGCGATACTCGTTATGTAGAAGCAGTCGCCAGAGGAATAGGCGCTCATCTCGATAGCAGCAGCTACAAAGTAATCGTTAATAAATCGACCGTTCCTATCGGTTCTGGGGACTGGGTGAGAATGATCGTCCTCGATGGCGTAGCAGAACGACTCAAAACCTTAGTAACCGCAGGCGGAAGCAGCGAACCGACTAAAGACATGGTTGCTAATTTCGATGTCGTCAGCAACCCAGAGTTTCTCAGAGAAGGGTCTGCGGTATACGATACCTTCAATCCCGATCGCATCGGTTCCCGTGGTCGTAACTGACTTGAGTTCTGCCGAAATGATTAAATATGCAGCTAATGCTTTCTTAGCTACTAAAATTAGTTTTATCAATGAAGTCGCGAATATTTGCGATCGCGTCGGTGCTGATGTTACCCAAGTCGCCAAAGGCATCGGTCTAGATTCTCGCATCGGAGACAAGTTTTTACAAGCAGGTATCGGTTGGGGCGGATCTTGCTTCCCCAAAGATGTTTCGGCGTTGATTCACACGGCTGATGACTATGGGTACGAAGCGCAATTGCTCAAATCCGCCGTCGAAGTCAACAACCGCCAGCGCGTCATTGCAATTGAAAAATTACAGCAAGAACTCAAAATCCTCAAAGGAAAAACCGTTGGCTTACTCGGTTTAACCTTCAAACCAGACACCGACGATATGCGCGATGCGCCTGCCTTAAATCTTATCGAGCAACTCAATCGCCTCGGCGCGAGAGTCAAAGCTTACGATCCCATCGTTTCCCAATCGGGATTGAGCCACGGATTATCGGGAGTCATTATCGAAACCAATCCAGAAATGCTTGCTGACGGCTGCGATGCTTTAGTGTTAGTCACTGACTGGCAAGAGTTTCTTAAACTCGACTACAACAAAATGGCACAACGGATGCTCAATCCAGTCATGATTGACGGTCGCAATTTCCTCGATCGCGCAACTGTAGAAAAGGCTGGTTTCCGTTTCGTCGGTATCGGTCGCTAAAACAGCGACCAGTGACCAGTCACTGTAGGGGCGCACGCCATGCGCCCCTACTGGTTTCTGGTTAACTTACTCGAACTGCCTGACGAATCCATTGATGGCGCTGGTTCGGGACTTCTTCAAAGCCAAAGCGATGCAAAAGCTCGATCGCTTTATTTTCTAAAATTCCTAAATTCAAAGCAGCGCGTTTGACATCAAAACGAACTTTCAGAGGTAAATGCTGTCGTTGCATAGTTAAAAGTTCGCTCATTTCCTCGCGAATCGGATCGCGAACCTCGATAAACGGTTCGGTCAACGGGCCTTGAACTCGTTCGGCAGCTAGGGCTACAGACTCTTGAATCGGCCCGGTATTATCGACAATAGTTAACTTATGCTCTAATCCCATCATTACGATCTGTTTTTGAATGCGTCGGATCGTATCGAAATGCGTTTGGTAGCGCTTAGCATCTCGCTGTGCTGCCTCTTTTGCTCGCTGAGCAAAATGCTGGCGGTGTTGTTGGGAATTGACCTGAATGACGATCCAATCGATGTTAAGAATCTCGAAAAGTAGCTCCGATAACAATCCCGGCATTAATCCTACGCCTTCAATAGCCGCCGAGGTGTTTTGTGCGTGCAACCGTTTCGCCAAACCCTCAACCGCGATCGCCGTCAAACTCGCCTGATAGTAATAAGACTCCAAGTTTCCTTCAAACGAAGATTGATACAAAGCAGGAAAAGCTTTAGCGGCTTCTTGCTTTGTAAACAGAAAATCTAATATTGCTTTTGTATTGGCGCGTCCGGTTTCATCGGTAGAAAAGACTTTTTGAATTCCGCAACACTGAGCCAATTGCGTCGCTAGCGTGGATTTGCCAGAACCCGACGCGCCGCTAATTAAGACAATTGTCGGCTTGCTTAAGTCTTTCCAGCGGGGCAGATCGTACACCCGCAACATCAAACCGCGCATTAATTGATAGATATCTTCTTCAGAAAAGCGATCGCGTACTTCATCGAGGAGGTTATCGCGATATAACGCCGCGATCGCGCGGTCTTTGAAGAGTTTCCAACGGCGATATTGTTGAAAATAATTGCTCTCTAAGAGATGAATTTCGCTCTCCCATTGGGCGATCGTTCGTTTGAGAGGGATTGAATCGATTGCTGCTGTCTGCGACTCTTGAGCGCATTGCCGATACCACTCATCGAGCATTTTCTTCCCATCTAAAGAGCATTGTCCGCTCATTGCCCATTGCTCGCGCAACGCAGCAAACAATTGTTCGAGTTGCTGCCAAGGAACGACTCGCATCGATTTCAAAGCAGAAATTTGCTCTAATAGCTTTTCAGTCACATATTTGAGCTTATCGAGATCGTTGGTTTGCCCTTGTAATAGGTCGAGCAATCTTCGCACGGTTGGCTGATGGGATACGTCTAAGAGATTGACGTATTCAACAATCTTGCGTTTTATTTCTGGTAATAATTTTTTCTTGAGGATAGATTCGCTCTCTCGTACATCCCCTAGTTCGATAGCAATCGTTTTTGGTATTTGAGTTTCTTGCCAGGGATAAAGATCGCGGTTTTGGTCGAGAAAGAGATCGGAGGTTTCAAACAGTTCTAAAACAATCTGACGCGCTTCGTCATAGGTATATTCTGGCAAACTAGCCAGCCGATGAACTAAGGTATATTGCTGTGCTACCAATTGACCTAACTTCAAATGCGCGTCATAAAGCTTGGTATAGTGTCGTTGCAGGATATCGTTAATTTGTTCGTCGCCGAGAGCTTCGATAATAGGTTGATGCTTGCTTGAATGTGCCTGCCAAATCAGTTTTTCTTGACGGATGCGAAACGGCATCAAACGGTTGAGAACTTCTTTGACTCGTTGACCGAAAGGGGATGGATGAATCGCAAATTCCCGCAGAGTTCGCACGACTTTTTTGAGTTGTTCTTGTTCTAATAATTCTCTGATGACGGGACAATCGATTAACTTTTGTCCTTGGTTGGCATCGTAATGAACGCCCAGAATTCCTTCAGACTCGAAAGCGCGATCGAGATTTTTGAGTTTGTCATCGACGAAGATGGTTTGTTCGGCGATTTCCTCATAGCGATCGCTCCAAAACTCTAACCATCGCTCGGCAAATACAGTAACATCGACGCTAGCACAGCCATGTTCTTCCAAAATCTGATTGTATTGCTCGATCGCGTATTGACTTATGCCATCTCGCTCGTCTGCCTCTTGAAAGATAACTTTCCACAGGCGATCGATGGCGCGATCGCTCAACTCTACTTGCAATACTTCTTTGGCAAATCGATCTATAAAAACGTGCTGTTTGAAGGATAAATAAATTTTTGGATCGGGTTTGCTTGCCCCAAATTTTTCGGAGACAAGCATAATCAACCACTGTAAATAATCGAACTCGTGCTGTTCCAAAAAATATTCAATTTTCGCCATAAAATTGTTAGTCAATCCATATTGGCGAATGCCTAATCGATGAAGGCGAGCTAAGACTTCTCGATTTTCATGTTTGGGGTCGTAATGACTGTAATACAGTGTTAGAAAATTCTGAATTTCTTGGTTAGTAATCTTGAGAGGTTCTTTGCCGACTTCTGCAAATACGAGATTAAAATGTTCGATCGCGTGAGCGGCAAACTGAGAGGGCGTTGCTTGACCGATTTTCAAAGCATCATAATTCACGTCAGGAATCGGATCGCTCTTAAAGATTGTCTCCCAAAGTTTGACGAGTTGTTCTTTGCTTAGTTCGATCCCGTGCGATCGCGCGTACAATTCAATAAAGAATTTGTTGTGCCCATCCATCAATACTCCGCCGAAATCCCAGGCGATCCCGTAAGTATCGTGAATGCGCAAAAGAATTTTTTCGATTCGATCTAATGCTTGGATGCGCGAATATTCCAAACCATTTTTGATAAGTTTAAGACACTCTGAAAGATTTTCTAGTCGATATTTATCTCTATCGGGATAAATGGCTTGCTTTTCTTCAACAGTTTCCAGAATTTGTAACATAGTCTCGATATTAAAAGTGGTTATATCTTTGTTTAAATTGCTTAATCTACAAAGAATTTTTTGGCGCTAGCTGTAGTAAATAGCGTTGTTCTTCTCGACTTTATCTTAAGTAAATATTAAGACATGCAAGTCGAGTAATTTTGTATAGTAGATTTCTTTTTTGTTGTCTAATTAATAATTCAATAATTTATAAAATTTTGCTTTTAGACTTGCTAGGATATAAGGATTTAAAAAAATAAATTCATTGGCTTAAATAAATGTTAACAATTTATTTTTGTAAATGGGTTTGGGAAAAAGCCGAATTAAAGTTCTTGTAGCACTCGCAACAACAACCAGAAAATCAATCTCCTGGCTTATAAGTAGGCGAGGCAAAGCCTACGCTACGCGAACGTAATTAAGTCATAATTAAATAGCCAATGGTGGGCAATGCCTAAGATCACCTTTTGATAAGGGTTATAAGATTTTTGGCATTGCCTACCTACAGGATTTTAACTGAACTCCTAAATAACTTTCCTCCTAACTTTTTGAACTTTGAACTTTGTTTCATACGCGAAATTTCGCGTCTCTACTTTGAACTCTAAACTCCTAACTCAATCAATTTCCGACCAGAGACGTTCTAACTGATATTGCCAAGCTGCTAAAAATTGTTGCCTCTCTTGAGGCTCTTGCCCAAGACCGCCAAGCACTCCTTCTTCATACATTCGGTTGAGGTTTTGTAAAGTAGCTTCGAGGCTTTGTCCTTGTTGTTTTGCAGCTTTGATGATTTGACGAAGGCGCTTTTCGGTAAAGAGAGTAAAACACTCGCCTAAACCTTTTTCCTTAAGTAAAACTAAATGTGCGATCGCGCTTTGTAGATCCTCAGCCTTCAAAGTTGCTAAGCTATGATGAAAAACTCCCCACAAAACGTTCTCATAAAGCGCATAGCGGACTGCGAGAGTGCGATCGAAATTCGCTTCGAGAATTTCTTCTAAAAAAGGTTGTGCTTCGTTAGCTGGGACAATGGGAAGCAATAGCCTCAGCCAAGATTTGTCCTCAGAGAGAATCGCTAACAGTCGTAATTGTTCGGTATCGACTTGCCAAGAATCATTAGTAGGTATAGTGACGGCATCGGTTCCGAAATATTCACCTAAAATAATCGTAATTTCTTGAGATTGCATGGTTAAGATATTAAATTTTGAAGATATAAATATTAATTAAGTATAATTTCAGGGAATTATAAAACTATCGCTTGGAATATTAGTTTTCTAAATTCCGAAAGTCGTCCCGACCCTTCTAAAGGGTTTGACAAATAGATATGTTGAGTCAGATTGCCTTGAGCGAGATAGGTTATTTGAGTATAGCCGCGCTTTTATTAGTATTAACTAGCTTTTTAACGGGATATGCGATCGCTAAACAACGATTAAATAATCTTCTCAAAAGCTCAAAACTTATGTTCGAGCAAACGGCAGTAGGAATGGCTAAAATAGCTAAAGATGGCAGATTTATCGAGGTTAATCAATTATTTTGCCAGATGTTGGGCTATACAACTCAACAACTGACTCAGTTACGAGCGATGGATGTTATCGATCCCGATATGGGGCGATCGTTTCTAGACAATGCAATTTCTAGTTTCTCACAAGAAGCGCAATACATTCGCAAAGACGGTTCGCTCGTTTGGTGTCAAACCAACATCTCAGTAATGTGCGATCGCGCAGGCAACCCCGACTATTTTATAGCAGCGATTATCGATATTACCCAGCGAAAACAAGCACAAGAAGCCTTACAAAAGATTGTAGCTAGCAATCGCGCCATCATAGGAGCGATTCCCGATTTGATGTTACGAGTGCAACGAGATGGTTTGTGTTTGGATTTTATTCCCCCAAACTCTAACGGTGCAGGGACTTTTCTTCCTATCGAGAAACACTTAGCTGAGGTTTTACCGCCTCAATTGCTGCAACAGCAATTGCAAGCGATCGCCCAAGCACTTGCAACGGGAGAATTACAAATTTACGAGCATCAACTAGAAAAATATAATAACGTATCTTACGAAGAAGTTAGGATTGCTCCGCTTGGCGAGGAAGAAGTACTAATCTTAGTGCGCGACATTAGCGATCGCAAACACCCAGAAATCGCTTTACAAGAAAGCGAAAAGCGCTTGCAGCAAATTATTCGCACCATTTCCGACGGACTAATTATTGTCGATACGTATGGGAACGTGCTTTTTGTCAATTCTGCTGCCCAATCTCTTTTTAAACTTCCTGAGACAGAACTTATCGGGAACTCGTTTGGGTTGCCATGCGTTGTAGGAGAATCTACTGAAATCTGCATCCAGCAGCCGACTGGAGATTTAATTACGGCTGAAATGCGGGTCGAAGAAATTATTTGGGAAAAAGAAAATGCCTATCTGGTTTCCATCAGAGATATTACAGAACGCTACCAAGCAGAACAAGCCTTACAAGAAAGCGAGGAAAAATATCGTCGTATTGTAGAAACATCAACCGAAGGAATCTGGGTACTCGATCGCAATAATAACACTAGCTTTGTTAATCCGCAGATGTCGAGAATGCTGGGCTACACCACAGAAGAGATGATGAACAGATCTCTTTTTGATTTTATGGATTCTGAAGGGATAGCAAATGCTCAAGCGTATGTAGAACGTCGCCGTCAAGGAATTGGGGAAAATCATGATTTTAAGTTTCGTCGCCAAGATGGAACCGATCTATGGGCAATTGTATCGACCAACCCATTTTTCGATATTCAAGGTAATTATGCTGGCGCTTTAGGCATGATTACTGATATAACCGATCGCCATCAGATCGAACAAGCACTTACAGAAAGCGAGAAACGACTTGAAGGAATTCTCAGTTCCATTCAAGATGTAGTTTGGTCGGCTTCCGCCAAGACCCTGCAAACACTTTATATGAATTTATCCGCTCAAAAAGTATTCGGTCGTCCCGCGTCTGAGTTTTATCGCGATCGCTTCCTCTGGTTTAAAATCGTACATCCTCAAGATAAAAGGATGGTCAGGCAACAACACAAATTGTTGCTAGAAACTGGCAGCATGGAGATGGAATATCGAATCGTGCAACCTGATGGGGAGGTTCGCTGGCTATACAATCGCAGTCGGTTGGTTTACGACGATTTGGGGAGTGCAGTACGAGTTGATGGCATCGATACCGATATCACCGAACGCAAGCAAGCTGAAGAGAAACTCGAACGCAGTGCCTTTTATGATTCTCTCACCGATTTACCCAATCGCGCTCTATTTACCGATCGCTTAGAACACGCCTTAACGCGAACTAAACGCTATCCCGATAACCTCTTTGCCGTCCTATTCCTCGATCTCGATGGCTTTAAGCTAATCAACGAGAGTTTGGGTCATTTGACGGGCGATCGCCTTCTACAATCTTTTGCCAGCCGTTTGAGCGAATGTTTGCGTCCTAGCGATACCCTAGCTAGATTGGGCGGTGACGAATTTACTATCTTACTCGAAGATATCAAAGATATTAAAGAAGCTATTTTAGTTGCTCAAAGAATTCTTCAAAATTTAACGCTGCCTTTTAATCTCAACGGTCAACAAGTTTTCACCAACACTAGCATCGGTATTGCTTTGAGTAGAAACGATTATCAGCGATCCGAAGAAATCTTGCGAGATGCCGATACCGCCATGTATCGGGCAAAAGCACAGGGAAAAGGCTGTTATGCCGTATTTGACCCCAAAATGTACTATCTTGCTTTATCTCGCTTGCAGTTAGAAACCGATCTGCGACAAGCGATCGCCAAGCAAGAGTTTCAAGTATTTTATCAACCGATCGCGTTGCTAGAAACAGGTACAATTACTGAATTTGAAGCTTTAATCCGCTGGCAGCATCCCAAAAAAGGATTGGTTTCTCCTGCCGAATTCATTCCGATTGCTGAAGAAACAGGCTTAATTGTTCTTATCGGACAGTGGATACTCAAAGAAGCTTGTAGGCAAATGAAAGCTTGGCACGAGAAGTTTTCACCTCAAATTCCTTGGAAAATTCATATTAATATTTCAGGCAAACAACTTATAGGAATCGATCTCGTCGAACAGATTGACGAAATTCTAGCCGAAACGGGTTTGGATGCTAGTAGTCTAAAACTAGAAATTACTGAAAGTTCGCTCATCGAAAATGTGGATGTTGCTACCAATTTATTTCTAGAATTAAGAGAGCGCAGTATTGAGTTGTGTCTGGATGATTTTGGGACTGGCTATTCTTCTTTGAGTTATTTACACCGCTTCCCAGTCAGTACCATTAAGATAGATCGCTCTTTTATTACGCAAATAAAGCCCAACGATGAAAGCAGCGAAATTATTCGCGCGATCGTTATCCTCGCCCATATCTTAGGAATGAATGTCATAGCAGAAGGCGTAGAAACCGAAGCACAACTCGAACAACTTAAAAAACTCAATTGCGAAAAAGGACAAGGCTACTATTTCTCAAAACCCTTGAGTAAAGAAGAAGCAGAAGATTTATTAAAAGTCGAAAGTCGAAAGTCGTTGGCGTAGCCCGTCCCTTGGACGTAAGTCGGAAGTTGAAAGTTGAAAGTAAATATTCGCGCTTTTCTTCCTTGTCCTCAATGTTTGGCAATTTTTTTGAACTTTGAACTTTGAACTTTGAACTCCCTTTCCCCAATGACCAACCAAGGCGATCTAATTGAAATCGAAATTACTGACCTCAATAGCGATGGCGATGGGGTAGGACGAATTGACGATCGCGTTGTTTTCGTCCCAGATACAGTGACGGGCGACCGCGCTTTAGTTCGATTAGTTCGTATTAAACGTCAATACATCCTTGGCAAACTTCACCAACTGATTCAACCTTCCCAATATCGCATTCGTCCTAGTTGTATCGTCGCCGATAAGTGTGGCGGATGTCAGTGGCAGCATATTGATGATGATTACCAACGCACGGTTAAACGCGATCGCGTGGTTCGGGCATTAGAACGTATCGGCGGCTTTTCTCAACCTAATGTCGCTCCCATTTTAAGCAATACATCTTCTCTGGGCTATCGTAACAAAGCTACTTATCCATTAGACGTTTCTGCTACTCGAAAAGTTCAAACTGGCTATTATCGACGCAACAGCCATCAAATTGTTAACCTCAATCAATGTCCGGTACAAGATCGCCGTCTCAATCCTTTACTTGCAGAAATCAAACAAGATATCGAACAACGGGGATGGACGATTTACAACGAAAAGCAACAGCGAGGACAACTTCGCCATCTGTCTCTACGCATCGGACGGCGGACGGGAGAAATACTGTTGACTTTGGTTAGTTGCGATCGCCATCTCAAAGGCATTCACGAACAAGCACAAATCTGGTTGCAGAGATATCCCCAGTTAGTCGGGGTTGCCCTCAATCATAATCCTAAACCTACTAACGTTATCTTCGGCAGCGAAACGCAAACAATTGCAGGGAAAGACTATTTACAAGAAAATTTTGCCGGACTTCAGTTGCAGTTGCGTCCTGAAACGTTTTTTCAGGTCAATACAGAGGTTGCAGAAGCTTTACTGAATACAATTATTGAAAAACTCGACTTGCAAGGTAATGAAATCTTAATTGATGCTTACTGCGGTATTGGAACGTTTACGCTACCGCTAGCAAAACGAGTTCGACAAGCTATCGGAATCGAAGTACAACAAGCATCCATACAGCAAGCACAACTGAATGCACAGATCAACGAAATCGAGAATGTTAGTTTCTTGGCAGGAGAAGTAGAAAAGGTGTTACCTCAACTGTCCCTCAAACCCGATATCGCCCTTGTCGATCCTCCCCGCCAAGGTTGCGATCGCTCTGTTATCGATACTTTAGTGCAAATTAGACCGCCCCATTTAATCTACATCAGTTGTCAGCCAGCTACTCTAGCACGAGATCTCAAACTTCTGTGCCAGCATGGAAACTATCAATTAATTTTTTCCCAACCCGCAGACTTCTTTCCCCAAACGGCTCATGTCGAATGTGCGGCTTTTCTTAGACAAGAATCGACAAATATGATATGATAGTAAATAGTTAAAGCTTAATAATAATAATCTCTTCAACTTTACATTCTATATGAGGAGAAATATGCACTAGATTCGCTAGAGCAAGCTTTTCAGACAAAAGCCTTAAAAAAATTAAAGAGTTTAATAATTATAGAAAAACAATGAAAAGGCGAACAGAAAAGCAATATAGTTAAGTAATTCTTGAAACAAACTTCCCCGGTTTAAAGTCATTTAGCTTTAAAAGACAAAGGATCGAAAAATAATGAATAAACTAATAACTTTTCTGACCGAAAGAGAGGTTATGAATTTAAAGGGGATGAATACTGTATAACTTTTTACGTTTTGGTGGGATGAATCCACGAAGACAAAGAAACAATCCAAAAACCTACTAACAAAAACTCAGTCAATTTGCAGTTATGTTGCTGCTACATTTAAATCAATTCACTGTATTTTATTAAAACTAGAGGTAAAGAGCGTGATTGCTATTTCACTGCCTGCCACTAGAGGAAGTTGGAGTAAGATGAGCTTCACTTCTACTCTCTATCTTTGTCCAGTCCTCGATCTATTACTTGCAAAAGTTCCCTCTCAGTTGGAACCCGAACTTAGACTCGGATTGCAAGAAGCCCTCGTAAATGCAGCCAAGCACGGTAATAAATTAGACCCTAGCAAAACGATAGTCGTACAATTTTCAGTCGATAAAGAGGAATATTCTTGGATAATTTCCGATGAAGGTCGCGGTTTCGTACCTGATTGCGACCGCTCTCATGATTGCAATTGCGATCGGCGTAGCGCTGACCTTGGCGACAGCCTGCCGTCAGGCATGGGAAATCGCCACCCATCACACTTATTACCTCCAGATTTTGATGAAAACGGTCGTGGTTTGTGCCTTCTTCATCAAATTTTCGACCTCGTTCAATGGAATAGAGAAGGGACTGAACTCAAGCTTTGCAAGTCAATCAGAAAAGGCAAGCTAAAACCCCTTCTGTGTTAACCTCGCTTCGCTCTTTTATGCAGAGGGCAGGAGGGAAGGATTAGGGTTGGAGTCCCCCAGTATAGTCTTAGACTAAAAGAGTAGTTTTTTGGCGGGAGTCTGAATCTTCCTCTAAAAATTCCTCCTGCCCTCTGCCTTGCCTCGTAGGGGCTTCAATAAAGGCAAATAAACTTCTTGTTTTTATGAGGGAAAAGAGGATAAAAGTTTTCCCCTTACCCTTTACCCTTTCCCCTAAAAGCGATCTTTTGCGATCCGTGTAAGAGGTCTATTATTTGCCGTGAGTAGGACACGGAGGTGCGGAAATCGAGCGATCTAACCAACCAGATGCTTGATTTAAATGTACTAGGGCTTCTTGAGGCTGTTCTTTAAGCAAGAAGACTAATGCAGCCGATAATTGCTGTCCTGCTTGTGCTTGACGATTAGCTTTGAGACGATGCCAATCGTTAGGTGCGATCGCCAGACGTTCTGCTAGGGCCTGCGCAAGTTCTAAAGTACTGAGAGACTGAAGAGTTTCTGCATTCGAGCGTTGAGTGGGAAGAGACATAAGAATTTCACAATTAAGGGATAATTGGAGAACTTAGGGTTCTATTTCTAGTGTAATTGAGTTATCTTGAGATAATGTCTTCAAAAGACCACAGTCAGCTAAATAGCAGCGATGATGAATTCGAGCAAGCCTTAAGAGAAGTCGAACAATCTTTGGCTGCTCTCAAACAGCGCTACGCGCAAGTTCAAAGGGATACTCAGCACCAAACAGAACTTCAGGAACGCGAACAACAACTTGACCAAGCGTCACTAAAAAATCGCTCTCCCGAATTAGAAAAAGAATTACAACAAATTAAAGAACAACTACAAGACTTAGAAGTCACATTAGAAAGTGCTTTACTGAGCGATCTCCATCTTAAAGCGTTATTCTGGGAAGGATTGCGAAGCGGAATAATCGGAGAAGTCTTTTGGCAAATTGTCCGCTATGGGGGAGTGGGAGTTATTATTGGCTGGTTGTTGAAGTCTTGTGCTGGCTGAACGCGTCATTTTTAAGACTAAATATTGCGATGAGTCTGGAAATCAGTAATACGACGATGTAGTATCCTCCGAGCAATTTTGTGAGGAGAAAGAATGCTATTTCGTAGATGGCGATCGCGTTTTCTAGCTGTTACAGTTATTGGATTTCTTACTCTATTATTGGTAATTAGCTTGGGAATGCGCGTCCTTGCCCAACAAAATCCAACTTCAACCGCACCTCAAACGCCCAATTTAGGAAGACATTTTCAAGATTTAGGACTTTCGGGATCGATTGTAATTTACGACTCAAACAACGATCGAACCTACGAACACAACCCCCAACGAAACGCTACTGAAATGATTCCCGCTTCAACGTTCAAAATTTTCAACGCAATGGTGGCGCTAGAAACAGGGGTTATTCCAGATGACGTAACGGTATTGACTTGGGATGGAATTCATCGATCGATAGAAGCTTGGAATCGCGATACTAATTTGCGTCAAGGTTTTAAAAATTCGACGGTTTGGTTTTACCAAGTCTTGGCACGTCGAGCCGGACGCGATCGCATGCAAGAATATATCGATAAAGTAGGCTATGGAAATCGTCAAATTGGGACTGACCAAGATATCGATCGCTTTTGGTTGCAGGGCCCGTTAAAAATCACGCCTAAAGCGCAGATCGAGTTTTTACAACGATTATATCGAAACGATCTGCCTTTTTCGCAACGGACAATGGATTTAGTAAAAGATATCGCGATCCTCGAACAGACTCCAGAATATACGCTGCGAGGAAAAACCGGATGGTTGTTTGACAGTAAACCCCAATTGGGTTGGTTTATAGGCTATTTAGAGCAGAATAAGAATGTCTATTTCTTTGCTACTACTCTCGATTTGCTTCAACCGTCGGATGCACCTGCCCGAATTGAAATTACGCGGCGCAGTCTTAGAGATTTAGGATTACTTTAGCGATTAGCGATTGGTAAATGGCGACTGGTGAATGGGGATTGGTGAATGGGGATTGGGGATTGGGTAAAGGGTAAATTTTCATGTATTTTTCCCCCTTGTCTTCCTTGTCTTCCTTGTCTTCCGAAGGACGTTTTGCGATCGCTAAAAATAAGAAAAATGTAAACTAATTTTAAGAAAAACGCATCGATTAGCTAATTCTAAAGCTCAAATAAGAAAAATGTATTAATTTTTGTAAAAAATCATTGCAAAGAGTATCTATTTCTGGCTTTATAGTATATGCGGAAGTAAAACGTAAAATTTATTACATTAACTGATAAAGTTGAAAAATTTGTTGGATAACGCCTATATTTTAAATTTTCTATCTTTTGATGGATAAATAAACAGGCGATTGATAACTGTCAAATTTGCTATTGTGTTAAAGCTAATATTCCCAACAAAATAACTTGGTTAGTTCTTATTTTTTTGTCAGTAATGCTATATTGTTTTGGGGTTTTATCGATCGCATATTGTTGGGTGAATCTGTTAATTCGAGCTTAAATACATCAGAAAAATCTGGCTAGCTTGACCGAATGGATTACCACGAAATGATAAAATAATGAAAGCTAAAGGTTGAAAATCCACTAGGAATCGAACAATCTACCGAAATATGTAGCACAATTACCTAGAAAATAGTAATAGCTAGTGGATAGCGAAAACCACAGATAAGATTCGCTTAAGACAATCGCAAAATTTGCATTTGTCATCATTCAACAAAAAGTAAAAAAGCTTTATTGCTTTCAAAATTCACTTCATCAAAGGGAGTTATTGACAATGTTTAAAAAACTATTTGGCGGTCAAAAATCAGCTTATTTTCTAGAATTAGACGAAAGTAAAAGCCAGCAACCCGAAAAAGCTAAAGAAGAGGCAAAAGCTAAAGAAAAAGCACCAGCTAAGCCAGTAGAAGAAAAAAAAGCGGAACCTGCAAAAGCGACTGCGGCTGAAAAGCCAAAAGCAGAACCTGCAAAAGCGAAAGCGACCAAGAAAACCTCTGTTAAGGACAACGCTAAAGCTGCTCCCGAACCCAAAGAAACTAAACCAGCAGTATCCGACCCAGAAGAAATTATCAGAGCCGCCGTTTTCAAAAACAGTAGTAATGGTAAAGTCGATCCAGCAGCAGTGTCATTTGCAAGTAATGGCTCAATAGCACCTACTATGTCGCGACGCAGACCAGGGCCTAGCCTGAATATGTTCAAGAATATGGCGCGTCAAGTCAAATCTTCTAAGAAAAACTAAGTTATACGCGAAAAATTCTTCTAACTTTTCAGGGCTGTTTTATGCGTCTATCAGAGGTTCAGCCCTTGTTCGCAACCCCTTTCCCCAGCTTTGGGGGGAGGGGTAAAGTTTTTTGTTCGCATGAACGGGGCAACGCCAAGCTCAACTGACACTTTTATGTCACATTTACGCCTCATACTTAAAAATATTAAATAAGTATTAAAATCTTTCCAGAAATCTCAGAGCGTCAATTAGGCACAATTGTCTAAACTTAAGAAAACTTAAAATCTTATACAAATCCAATCGAATTCTAATTATCAGTTCGTGCAGAAAATCTAATATTCACTTTTGTAATTTATTGAGAACTTTCTAGTAATGAATCCTGTTGAAACCCAAGAGCCAAAACGCGATCGGCTATCGGACTCCGAACTACAGACCGAACCCTCACAGCCTAAAAAACCTTGGTTGTGGATACTTTTAATCCTGGCTGTGACAACAGGCGGAATCGTTCTCTGGCGAATATTTACACCTGTTACTCCTTCATCACAACCAGCCGCCGCCCAACCGCAGGGGCCGCCTCCTAGACCCGTTGAAACAATTGCTCTGTCTACTGGAACTGGAACGAGGCGCGTTCAATTGTTGGGACAGGTAGAATCGAGAGAGCAAGCGACGATTCGCGCTCAAACAGATGGTTTAGTACAACAGATTTTAGTCGAACCAGGCGATCGCGTTACTTCTGGAATGACCATTGCTCAACTCGACGACTCCGACCAACAACTGGCTCTAGCAGAAGCACAAGCTAGACTAGCACAGGAACGCAGCAATCTCGCTCGTTTGGAAGTAGGAACTAGACCTGAAGTAATAGCACAAAGAAGAGCTTCTGTCAAGTCAGCAACCGCTAGGGAAAAAGAAGCGCAAGACAACCTCGATCGCCTAACGAATTTAGTAGCAGAAGGGGCATTTTCGCAACGAAACCTAGTCGAAGCCAGAGCAGCAGTAGATGATGCGCGAGGAGAACGCTTAGAAGCAGAAGCAGCACTTGCAGAAGCCGTAGCCGGCCCGATAAAAGAAGAAATTGCCGCGCAACGGGCAAATGTAGCAGCGGCAGTCGCGGCAGTAAATCAAGCAGAAGTGGAATTGCGACGGACTCGCATCAGGGCATTGAGTGGAGGAATCGTACAAGAAAGACAAGTGAGTCCGGGAGATTATTTAGAAAGTGCCGACGCGATCGCGACTTTAGTCGCAAGCGATAGTTTAGATGTATTTCTAGAAATTCCCGAAGAACTAAGCGGCAATATTCGACCGGGTTTGACCGTACAATTAAGCGCTCGCGCCTTACCACAATGGCGAGAACGCGCTACGATTACGGGTGTCGTACCAGCCGCCGATTCTGCATCGAGACGGCAACGAGTCAGAGTGCGCTTAGACAATCCTCCTTCTGGTCTATTATCTGGAATGGCAATTACAGGCAGTCTAGAATTGCCATCGAATCGAGCTAGTTTTGTTGTATCCCGCGACGCACTGACTAGAAGACAAAATCAGTGGTCGGTTTTTACCGTTGTCGATGGTAAGGCAGAAGAACTGGAAGTAGAAATGGTTGCCGATATGGGTCAGGAAGTCGCAATTGCCAGCGAACAGTTACGCGCGGGACAGCCGATTGTTTTACAAGGTGGAGATGGGTTAACTGATGGTGCAAATGTCAAAGTAACCAGCGGTCTGTAGCCCCTAAATTGCTTTTTGTACGGGCTTTCCGACCGTACTTTGTCCCGGAGGGCTACTTTGCCTTCGCCCCTACGATTTGGGCGCACGCCATGCGCCCCTACACTACTAAATTTCTTATTATGAACTTTATCGAAACCGCCGTTCGCTGGCGACACGGAACTTTTGTATTGTTCTGTTTGCTGGCTGTATTTGGGATTATTTCTTTATTTAATTTACCGCTAGAATTGCAACCTGGGGGCGATCGCCCGGAGATTACCATCACGACTCCCTATCCTGGCGCGGGGCCGACAGAAGTAGAAGATTTGATTACTCGTCCCATCGAAGAACGAATGGAAGAGGTTCTAGGAGTACAAGAAATCTCTAGCAGTTCTCGTCCTGGGATTAGTGCGATTACCCTGGAATTTACCTGGAACAGCGACGTAAACGAACGTTTAGTAGACGTATTAAATAAGCTGCAACAAGTCGAAGCACTTCCCGAAGAAGCTAGCGAGTCGGATGTAGAACTCGTTGGCGGTAACAGTTCGCCGATGATGTGGATAGTACTTGCCCCCAAAGAAGGCACTCAAAGCGATCCAAACCATTATCGCGATTTAGTTGAAGATACTATCGTTCCCAGATTGCGTCGAGTCGAGGGAGTAGGACAATTTATTATCCCTGGCGGACAAGAAAGGGAAGTTGAGGTAAAAGTAGATCCGAAAGCGCTTTCTAACCGCAATTTAACCATTGGCGATGTCGTTCGAGTCTTGCAAGAAAATAACCGCGATATTCGAGGCGGCCCTTTAGTCTTAGGGAGACGAGAATATCGAGTTCGCACGGTCAGTAGATCCCAAGAATTAGACCAAATTGAAGGATTTGTTCTGCGTCGGGATGAATCGGGAACAGTGTATCTGCGAGATGTGGCGCAAGTGCAAATGGGTCGCCGAGTCCAAGATGGCGCCCTACTTTTTAATGGCGATCCTGCCGTCGCAATTGGGATTATCCGCCGCGTGGGGGCAAATGTGCCCGAAGTTGCAACAGGCGTTCGGGATATTATCTCAGAGTTCCAAGAACAGTTCGATCGCCAAGGGGAAGGAATTCGCTTTGTCTACAACTACGACGAGAGCGAATATATCAATCAATCAGTCTTCTTGGTGCAAGAAAACCTAGTAAGCGGTGCTGTATTAGCAGTTATCGTCTTGTTGCTATTTCTGGGTTCTATGCGAACCGTTGCAGTGGTGGCGCTAACTATCCCGATTACGATGATAACGGTGTTCATCGCCCTGTCTATGTTGGATCGCACCCTCAATATTATCAGTCTAGCGGCTCTTGGCTTTGCATCGGGGATGGTTGTAGATAACGCGATCGTTGTCGTTGAAAACGTTTTTACCCATATGCAGCGCGGCAAGAATCCCATTCGCGCTGCAATTGACGGGACTCAGGAAGTTGGGAGCGGATTGTTGGGTGCTACGCTCACTAATATCGCCGTTTTTGCGCCGTTGGCAATGGTACAAGGAGAAGTTGCTCAGTTATTTATCGATATGGCGATCGTTATTTCTGCGGCGGCGATTTTTTCGATGGTTGCGGCAATTACCTTAGTTCCCATGCTTTCTGGACTATTTTTACACGAGTCAGAAGCGATGCAAGTTCTATCAGAAGGTAGTTATCGCGGCGGTAACTGGTTAGAAAGGTCTGTGGCAAATACTTCAGCCGTATTTCGCTCGTTCCAAAGCAAGTTAGAAGCAGTACTGGCATCTACTGTAAGATGGTCGCTGGGACGCAGAAGAATGGGACGAAGATTGTTTGTTTTGTCGATTCCCGTGGGGTTAATCTTTGTTAGCTTTCTTTTACTCCCGCCGGCTGATTATTTACCTGAAGGCAACCGCAATTTAGTCTTTTGGGTGGCAGATCCCCTGCCAGGAACGAGTATTCCAGAAGCAATCCGACTATCAGAAGGGCCGAGAAATTTCTTAAGAGAGCAACCAGAAATCGATCGCGTTATGTACGTAGATCGTCCCGGACGGCGAGGCATTGCCGCTATCCTCAAGTCAGAATTCGCTACCAGTCAAGGATTGGCTGATATGGTAGACCGGATGAGGTCACAAAGCGGTAATTTTCCAGGTTTTCGCACGCTTTTTCCCACTCGCCTTTCAATTTTCCAAGATCCGGGCAAGCAGTTTGAGGTCGATATCATCGGGGCAGATTTAGATGAGTTGAGTCTGTTAGAAAAGCAAATTACCGACCAATTGCGTCCCTTTTCGGGCGTACAGAACGTTCGTTCTAATTACGTTGCAGGCGCGGCAGAATTACAAGTAATCCCCAATCGGGAAAGATTGGCAGAGGTTGGTCTTTCCGAAGCCGATGTAGGCTCGATGGTAGAATCAGCGCTGGGCGGACGTTTTGCTTCAGAATTTATCGATGGCAAGGAAGAATTAGATGTCTCGGTAGAATTGAAAGATTCCTTCGTACAAACGCCAGAACAGTTACGTCAATTGTCTCTCTATACCAGTCGCGGACAAGTACAATTAGCAGACGTGGCAGAAGTTCGCGAGACAACGGGGCCAGATGTCATTAACCACGTCGATTTAGAGCGATCGATTAGTTTGACGGTTTCCCTAGCGCCAGATGCCCCATTGGGAGCGATTGTAGACCGCACTAATACAGAGGTTTTAGAACCCATGCGATCGCAACTGCCAATTGGATATCGTTTAGAATTGGCTGGTTCTGCGGATCGCCTTTCTGAAACAGTATCTCAGTTAGCCTCTGCTTTTGTTCTCTCGGTATTAATTATTTATCTGCTGTTGGTGGCGCTGTATCGTTCTTTCCTCTATCCCCTCGTGATTATGGCAACCGTCCCGATGGGAATGAGTGGGGCGCTATTAAGTCTCATTATTGCCAATCGCATTCCTGGTTTAATCGTCCCGCTAGATATGATTACCGCGCTAGGATTCATTATCCTAACGGGTGTCGTAGTTAATAATGCCATTCTCATCGTAGAACGCGCTCTACAGCTTCAAGAAGAAGGAAAAGATTACGATGATTCTTTGTATCATGCCACGCGCGATCGCCTGCGAGCTATCTTTATGTCGGCGGGAACTAGCGTTTTGGGAATGCTTCCCCTCGCCGTCGTACCTGGACAAGGCGCAGAACTCTATCAAGGATTGGGTATCGTACTTACAGGCGGTCTTGTCTTTTCAACGATTTTAACCCCAACTGTCGTTCCGGCACTGATGGGATTAATCGGCGATTTTTCGGGACGCAAACCATCGAAACCCAGCAAAATTGAAGAAGATGCAAATTTAGTCTTCACAAATGGCAATGGTATGAAACAATCGACTGCAACACCCAATCGGATAGATAATTATTAACAGCGATCGGGGAGCTTAAATATTGCTCCCAAGTAAAAAATCATGACTAATTTGAGTGTCAATCTCAACAAAGTAGCCTTAGTAAGGAATACGCGCAATCTAGAAATCCCCAGCGTTACCAAAGCCGCTAAAATTTGTATGGAAGCTGGAGCGCATGGAATTACCGTTCATCCTCGTCCTGACGAGCGTCATATTCGTCCCTCGGATGTTTATGCCCTAGCAGAGATCGTTACAGTAGAATTCAATATTGAAGGAAACCCTTTTCAACCGCCATTTATGGAGATAGTTCGTCGGGTTAAGCCAACGCAATGTACTTTAGTCCCAGATGCTCCCGATACATTCACTTCAGATAGCGGTTGGAATTTGAAAGAAGATAAAGAGCGTTTGTTGCCAATTATTCAAGAATTAAAAAGTCTTGGCATTCGCGTTAGTTTGTTTATGGATGCAGAACCAACACAAATGCAACATGCTAAAGAAATTGGTAGCGATCGCGTTGAATTATACACCGAACCTTATGCTGCTGCCTTCGAGAAAGGTAATGTTGACGAAGTTTTTCCCAATTATGCCATTGCCGCACAAGCCGCGCAATCGGTTGGTTTAGGAGTAAACGCCGGACACGATTTAAACTTACACAATTTGAAGAAATTTTGTTCGATTCCCAATATTTTAGAAGTTTCTATCGGTCATGCACTCATTGCAGATGCCTTAGAAATGGGATTATCTGCGGCTGTTAAAGCGTATTTGCAGATTTTATCTTAAATTGAAATTCTAAGAAAAATCGAGCTTCTTAATTTTTAGTTCGTTGAGAAGTTTTTTTATTTATTTGTTATTCTGTTAGCAACGAGCTTGTTAAAAATTGTGCCTGAACTCAGGAGATAGATTTCATGAGTACATTGACTCTGAAAGTACTTTTCACAATTGGTTTTTTGTCTAGTTTTGTTATTCGTATTCCTCATCAAAGAGAAAACAGAAATAATAAAATTGCTCGCGATCGCAAAACGACACAAGAAATGATTCTACTTCTTTTAGTCTTTATTGGTATGGTCATGTTACCTTGGCTCTATGTTGTGTCCCCCGTGTTGAATTTTGCTGACTATAGCTTACCAATTTGGGCAAACTGTTTGGGAGTTATCACTTTTGCATTAGCGCTTTGGTTGTTCTGGCGTTCTCATTATGACCTGGGAAAAAACTGGTCGCCTACTTTGGAAATAAGAGAGAATCACACATTAATTAGCAAAGGAGTTTATCAAACTATTCGCCATCCCATGTATGCGTCTGTATGGTTGTGGTGTGTTGCGCAAGCTTTACTACTTCCTAATTGGATTGCTGGTTTAGCTGGAATTGCATCGTTTGGCATTATGTATCTTTTGCGAATTGGCAATGAAGAGCAAATGATGCTCGAACAGTTTGGCGATGAGTATAAAATGTATATGCAACGTTCTCGTCGCTAATTTGTTTTTGTTAACATGAACTCGTTGCAAGCAAAACTCGAACACTTTGCTTGAGATAACGTTTTTAAGTGGTTTTGATATAGGACAGATATGTTAATGTTAGCTAAAATCTAATGTTAGCGCATGTCAGAGCAACCAACCTTGGCGCCGTAATGTTCGGTCTTCATTTACTTACCTTTAATGGCTATGAAAATGCGTGTAAATAAATAGATGAGTAAATAAACTTTGCTATGGCGTTAGCGGAAACAGTTCTTGACGAGGTGTCAATCAATCGATTCAACAATTGTTGCAAGGCTTCTCCATCACACACCACAATCAAGGGTTCGGATGGCATTTGCCAGTAAATCATCGGCGTTTCCTTGCGCATTCCTTGAATGCTAGAAACTGCTAGCGAGATTAATTCGCCCATGTCGATCGGTTCAACTTGCCAAGGCATCACTCCCCGTTCCAATCGAGATAATAATAGAAAATCTTGAATCAACTGTCGCAATCGCTCGGCATCCCCCAAAGCAGTATCCAGCATGACTTGCCGGAATTCCTCTGGCATATCCGGTTCCGTCGCGATACTTTCTAAGCAAACTTGAATCGTCGAAAGTGGTGTTCGCAATTCATGCCCAACGATCGCGATCAGGTTATTTTGCGCTTGTTCGATCGCGGCTAACTGCTGATTCAACTGCGTCAAATTGAGATAGTCCTTGACCTGGCGATATTGGCCCGCCTGTAAATAGGTGACCAAGCGATCGCTAAATAACTGCACATCGATCGATGCCGAAGAGGCGGTAACTTCCTGCAATTGATAGCGTTTTCGGGCCTGCTCAATGCTCGTTGCCAAGTCGGGGCGATATTGCTCAATTCGCTGCAACAAAGTTCTGGCTGCTAACCGACTCACATTTGCATCAAATGTCCAAAATCCCCGAAACTGTCGGGCTGAATCTAACCCATTCGCATCAACGGGGGCGGCATATTCTCGACAAATCAAAGCCGCACAATAGCGATCGCCCACAATCACCAAATGCCATTCCTGGGCTAAGGCATCCTCTGGATCAAGCCCGATCGTGGCGTAGGGTACCGTCGAAGTTGTAAATGCCGTTTCTGGTGCAGCTAGGATGTAGATCTGATCCGTTTTGCGGGAGATCCGCTGATAGCGTTGCATCTCCTGGCGATAAAACCGCTCCTGTTGAAAATTGGCAATTACCAAGGGCTGATCATCGCCCTCCAATACCAAATCCTCCATGGCATGGGAGAGCGCTGTCAGGGATGCTTTGAAATAGGTTTGAACACGCAGTTTGGGCAGAGATTTCGCTAAATCCTGCAACAGAGAACCTGACAGAGAACTGGATTGCACCATTGCCAAAGCTATTGAGATGAACGAGAGAATAATTCCTGCGCCACAACTGCCCCG
>JALOOL010000457.1 GCA_025454425.1 Hydrococcus sp. Prado102 | reverse complement strand
AGGGATTTTCACTTTATTCCGATGACCCAACTATTTTGAAATTTTTCTAGTAGATACAAAACTACTAAAAAAATAAGACCTAAGTTTGCGTATCTAACAATGTTTATCGGGATAATTTAACCATTTTTATGCCAGCAGGTCGAGTAGAAGTATACGGCGCTTGTTCTGGAATAGATAGTATGATTTTGATGCTATATATTGCTATCTTGTTTTTGTTAATGATTCCGCTTCATTGGTTTCAACAAATTGTTTGCGCGATCGTTGCTATCTGTTTGGGTTTTTTGGTCAATAGCTTTCGAGTTGCTATTTTGGCAATTTTAGTAACCCAAAAAGCTACTTTTGATTATTGGCATGGAGGAAATGGCAGTTTTATTTTTTCTACGATCGCAGTCTTTTTATTTGGAATGTTTTGCTGGTGGGCATACGTTCGCAAGCTAACAGTAACAGAATAATTCATAATTTTTTATTGCATGGTAAAACTCAAATGGCAATCGGTAAGAATTGTGCTAGTTGCTGTCACTTTAAGCGGCGCGATCGCGATACTTTTAAAAGCTATTTTGTTGCCCGATACCGATAAGGAATTGCAACAGAGTTCATTCGATTTTCCGGCTACTATTAAGCTCTCTCAATGGCAACCTTTGGCTGCTAAACCGCTACAAGCAACGGACATAGCACAATCTATCGGTAAAAAATATCAGTACCGTCAAAATGGCGATCGTTTGGAAATTCAAGCGCGGTACGAACATTACACAGATGGCAATATCAGTCGTTTGCTCGTCGTCTATACGCCTATTAAACCCGCTACCGTGCAGCCAATTGTTAAGTATCAAGAAGGAATAGGCTTTTATAGCTTGTTCGAGTATGAAGGCAAAGCTTATCTGAGTGCCTGCATCAATTATGCAGGCGAGAGTACCGTCACCGAACAACAATTCGTTCAAAACAAATATGCTTATGGATGGAGTCCTCAGCGCACCCTATTTTGGATTTTAGGTCAAAACGATCTCTTTGACGGGCGATGTTTGTGGACGTTGATGTCAGTGCCTTTGTCTTCAGATTCTTATGTTCTGGCGATCGAAAAAGCTTATCAAGAACTAGAAAATGCCTGGTTCGACTGGTATCGCTGGTGGAAACCGAGACTTTTACAGTAACCACGGGAACCGCCAAGACTCCCACTCCCTCACAAAGTTCAAAGTTCAAAAAAAAGTTCAAAGTAAATGTCCTTTCTTGTTCCGTACTTCCGACTTCCGACTTTCGACTTTCGACTTTCGACTTTCGACTTCCGACTTTCGACTTCCGACTTTCGACTTTTCACCGATTCATCGACAATTGCTGCCTGAGTTGAGCTTGATAGATAGCGCCTGCTAGTAAATCGCTAAGATAGTTAAATTGCTCGATTTCCCAAGGTTCCCAGACACGAGAGGTTTGACACTGGTGAACGCATATTACTCCCCAAAGTCTTTCTTGCAAAACAATGGGAACCATTAGTGCTGCTTTAATGCCGAGTTCATTCCAACGAGCGATCGCGTCTTCTGGTAATTCTACTCCAGTCAAATCGGGAATTGTGACAATTTGATTTTGTTCGTATCGTTCTTGATATTGCGCGTCTAAGGTAATTTCTTCGGGTACGAGGCTTTCGATAGAAGTATAACCAGGAGCGAGGGATTCAGCTAAAAACCGCTTGCCCGGTCTTCGGTTTTGTTGTTGATAGAGGATAACGCGGTCTACGCGATCGATAATGCGCAGGTCGGTAACGGTAGAATTGAGCAATTGACGTAGATCGAAAGGCTGAGATAACTGCCGAGTAATCGTGTCAAATAGCGCCTTCCACTGTTGCTGTCTTTCTAATTGTTGTCTGAGGTTCTCAAACTGCTTTAAGACTTCGCTGGTGGCTAGCAGACGCTTGACTCGTTGCGCCAGGACTGCCCAATATATCGGCTTGGTAATGTAATCGGTAGCCCCCGCACCGAAAGCGCGATCGATAGAGTCTTGATCGTCGAGAGCCGTAATGATGAGAATCGGCGTATTTTCGCTGCCTGGAAGCTCTCTGAGGCGTTCGCAGCAAGTAAATCCGTCCATTTCTGGCATAATAGCATCCAACAGGACGATATCGGGCTGCCAACGGGTAAATGCCGCCAAACACTGTTCGCCATCTTTGGCTTCTAAGACGCGATACCCTTCTTCTTCCATCGCCAACTTCAGTAACATTCGCGTCGCGCGGTCGTCGTCAACCACGAGAATGAGCGACGTTGAAGTTAGGGAACGATCGCTACTCACCGTTTGCTGCTCTCTAGGTTCTGTTGTTGAAATGCTCGCTGCCAAGCTTGCCATACTTTTTCGTACTCGATTTCAAGTTCGGGGATTTTGTTGGAGGCTTGTTGAAGATTAGTATAACTGTCAATTGCCTCAAGTTCGTAACATAACTGTTTGAGTCGATTAGCTCCTAAGTTAACGCTAATTGTTTTGAGGGCATTAGTTGCTATTTGAAACGTTTCAAGGTTGCCATCTTCGATCGCGGTGGCAATTGCTTCTAATTTTATAGGAATATCTTGCAAATAGCTTTTTATGCGACTATTTATCGGTGGAGAGAAGCTATCCGTTACTTTTAGCATAGAATCGAGAATTTTTACGTCAATCGGCGCTCTAGGCGAGAGAGGGCGACACTGACCGATGGCTTTACGTAATTCTTCTATGCGAATGGGTTTGGCAATGTAGTCGTTCATTCCGGCTTGGAGGCATTTTTCGCGATCGCCTGGGGCTGCTTCGGCTGTCATAGCGATAATCCGAGGTCGCGTTTGGGGCGACCATTCCTGACAGATCTGGCGCGTTGCTGCTAGTCCGTCCATATGAGGCATTTGTATATCCATCAATACTACATCATAGGATTGACGACGCAAAAATTTGAGAGTTTCCAGTCCGTTACTAACGATATCTGCTTGATAACCGAGTTTTTCTAACAACAATCGAATTACTTCGCGATCGATAAGGGTATCTTCAGCTACTAGAATTCGCAATGGCAAGCTTTGAGCCAAAACTTTGCGAGATGATGGCAATAAAGACGAGTCAACAATCTTAAGGGGTCTTCCCGTAAAAATCTGCATGAGAATCCCATACAATTGCGATTGCTGGATGGGTTTGCTGACAATCGCTGCAAAATTATTTTCCTGGGATTGCTGGTAAATTTCTTGTTTGTTGAGGGAGGTCAGCATAACTAATGGTAAGTTATGACAGTGAGGCTGTTTGCGGATTTCTCTTGCCAGAGCAACTCCATCGAGGTTGGGAAGATCCATATCGAGTAGGGCTATATCAAAGGTTACGCCTCGTTCTAGCCATTCGAGTGCTTTGACTCCCGATTCTACCGCACAGGTGTACATTCCCCAAGATTGGGCTTGTAGCGTAAGAATTTTTTGGTTGGTGGCGTTGTCGTCGATGATAAGCATCCGCTTTCCGACTAAATCGCTTCGTGCTTCGGAGGTATCGTTTGACGTTTCGCTTACTGCGGAGCGAGCGATAATCGTAAAGTAAAAGGTCGATCCCATGCCCTCGGTGCTGTGAACCCACATTTTACCGCCCATCAACTCGCATAATTGCTTGCTAATAGAAAGTCCGAGTCCCGTCCCGCCATATTTGCGAGTAGTTGAAGCATCGACTTGAGAAAAAGATTGAAACAAGCGATCCACTTTTGCTGAAGGAATGCCAATGCCAGTATCTTTGACAGCGAAGCGAATTTCGTAGCGTTGTTCTCGATCTTCTTGGTTACTCCGAATTGGTGTTGCGTTGACATAAACGACGACTTCTCCCGATTCGGTGAATTTAACTGCGTTGCTCAGAAGGTTAGAGAGAATCTGACGCACTCTAGTCGCATCGCCAATGATGGTAGTGGGCGTTTGCGGTTCGCTCAGGTATGCCAATTCTAAGTTTTTTGGGGCAGCTTGTGGCAAAAACATTCTCAACGATTCTTCGATACACTCAGCTAGATCGAAAGGTCGTTCTTCTAATTCGAGTTTTTTTGCTTCAATTTTAGAAAAATCGAGGATATTATTAATCATGGTCAGCAGTCGCTCGCCGCTGATGCGAATGATATCCGTAAATTCTTTTTGTTCTTCGTTGAGTTTGGTATCTAAGAGCAATCCAGTCATTCCCGCGATCGCGTTGAGTGGGGTGCGAATTTCGTGGCTGATAGTAGCGAGAAATTGGCTTTTAGCATGGCTGAGATGTTCTAATTCTTTTTCTACCTCTTTTCGCTCGACGATATGCTGTTTGAGATATTCGAGTTTCTGAAGCTTTTGTTCGAGTGCGTCGAGTGCCTCACTTAAATGCTCGAATTCGTTGTTATTTGAGATTGTTTGTCCCGATAATGCGGTTGCGCGTCCAGCTAATGCGCGTAGGGGCGATCGCACTTCCCGATCGAACAAAATCGCGATCGCCGCTGTCAGTAAAATACTAATTCCGGTTGAAGTCAGCAACATCTTCTGAGTTAATTGCTGCGTTTCCCGATGAATATTTTCTAGAGAGTAACCGATGCGGATTTCTCCTAGCGATTGACCGACTGATAAAATTGGCGTGCGTACCTCGCGGATATTCGCGTTTTGTTCGAGAGATTCGATAATTTTCGTTGCGTCGAGAGTTAAATAAGTTTCCTGTTTTATTGCTGAGGCAATAAGCGGCATTTGTTGATTGAGAAAGCTGCTTGAAATATTTCCGTTGGCATCTATCGCCAGACTGTAAGCTATCGTAGTGTCAGCGTTAGTTTTTAAAAGCAGGTTTTCTAGGGTCGCATCGTCTAGTTGAAAAGCCGATTTATGCTTAATGGCAGCTAAGAATTTTGCCGTGTTTTCTACTTGTTGCTCTAAGTCGGCTATTCGTCGAACGCTATCTACCCTAACTTGAACGATCCCAAACGCTATCTGAACGATCGCAAAAAAAAGACTCGCCAATCCTAAATAGCGAAAAATCGTATTACTCTTAATTCGGTCTTTTGTTTTTTCCATAGCTGCCCTAGCAGTTTGTCGTTTTAGCGAGTAAAGGAGTTTCGAGGGGTCGAGCGACGATGACTGGTTACTACATACTTTGTACCTTAATCTATGTTTCTTAAGTTTTTTTTTATTTCTGTATTAGTTAAGCTTATCAAGTTTTGTGCTGTCTACTAGTCATTTTGTTTTCTACTTTCAGAGATTATCTTTCTAATTTTCTAGTTTATTTGGAGAGAGAGAG
>JALOOL010000456.1 GCA_025454425.1 Hydrococcus sp. Prado102 | reverse complement strand
ACTGGTGGCATTTGTACATCATTATTACTGGTGGCATTTGTACTGTTATATTATTACTGGTAGCATTTGTACATCAATATTACGTTATTCGACGCTACAACCATAACGATAGTCACGTAAGTTGCAAGTTGCCTCAGCGCCAAACGTCAAGAAAAAACTCAGAGAAGATAATTAGTTCTTTTTAGAGTCTGCTCTGGACGTCATATGACGATGCTACCCGTTTTTAAGAGATTGCCTGATTACCTTTAACTGTTTAACGTCATTTAAAGACATTTTAATTTGCCTATACTGACGCCTTAGCGCAATTGAGACTTCGAGTTTTTTGCCCTCTATAAATTATTTTATTACATTACATTAAATCTGCACGTCGAAACAGCGATATTCATGGAGTTCTTCGGTCAACTTCTTTACACGTCACGGCCTTTGGAAAGAAGAAAAATAAGGGAAGTAAAAAGTCTTGCCAGCTGCGAGGCAGACTGGCTATAACTGCTGCGATTCGTACTTCTCTGCCGACGTGGTAAATTCGCTTAGGGCAACGAGCGAATAGAGCCTTTTCGTAGGCTTTGACGACTGGCTCGAGGTTCGGTGACAGTGTCTTGATAGAATCCCACAACGACATTCCAGCTACAGCAAAAACAAGAAATTAAATTAGCACTCCAGTGCCCTTTGAAACACTTGGCTTTTGTTTGCGCTGCAATGCTGATGGCAATTTCTTTGGCAGTTTTTTTAGCTCTAGTACTGGTTTTAGCACTATCGCTAGCCTGATCGCTTGCTTTCACTTCATTCCCGTTGGTTTCGAGCTTTTCGACAGTCATTTCCCTTTTCTCCTTGGCGTTAGCACGTCTAAGTCCGCTATCTTATCAGTTCTGATGAGATTGTATGTATTGAGTTTCGTTAATCTTCTTTTAAGAATTGCCTCTATTATATAGGGTATAACCTTATGAGAACAATCGGTATAAGCTTCTGTAATACTATTGATTAGAAATTTAATACCTATATGTCTTCTCCAAGCGATCGAAAAGAGCAAAAATCTTGGTTTACTGTATTAGCTATATCGCTGGGTATAACTTTATCGCTAGGCAGTTTGGGGTTTCTTGGTTACGTCCAAAAAACATTTAAAGCGTATTATATTTCCTCCTCGGCGATGGAACCGACTTTAAAAATTAACGATCGCATTTTAGCTAACCAATTTGCTTATCAATCCCAACAACCCAAACGAGGAGATCTTATTCTCTTCTTACCGACCGAAACGCTCAAGCAACAAAATTTTCACGAAGTTTTCACTAAGCGCGTTATTGGTTTACCTAGAGAAAAAATCGCGATCGCACGAGGAAAAGTCTACATCAACGATCGCCCGCTAGAAGAAAATTATATTGCCGAACCTCCTCAATACGAATACGGCCCCGTTGCTATTCCTGTTAATTCCTATTTTGTTTTAGGCGATAATCGCAATAACAGTTATGACAGCCACTATTGGGGATTTGTACCCCAAGAAAATTTAGTCGGTCGAGTCTCTAGAATTTACTGGCCCCCGATCGCATGAAGCAGTTAGACTAAGCTATAGTATAGATGTATTGTCCCATTCTGCGTCTTGAAATTGCATGAATCAATTTTGCTTACAAGCGCCGTTTCAACCAACAGGCGATCAACCGCAAGCGATCGCGCAACTCACACAATCTCTACAACAAAATCAGTTTCAAACTCTTTTGGGAGCTACGGGCACGGGAAAAACCTTTTCTGTTGCTGCTGTTATCGAAAAAATCGGCAAACCGACTCTCGTACTCGCCCACAATAAGACGCTAGCCGCTCAACTTTGTAATGAATTACGACAGTTTTTCCCTAATAATGCTGTCGAATATTTTATCAGTTATTACGATTATTATCAACCGGAAGCGTATATTCCCGTTACCGATACATACATAGAAAAAAGCGCTTCTATCAATGATGAAATTGATATGTTGCGACATTCGGCAACTCGTTCTTTATTTGAAAGAAAAGATGTCATTGTCGTCGCCTCAATTAGCTGCATTTATGGTTTGGGAATGCCATCTGAATATCTCAAAGCATCGATTGGAATAGAAGTTGGAAAAGAACTCGATCAAAGACAATTATTGCGCGATTTAGTTTCGGTTCAATATTCTCGCAACGATGTCGAACTTACTAGAGGACGTTTCCGATTAAAAGGGGATGTCTTAGAAATCGTTCCCGCTTATGAAGATAGAGTAATTAGAGTTGAATTCTTTGGCGATGAAATTGATGCAATTCGCTATCTCGATCCGGTAACGGGAGAAATTTTAAAAAGTTTAGATCGAATTAATATTTATCCAGCACGTCACTTTGTTACCCCAGAAGAACAATTAGAATCTGCTTGCGATGCGATCGCGCAAGAATTAAAAGAGCAATTAGCTGTTTTAGAAGGAGAAGGAAAGCTATTAGAAGCACAGCGACTTCAACAGCGCACCCGTTACGATTTAGAAATGTTACAAGAGGTGGGATATTGCAATGGCGTAGAAAATTATTCGCGTCATTTAGCAGGAAGAAAACCAGGAGAACCGCCCGAATGTTTGATCGATTATTTTCCTAAAGATTGGTTATTGGTTGTCGATGAATCTCACGTTAGCGTTCCCCAATTGCGAGGAATGTATAATGGCGACCAAGCGCGGAAAAAAGTATTAATCGACCACGGATTTCGCCTTCCTAGCGCAGCAGATAATCGCCCGCTAAAATCAGAAGAATTTTGGCAAAAAGTAGACCAGTGTATTTTCGTTTCTGCAACGCCGGGAGATTGGGAAATCGAAAAATCGGATGGAAATGTTGTCGAACAAATTATTCGTCCGACAGGCGTATTAGATCCTGAAATTTTTGTCCGTCCGACTGAAGGGCAAGTGGACGATTTATTAGGAGAGATTAACGAAAGAATTCAGCTACAAGAAAGGGTGTTAATTACTACCCTAACTAAGCGCATGGCTGAAGATTTAACCGAATATTTTCATGAAAGAGGTATTCGCGTTCAATATTTACATTCAGAAATTCAATCCATTCAACGCATAGAAATTTTACAAGCATTGCGCGAAGGAGAATTTGATGTCTTAATTGGTGTCAATTTATTGCGAGAGGGATTAGATTTACCCGAAGTTTCTTTAGTAGCAATATTAGATGCAGATAAAGAAGGATTTTTAAGGGCGGAACGTTCTTTAATTCAAACAATTGGAAGGGCGGCGCGTCATGTTAGAGGACAAGCAATTTTGTATGCCGATAATCTGACAGATAGCATGATTAAAGCGATAGAAGAAACCGAAAGACGGCGCAATATTCAGATGGCATACAATCGTATGCACGGTATTACTCCCACACCAATTATTAAGAGATCGAGTAATTCTATCCTCGACTTTTTAGATATTTCTCGTCGTTTAAACTCTCAACAATTAGAAGAGGTTTGGGAACAATCTGATGAATTATCTTTAGAAAAGATTCCCGATTTAGTTAAACAGCTTGAAGATAAGATGAAAGAAGCTGCTAAGAATTTGGAGTTTGAAGAAGCGGCAAAATGTCGCGATCGCATTAAAAAATTACGCGATAAATTATTAGGTCATTCTCCAGTAAAGCGTTGAATTAATCAATTTTGTTGGGTTGAAGCACGAAACCCAACCTCTTGTTATTACTATTACTATGGGCACCAGAAATCGCGGGCTGCGGTTGGTAGATTGTTCAACACGTTGTCGAGCCGTGCTTCGTCAATGTTCTTTCTAAGCGCCACGGCGACGGCTCTAATAGCTGTGTTGGGTGCAAAGTTATGCTCTGCGCGCAACGACTGCACTTCTTGGGTCATTTCTGCTCGCTCTCCAAAACTGCCACGAGGTTCATTTGTATCCCAATCCGCGACGAATATGGAGCGCAAGACGGGTGGAAGGACTCCAGCAAAGTAAATTGCTTCTGGAAGCGTGAGCCGACGGCGAAAAGTTTGCAAAACAAAAAAACGGTGAGCGAGAGTTAGCCAGTCCGTTTTAACGGCTGGTCGTCGAGCGAACAAAGGGGATTTATCCCCGTCCATCCCTTACTTGTTT
>JALOOL010000010.1 GCA_025454425.1 Hydrococcus sp. Prado102 | reverse complement strand
TTTATCGCTACTGCAAGCGGCGAACCACAAGCAGCAGACGACGCTAAAAATCTCGGAATTTTCTACCTCTGGGATACGCCAAAAAATCTTTGTTTCGATCACGACAAAATTCTTCAAGATTATTGGCATTATCGAAACTATGGAATTCGTCCTCGTATCGTCTAATAGTAGGGGCGAATGCCATTCGTCCCTACTTAAATTTAATATGTCACTTTAAATTCAAAAATTTATCTAAGGCTGCTATCATCTGGGGAGGCCAGCGACGGATATCTTTTACCCATTTGATATCTTGATAGCGATTATCCATCCCAACGGTTGCTACCCAGTTACTCTCTGCTTCTCCTTGCTGTCCCCTGTCCCAAAGAACGACGGTTAGGGCGGCTCTCATATCGGGAAACATGGGATATTTGCGAACTAAGTTGCGGATCGATCGCAAGGATTCTTCTTTTTTTCCGATTTCATAAAGCGCTAACGCTTCATTAGCACGGGCAAAGGCGAAGTTAGGAGCTAATTCGCTTGCTTTTTGGTAATCGGCTAAAGCTTCTTGCCACTGTCCGAGTCCGCCTTTGGCATTGCCTCGATTATTATATGCCATAGCATCGTCGGGAGCGATCGCAAGGACGCGATCGTAATCTGCGATCGCTTCTTCATATTTCCCTTTTCCTTCCAAAGCTGCGCCGCGATTGAGATATGGATCGGGAGAATTGGGAGCAAGTTCGATCGCTCGATTGAAATCTGCGATCGCTGCATCTAATTTGTTCTGACTGACGCGAGTATTGCCTCGATTGCTCCAAGCTGCTGGATTGTCGGGAAACGATTCGATTAGTTGCGACCAATAGGCTTCTGAGCCTGTAAAATCTCCTTTTTCTGTCGCTTCAAAGGCTTTTTTAGCGATTGCGTCGCCTTTAACTAGCTGTTCTTCTGTGTAGCTGGGACTTTGTGTTTCTTGTGCCATAGCTGGTACAGTCCATCCCAAAATCAACAGCAAACACACTAAACTCAGAATCCAACGCTTCATTTTTTCAATACCGACTTTTAATTGAGTTTTTTAATTTTACAGCGATCGACTTTGCCGCTGCCTCGAAATGCGATCGCGTTTATCCTACTTTATATCGTCGCCACAGTTGCTTTTTTACCAGAATCGTTTCTAACGCTTGATGCTGATGCTATCTTTGGCATCGATCTTTTGCTTTGACACTTTCATGTCATTAGAGCAAAAAAGAGATAAGAGGCAATAAACGATCGCTACCTGTCTATTGAATAAATTGTCTATAAACTTGTGGTTAATCTCCTTAAAATTTGTATCGAGCGCGACAATCAAAAATGGAAAATTTACCTCAATCTCGAATCAAAATCGCTCATTTATTAAAATATTCGCTCGCGATCGCGATTTTCTACTTTTATAGTACACTTCCCGCATTTGCCCAAGAAATAGCTGGAAATCAAACGATCGATCCTCAGCAATGGTTGCAAGAAGCGTTAGTACAAATTCAAAATCTAGGTTTTACTGGCGCGATCGCGTTTATCCTACTCTACATCGTCGCCACAGTTGCTTTCTTGCCAGGAACGATTCTAACGCTAGGCGCTGGAGTAGTTTTTGGCGTGTTTCTCGGTTCGGTATACGTTTTCATCGGTGCAACCCTTGGCGCAACCGCAGCTTTTTTGGTAGGACGGTATTTAGCAAGAGGATGGATTGCCAAAAAAATTGAAAGCGATCGCAAATTTTCCGCAATAGATAAAGCAGTAGAAAAAGAAGGCTTTAAAATTGTCCTACTAACCCGATTATCTCCAATATTCCCGTTTATTTTGCTCAACTACGCTTATGGATTGACAGGCGTTTCTCTGAAAGATTATTTTTTTGGTTCTGTGGGAATGATTCCAGGGACAGTAACGTATGTATATTTCGGCTCTTTGGCTGGCAATCTCGCTAAACTAGGAACTGAAACGCGATCGACCAATCCCGCGATCGAGTGGACAATTCGCATCATTGGCTTAATCGCTACAATAGCCATAACCGTTTACATGACTCGTATTGCTCGCAATGCACTTAAGTACAATATGAGTGCAACAGAAGAAAAAGAAGCTTACACAATAGAACAATTACTAGGAAAAAAAAATGATGACTAGCAAAGAACAATTAATTCAAGAAATTAAGACCCTCTGGAGCGTCCCTCTCTGAGACTCTGCGCGACGGACGCTTGAAGTGCGGATGCAGGTTCCGCACGCGCGTCCTCCTCTGCGTGAGATATTAAAACCGAGTTTGATACTGAATCCTGAACTCATTAAAAGAATAATCGTAAGAGAAACCGACAAAAGAATCTTCCCCTACTCGATAGTTGCTTTCAATTAGCGGAAACAAGCGTAAATCGGACGCCCCCACTGCGTTACCAACTGCATTTTCTACATCGTAAACAACACCTTGCAGAAGCAAAGGTAAAGCGATTTGTACCAAACCATATTGCAAAAGTTGGTCGGTATTTTGGTTTTGTAATACGTCTGCCAATTCAAGAAATTGTTGGCTCAAAAGACTGACAATTTCCCCTTCAGATCGCGGAGGATTGCTGCTGAGGCTGACAATGGGGTTAGTGAGCAATCCTATGTCCGAATCGTCGCCTGTTCGCAGGGCAATAACTTGGAGACAAGTTTCTAAGCGTTGTAATTCTTCGGGAGAATAATTTGCCTGTTTGGAGAAAGGCGGAGCCGAACCCGGACGAATTTGACAAGCATCCGCGACATCTCCTCCCAAATTTGGCAGCAACTGACTTAACTGTCCTTCAATGTTTAAGGTAACGTCGATTCTTCTCGCTCTGCTCAAATTATCGATAGGAATCTCATTATTTTGGTCGGCTTGTTGCAATCTCGTATTGGGAAGTTCGGTGACTAACGTTCTCAATCTAATTGCCAACTCTGGATTAAATAAACCTTGATTTTTCTCAAAAACAATGGCATTTCTATAGCGGCGATCTAAGAGAAATCGGGTTTCTAATAAGCTAATTCTGCCTCGATCTAGATTAATAGCTCCTTGCGCTTGTAAATTGTTGGGTCGAGTTAAAGGACCGTTTAAGGTTAGATCGCCGCCAAAATCGAAATCATATAAGGTATCTGAGATGGATAAATCCTCTAAAACGACGCGCAAATTGTCCAGTCTCGGTACGACAGCAGCATCGTTTCTGCGAGGGGTTGTTGGACGATTGACGATCGCGCGAATTTGACCTTGATTATTTGCCTGTTGCTGTTCGGGTACGGATACTTGTCCGTTGCTCAAACGTACTTCGCCCCCAATTCTCGGACTAATAGCCGCACCCGTTACCGAGACTCTAGCATCAACGCCGCCTTCATAAAGATTTTGTAAGTCGATTTGTCCTCGTTCGATCGCGACGGTTAAAGGATTGCCTGCATTGCGATCGCCTCTAGGTAGCGGGAAAAATAGAGGTAAGACTCCGCTAACTGTCAATCGGCTTTGTGCAAAGGTCCCTTCTAATTGCTCGACCGAGAGAAGCTGGTCGTTAAGCGCAATCTGACCGTTGACGACCAGCGTATCTGGTAAAGCTGCACTTCTTAGCTGTGCATTTTGTAGAGTGACTAAACCTTTGGCTGCTAGTTCGTAGATTCTAAACCCTTCGCTTAAATCTAAGCGTCCGTTGGCTTGTAGGTTAACTTCTCCGTTGCCATCTACCCAAGAAAGTTGGTTTTGCGTAAAGACATCCAGCAACGATAAAGCATCCGTTCCCAACCGCAGATTTACCTCGACTTGCTCGTTGGTTTCTGGCGTGGTTGGATAGGGAACAGAAGCATAAAGTTGGACGATTGAATCGTTCGTAGTACGAGTTACTAATCGCGCGTTAGCATAGTTAAAAGTGCCTGCCAGTCTGCGATCGATAATTTGACCGTTGAAAGCCGCATCGGTAAAATTATACTCTCCCTCAATTTTAGGATTGGGCAAGCTACCCGACAAAACGGCTCTCGCTTTTAGATTGCCTGCGACATCGGCAGGAAGTCGAATAATACTATTAACCGTATCGACCGATAAATTTTCTACGACTAATTCTGATGGTTCGAGTGTTTGGGTTGCGGTTCTCAACCCTCCAGTAAACGTCACCAACGAATCTCGAATTTGAATTCGTGCTGGGTCGATCCGCACCACGCCATCTTGAAGACTACCATTAAGGACGATATTATCGATAGGGATTATCTGCGTATTTGCCGTTACTAACCCCAGAGGCTCGACAATCGTAGCAAAGGTGGGCTGAGTATTCCATTCCCAATTATCTCCTTGAAACTGAAAATTAACTTGAGGATTTTGGAGCGTTCCTGCTACGGTAATCGTAGTATCAAATACGCCGCGAATATCTAATTCTGTTGGCGCTCCTCCTGCTTCTCTTTGTGCCGCCAGCGCTCGAATTGCGCGATCGATTTCCCACAAGCGATTTACTTGGTTGGAGATAGGAGCATTAACTTGACCGACTCCTCTAACTCTTACTGCTTCTGCTGTGGCGTAATCGGGTTTCTGGAATTGTAGCAGCGAAATTAAAGTTGGTATATCGTAAATTTGCAATGCTGCCAAGATATCTTGAACGTAGCCATTTTCGGCTTGCAATCGTCCTTCGATCGCGCCAGATGCGAAGTTAATGGCTCCTTGTCCTTCGTAGCTGCCTTGTTCTAAGTCTAAGACAGCGCGATCGAGTCGAGCGATGTTGTTTTCATAGCTAAAGCTAGCATTAAAGGCTCTCGCTTGTCGTCCGCCGACGCGGGGTTGAACGACCGCGATATCGCCCCTACCCGTTAGCGTGTAGACATTGACATCGAGATTAGCGCTCAATTGTCCTTCAAGCGTCCCTAGAATGCCGTATTCTGCGGCGGGTGTTATGTTTAAGAGTTCGAGCGGGAAGTTTTGAACTTGCGCCACCAAGCGATCGCCAATTTGTTGCCCTTGAGCGACAATTTCAGGGAAGTTATCCGTAGTTTGTCGGATTTGGAATGACGAGACTAAATACGGAATCCGACAGTCCGGGCGAGTACAGGGAACGAGGTTGGCGGCGATAATATCGTCTTCGCCTTGTAAGTTGAGAGCGATTTCTTGTCCTGGGGCAATGGTTACGGGGCCGCTAATAACGGGATCGAAAGGTCTATCGTTGAGAGTAAAATCTAAGAGTCTGAGATTGCCCGATAAAAGTATACTACCTGGCGCGGTGGGGGCGCTCAGGAGGTTTTGAGCGACGAGACGACCTTGAAATTGTCCGTCTCCGGTCACGTCTAATTCCTGGGGTAACAATGAGCGTCTAACGGGAATTTGGGCGACTAATTCGGTTAGTGGCAGGCGATCGAGGTTGGAATTGGCTCTAACATTTAAATTGCTAGCAATATCTGGGGATGTAAAGAGGTTAGAAACGAGAATCGTCCCGTTGGCATTGAGATTAATCGCTTGGTCTTCTAGACGCAGCGCGATCGTTCTTGCTTGGATGGGTAAATTGACATCCGCTTGGAAAAGCGGTCTAATACTGCCAGAAAGACTGACTAAACCATCGAGATTGCCGAGTTTTTGGCGAGCGAGATTGGGTTGGAAGCGATCTAGAATTTCAGTCGTATTGAGATCGGAAGCGAGAATATCGGTTTGCCAGAGATTATTATTTAATTGAGCAACTGCCGTCACCGTGCCCCTAGCAACCGCTAAACGCGCATCCGCCGTAGCTCGAAAACTACTAAAATCGGGCGTAGAATCGAGCGAGGCTAGCAAAGAAGCCAGATTTCCCGTTAAATTCACCTGAGAGCTATTTAAGCGAGTTGGCAGATTCAAATTAGGCAACAATTGAGTTAGGGAAACTTGACCCGTACTAGCAACTGCCCGAACAATGCCATTTTCCAACGCTCCCGAAGCATTTACCGTGCCATCAGCAACGTCAAGCAATGCCGTAATATTTCCTTGAAAACGCCTTGCAGCAACGCTAGAACCTTGCAAAAGGTCGTCGAGTGCGCCCGATAAATTGATGCGAGTTTGCCTTAAATTAACAGGAGCAGATAGATTAGGAAGGAGAGGATTGAGAGAAAATTGAGAAGCAAGGACAGATGCCGCGATCGCACCCCTCGATAACTCGCTTCTAACATCGATTAACCCTTCTTCTGCCCTTACTGTTAGGTTAGCAATTCCATTGAGCGTATTAAGGTTAAACGAATCTAAGCGCCCCGATAATGCAACATTAGCATTCTGTAGGATTGGATTTTTATTAACGATATAATCGCAGTAATTAGAAGGATTTTCGGTACAGATTGGCGAGATAAATGGCGTTAGTTCAAATGAATTCGCCCTAACTAACGTTTGCCATCTTTTGCTGTTGAGATTGCCGCTTCCCGTGACGAGGGCGGTTCCTTCATCCGTCCGCAAAACCGTATTGCGAATCGCGATATTATCGTTCGCTAAAAGAATCTCTCCCCTTCCAGATACATCAACATTACGGGTTCCCGCTTGTGGGATTTGCCATCGAACAGAGGCATTAGGGTTATCAAGCGTCCCGCGTAGTTGACCTTGGGCGGTTAGGGTTCCAACCGTCACATCTTGAGGCAAGCGATAATAAGGATCGACGATCGCTTCTGTGGGTAATTGCGCCCTGACATTAAATTGCAAAGGCATTTGGGCAAAGTCGGCGATGGGTCGATCTTCTTCTAACGCCCTACCAATACCAGTATCAAGTCTGCCACTACCGAGAATTTGTCCGCCTGCGGTGGGACGAATTTGCACGCTTCTCAGGACAACTCTATCTAAATCGGCGATAAAATTGGCATTAACTTGTCTAAAACGAGTGCGATCGACTTGCAGCGTTCTAGTATTGCTAATTGTCCCCGTAACGATGGGGTTCTCGACTAGTCCCCTCACTTGCAGGTTAGCTTGTACGTCCCCACTAACTCTTACGGGTGAAGTTACGGGAAGAATTCTTAAGAGATTGGCAATATTGACGGGATTGACTCTAACATCAAGATTGTATCCATTTTCCCAATCTACCTCGCCTGCAATACTCGTATCGACAACTTGACCCAACCTCGCTCGCGCTTGTTCGATGAATACTTTTTGTCCTTGTAGATTGAGGGCGAGATTGAGTCTCAGAGGCGCTTTGATATTGTTAATGTTGGCTTCGATTTGTTGCAGATTGAGATTGCCTTGCCCGCTAGACCCTTCAATATCGTCAAAAGAAGGTAGATTGAAGTTTAAATTGGCATCAAACTGACCTCGATTGAGTTTTATGGGCGAGTTGGGTATGAGTGCAACTAACTCGGCGAGAGATAATTTTTCAACAACGAGGTCAGCTTGCGTTTTGCCCGTATCGAGTACCGTTTCGCCTTTGACGCTAATCGCACTGTTGAGGATGCTTGCATCGATATCGTAGCTGATAGGAGTACCTTCGGTATCGAGATAGCGAACTACGCCTTCGTTGGTTATGGTAACTGGGGTTTTAGCGCCTGTAGGAAGCAGCGTCACCTTGCCGTCTTGGACTCTAACGGTAACATCTAAATTAAATGGCAATTTCTCGCCTTGTTTTAACTCTAGGTCAGTCCACTGTCCTTTTTGGTTTTGGGAAAGATAAAGATCTGGAGAGGCGATATCTAGCTCGATGGGGAGAGGTTGACCAAATATGACGGGAAAGGGGTTAAAACTGACATCAATCGTTTGCAACGAGAAACGAGTGCGATCTGTTGGGGTTGCGGGAACCGTAGAAACACCGAGGCGAAAGCTGTTGAGCGTCCAAGAAAGGCTTTGCACTTCGCCGACTTTGACAGTGCGATCGAGAATGTTACTTAGTTGGGTTTCTAAGATGGAGGGTAAATTCTGATACAAATAATATCGCAGTCCTGCATAACCCACAGCAGCGATCGCGACTCCAGATACTCCAATAACCAACGTCGCTGGATGTCTGCCAAGGCGACGCAGACGAGCCAAAATCTTTTGGCGATTAGACGGCTCTGGCGGCGGATTTTGAGAAGAATTAGTCATTTTTAATTCGCCAATTTATAGCTGCTTTGATACAGGCAAAATCAACCATAAAAAACTTGTTAATCTAGAGCGACTAACTAAAGTTAGATGTTTGACTGTCTGGAGGTGTGAGAAGCCGACTGTTTGGGTATGATGTTATCGCGTTGTCAATCTTTTCGTTGCGTGCGATTTCCAAAGGGCGCGCTACGCGGATCGCGTATTTAAAGTTAATTATCACAAGAAAGATAAAAATTAGAGAATTCCTTTTCTGAATCTCTTAAAAAGAGAAGCAAAGACGATTGTCTCTGAATACGATTGTTTTTTTCAATGAATCCAATCGGAAATACTTTGATAGAGTGATGAGGATTAAGTTTGTACCCTCAATTGTTTAAGCTCGTTTGAGATGCCCATTAGTGGAACTTTAGAGACGTTTTCTCTACCTGAGATCTTTCGATTGATTGACTCAGGTTCTAAGTCAGGTCGTTTAATATTGCAGAGCTTGCCAGACCGAGTTAGCCCAGAATCTCGACTATACTATCTATGGTTTGAAAAGGGGCGGCTGGTAGCAATTAGCGATCGCATCATCTCTCAAAGCTTAATAGATCTTATGGAAAGTCGAGGCTGGCTCGATTCCGAGACGATTGCTAGACTCGACATCACTTCTCTAGAAGGTCAGCCATTAGGTAGATATTTAAAGACCTTAAACTTTGTAACCTCAATACAACTTCAACAAATTTTCAATCTTCATCTCGATATCGTTTATCAGTTATTTGAAATTTCTGTTGGTTGGTTTCAATTTGATGAAATCTCACCCCAGTCTCAATTTGAGGGTTTGAGATCGATGCCGTGGCTTGAAATGACGGGCGAAAGTATCAAAGCGTCGGAAGTAGTGCTAAATGCCTTGCGATCGCAAAAAGATTGGAGTATTTTTATCGAACAATTACCAGAACCCGAATATGCGCTGCAAAAGTTAGAAACGCAATCTGAGTTACCTCTTCTCCCATTAGAGTCGAAAATTTGGAAGCTGGCTAACGGACAAGTTTCACTTAAAGCGATCGCCAGTAAAATAGATAGTTCGTTCGCTTCAGTACAAAGGGCTGCTTTTTGCTTAATTATGGCAGGATTGGTCGATGAAATCCCCGTAGCCAATACAGGTGTAAGTTTAATTTCCGCACCCCCGATATCCCAAACCGCTACACCAAGTCAGCCAGCCTTGTCAAAATCAAACGTTAGTTTCTCATTGTTAAAAAATATAGTTACTTTTCTGCGACAAAAATTTTGGTAAGATGCCTCAAACCACGTACTATGTCGAGAGCTTTCAATGGAAATCTTAAAAATTGCGATCGCAGGAACCGTAGGAGTAGGAAAAACTAGCTTTGTCCGCGCTGTTAGCGAGATTGATGTAGTCGAAACAGAACGATATGCAACCGACGCAACGGCGTTGCTCAAACTCACTACTACAGTAGCTTTTGACTTTGGACGTTTAACTTTAAATTCTGGGCAAATTCTGCATCTTTATGGAACCCCCGGACAGTTTCGATTTGATTTTATGTGGGATATTTTGCTAGAGAGAGTTCACGCCTGCATTTTCTTAGTCAACGCTCAACGTCCGCAAGACTTACGCGCTAGTCGGCGCATCCTCAACTTTGTAAAACTAAAAACGCAAATGCCTATGATTATCGCTCTTACCCATAGAGATTGCCAAGGAGCTTGGGAAGCCGATAATATTGCGCTAGCTTTGGGTTTATCAAATTCCCACAATCGCCCAAAAATCGTCGATGTCAACGCTAACGAATCGCAATCTGTGGCGCAGTGCTTGGTTTTTCTGGTCGAGCAATTAATGCAAGTTCCGAATTTCTCACTCAAGATTGCGCAAGACGAAGCTTTACCCAATATTGACTCTTATGAGTTCCAAAGTTCCCCCGTCCAATTCTAATTCATCTGCTGGCGAACAAGTTCAACAGCAATGGTTAGTCCGCCTAACGCGCATCATTATTCAACTTTTTACTCCTCCCGAACCAAAATCCATCGTACAATCTGCTCAAAGCGATCCAACATCAATTAAAAACCCGATTATGATTCAAGCTTCTGTTTTACAAAATCTGTTGCAAAATTTTGTAAGTAGCACTCCTGATATCCAAGGAGCCGCTTTAGTCAGTCCAGATGGTTTGCCTTTGAGTTCTGTTTTGGCTGCCAATATGGATGAAGAACGAACTGCGGCGATGTCAGCAGCCATGCTTTCTTTAGGCGAGCGAATCGGACAAGAACTCGAACGAGGTTTGGTCGAGCGTATCTTTGTCGAAGGAGAAAAAGGCTATAGCATTCTAACAGGCTGTGGAACAGAAGCGGTTTTGCTGGTTTTAGCGAGCAAAGCTGCCAAGCAAGGACTACTATTTTTAGAAATCAAACGTCTGGTTGCCGAACTTAAACCTTTATTTGCCTAAATAACGATTTATAGCGGAGATTTATTCTATGTTACGAAAGACATTAGGCGATTTTAGCAGTATTGTCTGTCTCAAAGCTATTATTACTGGAATGGAAGATGCTCTTGGCGAAAAGGCAGCGGCAATTGCTTTAACCGCAGCAGGACGTAGAAGAGGAAGAACTCTAATCGATGAATTAGGCTTGACGGGTGCTAACCTTTCTTGGGATGAATTAGCCGATAAACTCAACCATGTTTTCGGCGAAAATGGGACTCGCTTGTGTATCGTAGATAAAATCGACCAAGTAGGAAATGCGATCGCGGCTTACACTAGAGAAACGGTTTGTTCTTCTGGCGAACTTCTAGGTTCCGAACGCCAATGTACTTACACTTTAGGCGCTATTTGGGGCGCACTCGAACAGTTCTCTGGAAAACGTTTGCGAGGTCAACATACTAAGTCGGTACTTCGCGGCGCAAGCCACGATGTTTTTGAATTTACTGAAATTGCTTGAAGCTTTCTCATCAAGCTGAAAAGTAATGAAGCATAGCCGAATCGCCTTGTTCCCTTGCTTATGCAGGAAACAACGAACGACTAAACGTGTTCGCTTATGGCTTGACGGTATAGCTTTTGAATGACTTTGAGAACTTTCTCAAAAGTCGAATGATGAGCTTGGTTCGACGGAGCGAGAAGCTGTATTTGGTTTAACAATTTGGCTTCTTGCACTGGAATGTCACCATCGCTGTAAATCAAGCCGCTGAGAGCTTCTAACAATCCTTGATAATCTTCTTGGCTGGGATTTTCTCCCACATAATCTTTCAGCCATTTGTAGCACTCGGCTGGCTGTACGGGTTTGAGTTCTGATAAAAAAGGTTTGAGTTCTGAATTATCAGTTAAATTATAGTAGGTCGCTATGCTGCGTAAATACGCGCGTTCTTCTGGTTTAATCACGCCGTCGAGCCAAGCAGCACCAACGAGAATTTTTAAAAGTTTTTTAGCGTTCAAGTTGTTTTCCATCGTTCGACGAGTCTATTTCTAACATCTCTAGTGAAGAGATTGTTTTCGCAATTTTTTATTTTTTCTTCAACTTCACCATAAAAAAACCATCCATTTGATGTATGTTTGGTAAAACTCTAATCCATCCCGGATCGCACTCAAAAAAAGCGGCAGGAGAATCGGATTCTGGTGCTTGAATATGCCAATCGCTATGGCGGTCGAGAAATGCCTGTACGACTTTCTCGTTTTCTAGCGGATTGAGCGTACAAGTGGCATATACTAATATACCTCCTGGTTTAACCCAACTCGCCGTCTGCGTCAATAATTCTTCTTGTAAATGTGATAATTGACCGATTTTTTCTAGGGTTTGTTGCCAGCGAATATCGGGGCGTTTGTGTAGGGTTCCGAATCCAGAGCAAGGTGCATCTAGTAAGACGCGATCGCCAATTTGCTTAAAATCGTAGAAATGACGGCTATCTCCCGTGCGAAGTTGAATCGATTTCAGTTGTAGGCGGTCGATATTTTCTTGCAGTTTGCGCAAGCGAGACGCATCGCGATCGCAACCCCAAATTTTGCCGTTATCGCCCATCAATTCGGCAATATGAGTTGTTTTCCCCCCTGGTGCGGCACAGGCATCGATTACCGTTTCCCCGCTTTGAGGCGCGAGTAAATGCCCTGTAAGTTGGGCGCTACTATCTTGCACAGTCCACCAACCTTCTTTAAAGCCGGGTAATTGTTGAATCGCTCGTCCTCCCTGTGTTAATCTTAACGCTTGCGGTAGGTGAGGAACTCGCTCTACTGGTATATTTGCCTTATTAAAAGCTGCTTCTACTTCATCAAGGGTAGTTTTAAGACTATTAACCCGCAGATCGATCGCGGGAGGACGATTAAACCACTCGCATAACTTTTCGGTTTGTGCTTGTCCGAATTGTTCGAGCCAAAGTTTTATAATCGAGTCGGGAAAACTATATAAAATTCCCAATCTTTGTATGGGATCGTTTGGCAATTCGAGCGGATCGTTACCTTGAGCCGAAAAACGTTCGTATTGACGTAAAAGTCCGTTGACTACGCCAGCAAGCGTTTTAAATCCGTTATTTTTGGCTAATTCTACGCTCGTATCGACCGCAGCAGAGGCAGGAATGCGATCGAAATAGCGCAACTGGTATAAACCAATGTGAAGAACAATTCGTAAATCTGGGGGTTGCTGAGACGCTTTTTTTTTGCCGAGTCGGTCGATTAAAGCATCGAGCGATCGCTGTCGGCGAACAATGCCATAAACTAATTCTGTCACTAAAGCGCGATCGGCATTGTTAAGGTCGGTTTTGCGCAAGACGCGATCTAAAGCAATATCAGTATAAGCTCCTCGTCGATAAATATTCTGGAGAGCAACAAAGGCAAGTTGACGGGAATTGGACATAATTCGTAATTCGTAATTGAAGAGAGAAGCGACTTGACTTTATAAAGCTTTTTCTTTAAATTGTAGATATGAAGACTAAATCGTCTGACAAATCAGCAATCCGTACCCGACGCGCAATTTTGCAACTGCTCAAACAAGAAGGTTCTCTCGATGCAGTAGCGTTAGCTTCTCGTTTAGATATTACGGCGATGGCTGTACGACAGCACTTGTATGCGCTGCAAGATGAGTCTTTAGTCGCCTACAAAGAAGAACAGCGATCGATGGGACGACCTGCTAAATTATGGCACTTAACCTCGGCGGCGGATCGTCTGTTTCCCGATGGCTATGCAGAGTTAACCTTGAGCTTGATCGACTCAGTAAAAGAAGCATTTGGCGAAGCTGGACTCGACCGACTCCTCGATGTTAGAACGACGCATCAAATTGCAGCTTATCAAGCTTTCTTATCCAATTCTAGCTCGCTGCAACAGCGATTAGAAGCGTTAGCCACCTTACGCACAGATGAAGGTTATATGGCTGAAATTCAGCCTTTGGAGGATGGTTCGTTTTTGTTGATTGAAAATCATTGTCCGATTTGTGCGGCTGCTACTGCTTGTACGGGTTTGTGTGCGAGGGAATTAGAAGTTTTTCAGTGCGTTTTGGGGCAAGGAGTAACAATAGAGCGAACCGAGCATATTATAGTAGGGGCGCGTCGTTGCGTTTATCGAGTCGGTAATTAGTGACCAGTTATCAGAAGTCGGAAGTCGGAAGTCGGAAGTAAGGAAGAAGGGAGAATATTAATTATTAAACTACTGAACTACTGTAAAGACGAGGCATGGGGGCGGAATTATTTCCGCCCATTGAATGCCGTCGCGATATATCGCGTCTCTACTTCTGAACTTTGAATTTTGACTTAATAACTTTTGCTTGAGTTTTTTTGTTAATCTGTTTATAGGACAACATAAACCCGATCGGTACTATGATATGTCTGATAGTTTTATCGGTCGAGCGAAATTAGAAGCCTTTTTTCGCAGAGCGAAACGCAAGCCCAAAACTCATAATTACACTCAATTTGTCTGGGGTGAAGATTACATATTTGAACCCATAGATGAAGGTAATGGCGGTTACATGACGGGATATGGGAGAGGAATCGTTCGGGGCGATTATTTGATTTTGTCGAAAGAAAGTAATTCTTGTCGTTATCGAGTAGAAAAAATTGATTATTACTCGAATCCATCAGATATGTGGATAGCCCTGCTTAAAACAGTTATCAGTGACCAGTGACCAGCTTAAACAGTTATCAGCGATCGGTGACCAGTAATGGAAGTCGAAAGTCGAAAGTCGAAAGTCATTTGAATTTTGGATTTTGGATTTTGGATTGAAAATTCAAAAAGTCTCTTCCTTGTCTCCCTTGTCTTCAAAAGTCTCATAAAGTCCCCCATTCCCCATTCCACACTCCCTTATCCTTATTTAAATTGGCGATCGCATCTTTAACAACTCTACTCAAACCGAATTCAATAGCCCGATGAATATTGATTCTGCGAAAAAGAAACTGGCAGATGGTCGCCTTTCTCTTGCTAAAGCGGGAGATGACCCAGACTTATTAGGAGTAGCGCTGACAAAAATTCATGCAGCGCTTGAAGATGCTTGTCGGACTTGGTTATCCGATTCTACTATCGTACAATCCCAGCGATTCAACTCTCAAAATCGCGCCCAAGTTTCGTGGAAAGAACTGCTTGCGTTGATGTCTAGATATTATCAGTGGAGCGATCGCGATGTAGAATACGTTCGTCGTATGAATAGCTTGCGCAACCAAACAGCACACGGAGAAGAATTTCAAGGCAAGCGTCAAGATGTCGAAAATTATGCAAGTTATGTAGAGAATTTATTCGAGAAACAAAAACAGCCAACTCTCGAAACACCAGCAGCAGCAAGAAGCTGGAATGTTGCACCTCTCGAACAAAAAACCGAACCCGCGAATTTATGGCTGGCATATGCCCTCTGGGGATTGGGTTTATTTGGGATGAATGGCATCCATCGCTTTTATTTGGGAAGACCTGTCACTGGTGCAGTTTGGCTTTTTAGCTACGGCTGTCTTTTTATAGGTCAACTGCTCGATTTATTTCTAATTCCTGGCATGGCAAAAGGCGATACCAGCGAGTTTTGGAGAAGTTTGCGCAATAATCAATCGCTACCGAGAAACGCGATCGATATTTTACAGAAAATTTTCGCTCGACTCGATAGTTTCGATCGCAATGTACCCAAAAATCTATTGCGAGACAAACCCGACTCCAACGCCATGCACAAGCTACTCAATGTCGCCGCCGCTAACGGAAAAGTCCTTTCTATGGGTCAAGCAGTCCTAGCTACGGGATTTCCACCCAACGAAGTCGAAGATCTATTAAATGAGGCATTACGAAGAGGATTAGCGCACGTTGGTAACGATCCTGAATCGGGAGCAGTTCGTTATTATTTCGATATTTAACGAATACAATTGAAGTATGAGTCAAGACCGAGCAAGCGATCGCGAAATATGTATCCTTCACGACCAGAAGTTAATATTGGAACATCCTATCTTTTATGGGGGTTATGTTGTTTTGGTGTTTTTGGAATTCACCGCTTTTACTTAGGTAAACCTGTGAGCGGGTTGATTTGGTTATTTACGTTTGGCTTATTTGGATTTGGTCAGTTTATCGATTTATTTTTGATTCCTGGTTTATCACAGGAAAGAAATCGCTATTTGTGGGAAAGATCGCGAACCGATAGTTTGTTAAATATGGCAGCGATGGGACAACAAATAATCCCGACTGATGTTACTATTACCGACATCCCTAAACGCATCGAGGGAAACCCCGATCCTATGCTCAAGCTACTCAAAGCCGCCGCAGCCAATAACAACATTCTTTCTGTCGGTCAAGCAATGATGGCAACAGAATTATCTCATGACGAGATTGAAAGCTTACTTAAAAAAGCCCTGCGTCAAGGAATCGCACACGTCGATAACGATCCCAAATCGGGAGGCGTTCGCTATTATTTCGATCTTTAAAAGTAAAATTTAAAAAAATATTTTTCTTTATTTACGCGATTTTGCCGCTAAAAAATAGAGCAAAATAATAGTTGATTGGACTCCAAATAAGACCAAGTAACTTTGCACAACTCCGCTAAAATTATCTGCCGATTTTAGGGCAATTAAAAATGCCCCACACATAGCGTAAGGAAGCAAGCGCAACCAAGTACGATGTAAAATTGGAGAAAGTTTTTGAGGTTTTAAAAGATTCATATTTATAACCTTTGACAAAAACTAGAGGATATGTAGATCGAGTGCCCGAATAAATGCGACTCAACCTACCATTTATCCAAAACGAGATTAATCATTTAGGACAGAAGCGCTTAGATGCGCTTCTTGCCACAGTTTACAGAGGAAGAATTCAATGCGATCGCTCATCAGCGTCACAAAAATTCCCTCTTCGCTATCCGACTCTGCTCCCAGCCAAGTTCCTTGTAAAATCACTTCTACGTACTCGCCATCGCAGAAAGAAAGTTCTAGGCTATCGCCATTTTCGGTGCGAGCCAGTTTTTCCAAATCGCCCAGGAAAGGCATATCGGCGGGAAGCAAAAAAGAAGCCGTGCTGGGTTCTAAATAAAAACCCGTCCCAGAGCGCAGTGCGAGAACCATTCTGGCACTTACCCACTCTTCGAGGGATTGCGCCAAATGCTCTAAAAGAAAGCCATTTTCAGTATAAGTAAGTTTTAGCATTAGTTTGAGTTTTTCAACAATGGCTAATTGATTTTTTCAAATTCAGAACCGATTGAATAGTCTGAATTGAGGGATTGTTCGCGCCAAAACTTTTCGGCGAACGCGATCGCGGGGTGAGTAGGCGCTTTTGGGGTCGTTTTCAAGACCATTCCGGCATCTGGGGGAGTGCGATCGCCCTTGCGGGAGTTACACGGCTCGCAAGCAATAACTACATTGTCCCAAGTGTGTTTTCCGCCTTTCGAGCGAGGAATTACGTGGTCGAGCGTTAATTTCTTGCCACTCCCGCAGTATTGACATTGATATTTGTCTCTTCGGAGAACTTCCCGTCGATTGACTGGCGGAACTTTCCAAATTCGCTCCGTACTATTGATTTTGAGACGAATGTGGGCGGGAACTTCCAAAATTAGGTTTGGGGAGCGAACGTGAAAAATCGTTTCGCTAGTCATTTCCATCGGTTCGGCTTTGTCCGTTACCAACAGACAAATTGCCCGTCGAATATTGATTCGACTGATGGGAAGATAGTTTTTAGAGAAAACGACGACGGATTGATTTAGGATTTCAGTTGCAGTAGTCACGGCTGATACCATTATGGATTTTTGGCTTATGAAAAACCCCCGCTTCTGTTGGCGAGAGGCGGGGGTTAGCAATCTGTTATGGTTCTCTAACTTTACTTGGGTACAATAGTTGCTTGTATGCACCCCCCGCGTTTTCTATCTAGTTGTTCTGTGACACCTCTAAGGTTATCGCCGCACATAGGGCGATAATCTCGGCTGTTATTCATTTTGGCTTTAAATCGTACTGTATGACCAACACCATTATTTTTCCCTATCAATAAAAATTCCTCCACGTTTGCCGCAAACTGCCAGTTATGGGGGCGACTGGCGGCAAAAATGGAGGTTGAGTGGGAAATTAGGAACATTATTGAATTTTTTACTCGTGCCAAAAGGGACATTTTAATACTACACTTGTATTACTGAAATGTCTACTATTTGGAGAAAAAAAATGATGCGAACGCTAACTCGTACATCTACAACTGAAATGGAAGTTACCAGCATTCGTCTAGAGAGATCCCTAAAAGATAGACTCAAAGATCTTTCTGGCAACCAAGGCTATCAAGCACTGATCAGAGATATTCTCTGGAATTACGTGCAACAAAAGTCAGGAGATTATCGACCGCAGTTTTCGAGAGCCGATATTCGCGCTACGATAGAAGCCACCGCAAGAAAAGATGAAAGCTGCGTCCTGACGGGCAAGGCGATTCGAGAGAACGAGCCGATGTTACTTGGGTTGACGATTCATGGAGACTTTGTGCCTTTGAGTTTAGAAAGTTTAGCAGCATAGCAACACAAATCTGGAGATTGGCAACTAAAAAAGCGATAACCAATCTCCAGCGATCGGGTAACATAATTATGTCACAATAGTTAAGTCAGCACCTTCTGGGAGAGTAGCTCAATGGATAGAGCTACCGCCTTCTAAGCGGTCGGTTGTGGGTTCGAGTCCCGCCTCTCCTGTTTAACATTTACTAGCTACAAGTCAGTGATAGGGGCGAATAATCATTCGCTCGTATAGAAATCAGAAAATAGCGATCGCGATGCAACCATCTCAGTAAAAACTCGTAATCCACTCGATGAATAAAATTATAAAAGTCAGTATAAGCCCCGATGTTAGCGTTCGTCGAAGTCGATAGGATAATTGCGTAAACAATAAAACAAGGTGCTTCGAGTATGACTGACCCTAACGCCAAAGTCGTGAGTGCATATCTACTCTACAGTACGCTCAAAGAAACGGACACGCCAAAAGCCAAAAAAGTTTTAGAGGATGCTATTGAAAGAGGGAGAAGAGTAGCGAGTTTAGAACGGATGCTCGCCCCTATGCTTAACTATACTGAGTTTGAATTGTTTATTTTAGGATTCCGTCAAAAAATTCACGACGAATATTCTCATCAAGGATAGCTCGTAATAGCAAAAAGTTTTTGCGATCTTAGAGATCGGGCGATCGCATCTATTAAGCGAGTGCAATCTCTTCTAAAGCTTTCAGGAGACGATGAATCTCTTCAACCGTATTGTAATGTACTAAACCAATACGCACCAATCCCCCACTTGACTCAATGCCTAAACGCTCGGTAAGATGACGCGCATAGAAATTGCCATTCCAAGTAAAAATATTGCGATCGCCCAATGCTTTAGCGACCTCATAAGGGCTATGTCCAGCAAGTCGTATAGCAACGGTAGGCGTTCGCCAAGCAAAACGCTCTGGGTTAGCGATACCATAAAGCTTTAGACCTGGAATCTGTAACAGCCCAGTTATTAACTCTTTGCTTAACTCTCGTTCGTATTGTCTAATAGTTTCCATCGCTATGACTAGCGCAGAACGGCGATCTTTAACCGCTGGCGAGATGCGCTGTCCTAGTTCGCTCAGATAGTTAACGGTCGCTACTACTCCTGCAAGTCCTTCGTGATTTTGCGTTCCCGTTTCCCAACGTGAAGGAATCTCGTCTGGGGCGGGTCGCACTTTGTAAGGTTGCAAGCGGCTAAGATGTTCGCGTTTGCCATATAAGATACCAGCATGGGGCGCAAAAAATTTGTACGCCGAACAAGCTAGGAAATTGCAATCGAGAGAACGCACGTCGAGCGAACCATGAGGAGCATAGTGAACGGCATCGACAAAAACTAATGCTCCCACAGCGCGCGCTAATTTAACTGCGACTGCAACATCGTTAATCGTACCGACTGCATTGGACGCAGATGCGATCGCGACTAGGCGAGTTCGTTCGTTGATTTGTCGCGCTAGATCGTCCATATCTAGCGTACAGTCTTCTGGATTGACATCGACAAAGCGAATGACCGCACCGCGTTCCTGTAAAGCTTGCCACGGCGATACATTAGCCTCGTGGTCGAGTCTGGTTACGACAATTTCATCCCCAGGTTGCAAATCTCGACCGATAGCACGACTTAACGCAAAGGTAAGCGTCGTCATGTTAGCACCAAATACTACTTCATCGGGGTCGCATCCCAAGAAATCTGCGATCGCATTCCGCGCCGACGCAATCGTAGCATCCGTCCGCGCACTCGTGGAAAAAGCGCCATGAGCGTTAGCATTTGATTGGATTAAGTAGTTGCTTATCGCTGCAATCGCATCGCAATGTATTTGGGTCCCGCCGGGGCCATCGAAGAAAATAACGGGTTTCCCGTCAATTTCTTGGCTTAGTGCTGGAAATTGGCTGCGTATCCACTCAACGTCAAGCTGCATATCAGTAATCAGTTATCAGTTATCAGTTATCAGTGAGGAGGAAAGTAGGGGCGAATGGCCATTCGCCCGTACAAGATTCTCCTCGTCTCCCTTGTCTCCCTTGTCCTCCTTGTCTTCCGAAGGACGCACCTTGTCCCCCTTGTCCTCCGCAGGACGCATCTCTGCGTGAGTATAGCTAGTTAGTTCCATATTGCTTGGGCATTAATCCAGGACAAGTGATTACAAAAACATCTCGGATTCCCTGACCTTCACCGATTGGCTTAATCGGAGCGGTATAGTGGTAAAAATGGCGATCGCTAAAGACTAATAATTCGCCAGGATTGAGAATTTGTTTGAAAACTGGGCTGCCATTTTTATCTCGATAAAGACAGGTTTCTCCACCTTCTATATTTTCCCGATTTACACAAAAAATTCCCACCAAATCTACACCATCTCGATGAATTCCTTCAGGAGCAGGATTGCCTATTTTTTGACGAGAAGTAGTGGTTCTAATTTGATGTACGCCAAGTTCGTCGTAGGTAGAGCAAATCTGACAAAAAGTAAAAAATTCAAGTACCAAATTTTTAAAATCGTCAAGTTCGAGCATTTGTTCGTCGAGTTCCTCAAACTCTCTTACGACATCGCCTAATAAAGGATTGTAATCTTTACTTTGAAAGAGGCGACTATGAGGTTGCTTTACTAAGCGATTTGAAGAAACTTTGAAGTTAGATAATCGTCTAAAGCGATAATTTCCTTCTAAATAAGGATCGACAGGTAAACGAGCAAAAAACTTCTTAATTTTTGCTAAATCGACAGAACTAAGAGTTTTTTGTATGTAATCTGTAATACAATTAAATTCTTGAGGTTTTAATAATGTAAACATTCTACTTTTCTCCTCTTTTTTGAGGTGTTTCAGTTCATTTTTTTTGAGAAACTAGCAATTTTTTTAAGCTATTGTTCTGTTATGTCTATTTAAAAACAGAAGTTCGAGACTATTACATTTATTCAACAAGCTTTTTAAACAAACGATTATTGATTTCGCGCGATCGCGATCGATAAATAATATTCAGTAAACTTAATTTTTAGACAAATTAAGTTTAATTAAAAGTTTTTAGCTTTTCGACCCCAATCTCTAAACAAGAGCTTTTTCTTCAATTATAAGATCTATTTTTTGAACTCGCATTAAGCATTTCTGCTTAATCTTAAAAACGATCGATAATCAAATTACTTTTTGCTTATTTAGCTCAAAAAAGTCAGGAATGAGTGACAAACCTAATGTAGTTTACTTAAATAACAAAACATTGACATAAGAACTATTAAGCAAGTTTTAGACAGTCATCTGTCTTAGGTAGTTTTCTAGACAAATATTGTAATATTTGTCTAATAAAAAAAATATAAACTACTAATGATTAGACTTGCTAGGAAAATCGATTCTCAGATTCTCATCTTCGGTTAGATGCGGCACGTTCATGGCTGTAAGATTGCATAAATCAGAAAAATTGACGATTTTTTCTGACAAGACTTGTGCAAGAAATCTATTGCGATCGCAGACAAGAAAAAAATCGTTTATCGATTGAATCAGTAATTCATTACAGTTTTGAGCGAATATTTATTAAACCTCTAATTATTAAAGCTTGCTAACTGCTATCCGAATCCGTTCCAACGCTTCCTGGATATTTTCTAAGGAATTTGCATAAGAAAGTCGCAAGTATCCATCGCCATATTTTCCAAAAGCCGTACCCGATAAAACTGCTACGCCTGCTTCTTCTAGTAAATAATCTGCGAGTTCTCCACAAGAAAGTGGTAACTGTTTGACATTAGGAAAAACATAAAAAGCACCTGCGGGTTTACGACAATGAATTCCTTTAATTGTATTAAGACCATCGACGATCGCATCTCGTCGCCGTTTAAATTCAGCAACCATTTGAATTACGGAATCTTGCGACCCTTTTAGTGCTTCTATTCCTGCAATTTGAGTAAACGAACAAGTACAAGAATTAGAATTAATAATGAGTCGTTCCATCTCCTCGACAAGCGGTTTGGGGAAGATACCATAACCCAATCTCCATCCTGTCATCGCATAGGTTTTTGAATGACCGTCGAGTAAAATAGTGCGCTCTTTCATGCCAGGAAAACTAATAATACTTTGATGTTCTCCTTCATAAAGAAGGCGAGAATAGATTTCATCGGACAGAATGTAGAAATCGCGATCGCGTGCTAAATTAGCAATTGCTTCTAAATCTTCTTTTGTAAGGAAACCGCCTGTAGGATTTTGGGGAGAATTGATAATTAATAGGCGCGTCCGATCTGAAATTGCAGCAACTAAATCCTCAATGCGAAAACGAAAATCAACTTCTTCTCGTAAAGGAAGCGGAACTGCTTTTGCACCAACAAAATTAATAACGGATTCGTAAATAGGAAAACCCGGATCTGGATAAATAACTTCATCGCCAGAATCGATGAGTGCTAAAAGCGCGAAAAAAATAATCGGTTTAGCGCCTGGCGTTACAATAACTTCATCGGGATTAATTTCGATGCGTCTCGTTTCGGATATATGTTCGGCTATAGCTTGGCGAAACTCCCAAATTCCAACGGCGGGATTATATCCCGTATAGCCATTTTTCATTGCCTCGAATGCCGCTTCGCATATATTGATAGGGGTTTTAAAATCCGGTTGACCGATTTCGAGATGAATAATATTTTTGCCTTGCGCTTCTAAATTCTTTGCTTTAGCAAAAACCTCAAAAGCTGATTCGGTTCCCAAACGATTCATTCGTTCTGCAAATTTCATTGTTATTCCCCTAAATAAAAGAAAAATAAGCGCTAAAATGTCTTAAATAAGGCGGTTCGCTAACTATCTTAAGACCGCGAACGCGATCGCGATGCTGCCAAACTTGCGCGATCGCTTCGATAACATAATCTATATGGGACTGAGTATAAACCCGACGCGGGATAGCTAAGCGAAGTAAATCCCATTTTGCAGGTCGTTCGATTCCCGTATGCACATCTCGACCAAACATCACCGTCCCCACTTCCACCCCTCGTACTCCCGCTTCTAGATACAGTTCCACCGCCAAAGCTTGTCCGGGATATTGTAGGGGTTCGATATGGGGTAAAAATCGCCGCGCATCTATGTAAGCAGCATGACCTCCAGCAGGACGAATGACGGGAATGTCTAGTTCGTGCAATTTATCTACTAAATGTTGCGTGGAATGAATGCGGTAGTTAAGATAATTTTCATCCAAACATTCGTATAAACCAACCGCGATCGCATCTAAATCGCGTCCGGCTAAACCGCCATAGGTGGGGAAGCCTTCTGATAAAATTAACAGCGATCGCAATTGTTCTGCTACGCGATCGTCGCGAGTACACAAAAACCCTCCAATATTAGCAAAAGCATCTTTCTTAGCAGACACTAAACACCCATCAGCATAAGCGAACATTTCCCGCACGATTTCGCGTACCGACATTTCCTCATAACCTGCTTCGCGTTGCTTAATGAAATAGGCATTTTCAGCAAAACGACAAGCATCGATGTAAAAAGGAATGCCGTGTAAATGAGCTAGCTTGCTTGCGGCGCGGATATTCGCCATAGAAACTGGCTGTCCTCCACCCGAATTATTGGTGACAGTCAACATAATGGCAGGAATTTGCATTGCCCCAACCTCGGAAATTAACCGTTCTAGGGCGGCAATATCCATATCTCCTTTAAAAGGAGCTTCTAACGCTAAATCGCTCGCCTCTGGACAGGGTAAATCCATCGCCTTACCTCCCACTGCCTCAATATTGGCACGGGTGGTATCGAAGTGAGTGTTATTGGGAACCACCATTCCCGGCTTAATTAAAACATTAGCGAATAGTCTTTCGGCGGCGCGTCCTTGGTGCGTCGGAATGACATAGGGGAAACCAAAAATATCTTGCACTGCTGCTTCAAATCGATACCAACTGCGTGCGCCAGCATAGGACTCATCGCCTTGCATCATAGCAGCCCATGCCTGGGCAGACATGGCACTCGTCCCCGAATCGGTCAGCAAGTCAATGATGACATCTTCTGCCCGTAACGAGAACAAATTCAATCCTGCTTCTTGTAAATACCGTTCTCGTTCGAGGCGAGTGGTAAATTGTATTGGTTCGATGGTTTTAATTCTGAAAGGTTCGATCGCAGTTTTCATGATAACAACCCGCGTTTAAATTAATAAATAAGATGAGGCGATCGCGCTAACGGATGAAGAGACGTAGGTTGGATTGACGGGGTGAAAACCCAACATTTAGTAAGTTATTGTTGGGTTTCGTCCCTCAACCCAACCTACAAATCATTAAGTCTCCGTTTTCATATTTCTCCTATAGCAACTCTAAATAAATTGCGAACGCCTTCTCTGCGCCTCTGTGGTTTATTAACCCATCACCCCTTTTCATGTGTTATAAACGTGCAACCATACCCCTTTCTAACGGATGCAGTTTTTGAGCGGCAATAAACGACAAACCGTTCTCAGTTAAAGCTTTCGCCGTTCTGTTAACTGAATCAAACTTATCCAAGAAATTTAACGTTAGACGTTCCCAGTCTCCTGACGCAACAATCTCCGACTTGTCGCGAAAATAATCGAAAATATCCGATGGATGTTCGCGCATCTGCTCGATCGCAGGATCGCCACCTTCATGTTTAGCAGAAATGTTGGGCACGCGATCTGCAAGCTTCAATAACTCTTCCCTCCGATTGTAGGGTTGCCGCACGATACTTTTCCAGGTTTCGGTAATGTGATGTTCAAAGCGGACGAGATTCTCCAAATCTAGTTCTCGCCGAAACTGAGCCGCAATTTCGATCGTTTCGTTATTAGTCGAGTTACTCCAATTAAAACCAACCAGAGGCGTACTGCCATCATCCCTGGAGAATAATTTAGCGCCGATGAGAGTCCACAAGGCAGCATAGGGATTGTCGTTTCCCATAAATACGGAGATTTTGAACTCGATATCGATGCCGAGGCGGTGAAGGAGATAGCCCAGCATTACCGTCCCAGGATTGAGATTGAGAACTTGTCTAATTCCGTAATTGGTGTAGTAATAGAGATATTCGTCAAGCCATTGCAATGCGTGTCGGTTTGGCTGACCGATACCGCCAAAGTAACCCGCGATCGTGTCAGATCCACCTAAATGCACGTTCGAGCCATCGGTTCCTTTTGTATCCAGGGTTTCGACGAAACTCGCGCCGATAATCTGCATGGCAGCGGCAAAAGCTAGCAAGTCGCCATCAGCTTCTTGTTCCTTCATCTTACGCACGCAAATAAACCTTTCGGGAACGATCGCGCGTTGTTCGATCGCCCGTTTTGCCATCGCAATTACCCACGGGAAATATTGACAGGCGCTAATTTCGAGCGTAACTGCAAAATCGTCGGTAAATATGACGCGATCGCATCCTTCTCCCAACACTTCGCGCCGATACTCGGTAATACTAATAAAAGCTTCCTCATCCGCTTGTTTTTGAAGCCATTGCAGAGCGGCTAAATAGTCGGGTCGCGTTTGGGCGACGCGCCGCAGCAATGTAGGAAGATCCATTGCTTGTTTGGCTTTAGCATTAATCTGTTCGGGAGTCCCGTATTTAGCGACGACAGCAAGGAAATCGTCGATCGCCCGCAGATTCGGATTAGTAAGAAGATCGTTAATAGAATCGAGCTTTTCGGATGAAATCTTTAATTTTTCGCGAATATCTTTATTCATGGTAATTCTTTAAATAACTTGATATTGTTTGCCAACGCGAGTAAACGCATCGAGACATTTATCTAAATGCGATCGCGTATGAACAGCAGATATTTGAGTGCGAATTCGCGCTTGACCTTTAGGAACCACTGGATAGCTAAATCCGATCGCGTAGATGCCTTCTTCTAACAAATCGCTTGCCATCTTTTGTGCTAGCTTGGCATCGTAGAGCATAATCGGCACGATGGGATGAATGCCTGGTTTGATATCGAAGCCGCGATCGCTCATTTGTGTGCGGAAGTAACGCGCATTTTCCATCAAGCGATCGCGCAATTCGTTAGTTTCGCTAAGCATATCTAGCACTTTAATACTGGTGTAGGCGATCGCGGGTGCGAGAGTATTAGAAAATAGATAAGGACGCGATCGCTGCCTCAGCAAATCGATAATAACTTTACGACCCGTAGTGAAGCCGCCAGAAGCGCCGCCAAGAGCTTTTCCCAAGGTACTAGTAACGATATCCACGCGCCCCATTACGCCACAGTGTTCGATAGTGCCGCGTCCCGTCTCTCCTAAAACGCCAGTGGCATGACTGTCATCCACCATAACGAGTGCATCGTATTTTTTGGCAAGGTCGCAGATTTGGTCTAACTTAGCGATCGCGCCGTCCATACTGAAGACTCCATCGGTAACAATCAGGCGGATTTTAGCTGGCTGCGCGTCTTGCAATGCTTTCTCCAATTCCTGCATATTGCTGTGAGCAAATCGATAGCGTTTGGCAGCACACAAGCGAACGCCATCGATAATACTGGCATGATTGAGGGCATCGCTGATAACAGCACAATCGGCATCTAAAAGAGTTTCAAATAACCCGCCGTTGGCATCAAAACAGGAAGTATACAAGATTGTATCCTCCATGCCCAGAAATGCCGAAATCTTAGCTTCTAGTTCCTTGTGGATGGTTTGCGTCCCGCAGATGAAGCGCACCGACGACAAACCAAAGCCGTACATGGCAACACCTTCTTTTACAGCCGCAATTAAAGCGGGATGGTTGGCAAGACCCAAATAGTTGTTAGCACAGAAATTAATAACCTTTCGACCGTTTTGGATTTCAATTTCGGCACCTTGCGGCGACTCAATAACTCGCTCTTCCTTGTATAAACCGGATTGGCGAATCTCGTCGAGAATGGATTCAAAAATGGTAGTTGCTGTAATAGACATGACTAAAAAATTATGAATTATGAATTATGAATTTATGTTCGAGTCCAAATCGACATGACTTTATGAAGTTAAAATAACGGGTTTTTCCGGCTTCTTTAGTTTTGCAAACATATCAGCAACGATCGCGCTTAAATCGCAAGCAGGTTTCCAACCCCAATCGGATCGCGCCTTAGAATCGTCGATAATAGAGGGCCACGAATCTGCGATCGCTTGTCGGAAATCGGGTTCGTAGCGACAGGTAAACTCAGGAATGTATTTTTGGATTTCAGTAACGAGTTCTTCTACCGAGAAGCTGACAGCGGTTATGTTATAGCTTGTACGAATCGCGATCGCGTTTGGATCTGCTTCCATTAAGGTTAGAATCGCCCGAATTGCATCTGGCATATACATCATCGGCAAGCGAGTGTCCGGGCGAAGGAAGCAAGTATAAGTGCCATTTTTTAAAGCTGCATGGAAGATTTCGACGGCAAAATCAGTCGTGCCGCCGCCTGGAGGAGTGCTATAACTAATGATTCCTGGCAAGCGCAAACTGCGAACATCAACGCCGAATCGGGTGGCATAGTAGCGACATAATAATTCCCCCGTTGCCTTGGTGATGCCGTACATAGTGGAGGGATCTGCGATCGCGATTTGGGGAGTATCAATTTTGGGAGTGTGAGGCCCGAAGGCGGCAATAGAACTGGGCCAAAAGACTTTGATTCGATGAGATTTAGCGACTTCCAGAACGTTTTTCAGTCCGTTGACGTTTATATCCCAACAAAGATGGGGATTTTGTTCTCCCGTCGCAGAAAGCAGACTTGCTAAATGATAAATGATATCGAATCGATATCGTTCGACTATTTGTTGCAGGCGCTTTAAATCCCTTACGTCGAGAGTTTCATATAAAAATAACTTGTCTTCTAATGGTGGTAGTTTTTGCCGCCCGCTCTCGATAACTTGCATTACACCATAGCGATCGCGCAAGGCTACAATTAGGTCGCTACCAATTTGACCTTTGGAGCCAGTCACTAAAATTTTTGTCATATTCAATATCGCGATTAGCGTCAGATAGTTTCTAGAGATTGGCTGACACTTGTGGAGCGACTATTTAATTTGTGCAATCGCAGTAGCGGTCAACTTTTTTTGGTTGGAGTCATTATTGGTAATTGGTTCGACGCGATCGCTTCCTAATCGAAGTTGCTAGTTATCAGCGATCGGTGAAGTCTCCCGATCGCTGTTCGCTGTTAAGGGGGATCTCGACAACCAAGATATTTGTAACTAGTAACTTACGCTACCTACAAGAAAAAGAGTGGATAAGTTTTGTCGCTAATTTTTGGACTCGTTCGGATGTCAAAAATCTCAATTGCTATCACTTTAGGATTAGTCCGTTAATTCTCACACTTGAAATATTTAAGCTTGAGAATAGCGGTCATACATCTATTTTATTAGCTTATTTTTAAATTGTCAGGAATCTCTCACATTTGGTTAGCGCTAATCTTCAAGAAAAATTGAAAATTAGGTTGACTAAAAACAAAAGATAAGGAACACTATTAGCCTATGAGCAATCTGAATGGTGTGAGGAGATTTTATTCAGATGGCATTAAAGCAAAATATTCCCTTGTTCGCAGCCACACTGCGATCTTTAGATTGTCGTCCTTGGTGGCTATCTCTGTTGTTCTGGGTCGCTTTGGTGGTTCCAGCACAAGCAGCAGTTGAATTGCGAGTTGCGATCGCCAAGAATCGCGACCAAGTTAAAGTTGGCAGTTCTACGCCTGCTGTCGTTCGCGATAGTGCGGGACGACAGCTAGGAAAACTCACCGGACTAGATGCTTTTGCTGCCAGACCGGGCAGCCGTGGAGTCGCACTCGGTAGCTGGAGTAGCGATCGCCTAACGATAGAACCGAGTGACGACGGACTCGTTTGGATTGGCGATCGTTGGTATCGAGGACGCACCGAATTGATTCGCATGGGAGACGGTGTAACGGCTATCAATCGCGTCGGTTTGGAAGAATATCTTTACAGCGTCGTTGGTGGAGAAGCTATTCCAAGTTGGCCTCAAGAAGCCCTAAAAGCACAAGCCGTTGCTGCTCGAACTTATGCTCTCTATCAACGGGCTAAGTCGCACAATCGTTTTTATGATGTCGATACATCGACTAATACCCAAGTATATAAAGGATTGAATACCGAGTACGTCAGCACTCACGATGCGGTTAAATCGACTGTCGGACAAATCGTGACCTATAGCGGTCAAGCAATTTTAGCCGCCTTTCATTCGTCTTCTGGCGGTCATACCGAGAATGTGGAAGATATTTGGAGTTCGCCATTGCCTTATTTACGCGGCGTGGTAGATTACGACCAAACTTCCCCAGTTTTCCAATGGTCGAAGACTTTCTCGTCTGGAGAACTATCTCGTCGCATTGGCGGTATCGGGACTATTAGAGCAATGCAACCAGAAAGAACCACTCCTCGCGGACGAGTGATTTCAATGCGAATTGTGGGCGATCGCGGTACTAAAAGTCTCACGGGTGCTAAACTGCGTCAAGCACTCGACCTTCGCAGTACCCTGTTTACCGTTTCTGCAACCAACGGCACTTTTTATATTTCTGGACGAGGATTCGGTCACGGTCTTGGTTTGAGTCAATGGGGAACCTATTATTTATCCCAACAAGGAATCGATTATCAGCGTATTCTCGCCCACTATTACCAAAATGCTCGTTTGACTCAGATTGATTAGTAAAAACAAAAGTTAACCTAATTGTAGGTTGGGCATTGCCAGTAGATGTAGATCGCGTCTTTAGTTGTTATAGGCAATGCCCACCATTTTATGTTTAAGCTAAGGGTTGAAATAGTCCAATTAGATTTTCATCTGGATCTCGAAAATAAACGGTTTTAATACCGTAGTAGGGATTGCTTGTTGGCGTAGTAATCATTTGCACGCCTTTGTGCTTTAATTGCTGACATTCTTCGTCTAGATCCTGTACTGTGAAAATCAAAACTACCGGATCTTGGCATTCCGCATGAGTTGGCTTCTGAGAATTGCTAATCATTTGTGCCATCTCCTGTCGGTGGAATAACTCGAATTTCATATCGGCAACTTTAAACTCTGCATAACCGCTTTGTTCGTCTTCTACAGATACTTCAAATTCCATGACGTTTTTATAAAAATTAAAACAAGCTTTCCAATCATTAACGAGAAGTCGCGTACAGGCAAATTTGACGTTCATAATTAACGCAGTTCCCTCAATAAAACTTTTTGAAATGGACGGTCTAGTTCAATATACTCTTGCAAAAGTCATAACAAAATGAGATAACTAAGTCAGCCGTAGGTATAACCCTCAATCGCCTCGCTGTCCATCCCTATCTTCAAGGTAGTATTTACTAAAAATCTTGCTAAAAAAATAACCGATTATGCCTACCGTTAGCTTAATTCGCGCTGATTCCTACGAACTAAACGCGCTGCGATCGCGTGTAGAAATTTTACTCGAACCTATCGGGGGAATACAAGCATTTGTTAAAAAGGGCGATCGCGTTCTTCTCAAACCCAATCTTCTTACCGGAAGCCGTCCTACTAAAGAATGCGTCACTCGCCCAGAATTAGTTTACTGCATCGCCCAATTGGTAAAAGAAGCGGGAGGAAACCCTTTTTTAGGCGATAGTCCCGCTTTTGGGAGTGCAAGAGGAGTAGCTAAAGCTAACGGTTATCTCCCTTTAATCGAAGAACTCAATTTACCCGTTGTCGAATTTCACGGGAAGCCGTATCAAACAGAAAACGATAATTTCCATCGCCTGCGCCTTTGTAAAGAAGCGATGGATGCTGATGTAGTTATCAACTTACCTAAAGTTAAATCGCACGTACAACTAACGCTGACTTTGGGAGTCAAAAATCTCTTCGGTTGCGTTCCAGGTAAAATGAAAGCTTGGTGGCATATGGAAGCAGGAAAAGATGCCAGTCGTTTTGGAGAAATGCTCGTAGAAACGGCAAAAGCGATCGCTCCCGATTTAACTATTCTAGACGCAATTATCGGACACGAAGGAAATGGGCCTAGCGGCGGCGAACCTCGCCATCTGGGGATTTTAGGAGCATCTGCCGATGTTTTCGCCCTCGATCGCGCTATGGTAGATATCTTAGGAGTCGATCCGGCGATCGTTCCAACAATTGCCGCTCAGATTCGCTTGGGATTGGGTTCGGTCGATACAATTGATTTTCCTCTCGAACATCCATCGCAGTTGCACCTAAGCGATTGGAAATTACCAGAAACGCTCGTGCCTATCGATTTTGGCTTACCGAGAGTCGTTCGTTCGACTTTTAAACATTTATATATTCGATTCATTAAAGAACCAATGGGCGCGTATGTCGGTAAATAATTGCAATTTTAAGAGGTTTGGTTAAATTGGCTACATCAAAACTTTACTATTTCGTCGTAATTTAAAAGACTAAGATATAGAGTCAATATCACCCTCCGATTGCTGATTGAAGGTCTTGTTATGTTTATTTTAGAGAGCATAGCAAGACCTTTCTTTTTTAATCTTACCCAACTCACCAATCTTTAAGCGAAATTTTTCGGTAAGAAATATGGCTTGCAATTAGGCTATCTATTGGGTCAAAATAAACCTTGTGTATCTAAAAATCTTGTCCCAATTGTGACTACTACACCCCTATCCTCATCCCAAGCTAATTCCGAAATCCAATATCCCGACGAATTTGGACGCTTTGGGCGCTATGGCGGCAAATACGTTCCTGAAACCTTAATGCCTGCCTTAAGCGAACTCGAAACCGCTTATGCTCGCTACAAAAACGATCCCGATTTTCAGCAAGAATTACAGCAACTACTACGAGATTATGTAGGCAGACCCAGCCCTTTATATTTTGCCGAACGTCTAACGGCTCATTATGCCAAACCTGACAGTACTGGGGCACAAATCTATCTAAAACGGGAAGATTTAAACCATACAGGCGCACACAAAATCAATAATGCCCTCGCCCAAGTATTGCTTGCTAAACGCATGGGCAAAAAGCGCATCATTGCTGAAACGGGTGCGGGTCAACACGGAGTTGCCACAGCAACGGTTTGTGCCCGTTTTGGGTTGGAATGCGTCATCTATATGGGCGTTCAAGATATGGAAAGACAGAAATTAAATGTCTTTCGCATGAAGTTATTAGGCGCAACCGTTTCCCCTGTCGAAGCAGGAACGGGAACGCTTAAAGATGCTACTTCCGAGGCGATTAGAGATTGGGTTACAAATGTAGAAACCACTCATTACATCCTCGGTTCGGTCGCGGGGCCGCATCCCTATCCCATGATGGTTAGAGATTTTCATGCCATCATCGGAGAAGAAACCCGCGCTCAAGCTGCCCAAAAATGGGGCGGTCTGCCAGATATTTTGATTGCTTGTGTCGGCGGCGGTTCTAATGCAATGGGGCTGTTTTACGAGTTTGTTGACGAACCTTCGGTGCGCTTAATTGGGATAGAAGCAGCAGGAGAAGGGGTAGGAACGGGTAAACACGCAGCAACCTTAACTCACGGTCGTCCTGGGGTATTACATGGAGCGATGAGTTATTTATTGCAAGATACTGAAGGGCAAGTTGTAGAGGCGCATTCGATTAGCGCGGGATTGGATTATCCTGGCGTCGGGCCAGAACACAGTTATCTTAAAGATAGCGATCGCGCTCAATACTTTAGCGTTACTGACCGAGAAGCACTTGATGCGTTTGAGAGGGTATCTAAGTTGGAAGGAATTATTCCTGCTCTGGAAACGGCTCATGCGTTTGCTTATTTAGAAACCCTTTGTCCTCAATTAGAAGGCAGTCCCAGGATTGTTATTAATTGTTCGGGACGCGGCGATAAGGACGTACAATCTGTGGCTAAGTACTTTGAGTAAAAGCTTAGATTAGGACGAGCGGAAAGCTTAAATTCTTGTCTCGATGTAGTTTTCCTTCTGCCCTCTGCTATAAAGCACTGGGCGGGAGTTCGTCTAAGGCTGCTTCTAACCACCAAACATTATCGCCTTTTTCTGGGTGAAGTCCGTAGCGCGGTTCGATTCCGTAGCGCGTTTCTGGGGGATTTCCTAGATATAAACTAATTTCTTGGTAGAGGCGCGTTAGATTAAAACCTCTAGGATCGCAGTGAGTGCCAATTTTTCCGAATTTTCCTTGGTCTACCCAGTAATGAGTCGTAATTTCAGGAAACTGTCCGGCAATTAAGGCAGATTGAAGGTATAGAAGCGCGATTTTTTGATATTGCTCGTCAGTATAGGCAGGACGCTCCCAGGTTTGCAAGGGAACGACTCCATTCGCTCCAATTTTGGCGCTAGCTGCTACCTGGGCATTATAAGCTCTTACTTGGGCGTTCGACGTGTAGCATTCCGAACCTCGCATTTGGTTGATTTCGACGTGAACCGATGAAGCGACTCGCTTGCGAGTTTCTTCTAGCACAGAACTGAGTTTTTGGCAAGAGGATTGCAGCGTTTTTGCGGTTTGGGGCGAACTTGCCATCCGCACAGCCCGATCGCGATCCATCAAAACGTTATCGCAGATATTGGCGATCGCCCAGATTCCCGTTGTCTTTCCGCCATCGAGATTTGTCCGCGATCGCATGGCTTCAAAAGCTCTCTCAGAAGGCGCGTTAAGCCAGATTGCGGCTCGTTTAACCTGCGATGCTTCGTCTAGATTAAGTCCTGTTACCGCCTGGTTTAGGGCGGCTTGTTTCAATGAGGCTTCGGTTGCTTGCCAAATTCGTCTGATTTCTTGATTTCGAGCGGTTTCGGAGAGAATATCGGCGCTTTTTTCATAAACGGTGGCTGTCGGACGGCGCGGGTCGAAGAAAGATCGCGCTAGGGTTACTTTTCCTTCTCTACTAACAAACGCAGCGATTCCCAACCCCAAAGGGCCTCGCGATTGCTGGGTTATGTTGTAAATTGCATCGTCGCTTAGTTCGCCCGATGTATCGTGCAAGATAAATTTGGGCGTTTGTTCAAATCTTAACGGTGCTGTTGCTGGTGCGTTAGTTCTTAATATTTGCGCGATCGCTTGTCTTTCTGGTTCGCTTAAAGGACGACCGACTTTGCTGTTACTTGGCTGTTGAAGAGAATCAAATTGTGCGGGGACTGATTTAAATGGTTGCGATGTCTGGGGGGAATCGCTTTCGTGAAAAATAGGATGATTTGGATCGATCTCGGCGCTTTCGCTTTCTTGAGGAATAGGATTCGATACGAGACGCTCTGTATTTTTTTGTGTCAACGGATTAAAAAATGCCAGCGCGATCCCCAGTGTAATTAGAATACTGATAATTGCAATCTTTTTAAGATGGCTTAGTTGGTGTATGTTCCCCCAACGAAAATTTTGAGGCGACGATTTAGTCCGATCTTGGGGTTTATAACGAATAGCCATAAAAACTTTTCAATATTAGTTATAGAAAACGTTTTAAAAATAAGGATTTTGCCATTTAACTAAGGAAATTTAAAAACAATCTTAAAAGATTATCTGCTAACTGTGACACATAACATCTTGCGATCGGGTTAAAAAGTGCTGGCAGATTAGGTTTTTTGTTTTTTGTAGATTGTTGACAATCTACAATCGCGATTTTATACTTGTAAGCATTGGAGAATGCTAAAGGAAAAAAGATAAATATAAGTTTTCCCTTTCCCCTTTCCCCAAAAAATCCCAATCCCCAATCGCAAATGCCTATTATTCCCCGCAGTCTTGACGTACAAGCGGCTGATGTATTGCGAGAAGAAATTCTCAATGGTACTTTAACGCCTGGTTCGAGGCTTCTAGAAATCGAACTATCCGAACGACTTAACCTCAGCCGTGGAACCATACGTTCGGCTTTGCAGCAATTAACCTATGAAGGCTTAATCGTTCAGTTTCCCTATCGCGGATGCGCTGTTGTAGGTTTGACATCGCGAGATGCGTGGGAATTGTATACGTTAAGAAATGCCCTAGAATGCTTAGCAGCAAAGCTATCTGCTCAATCGATGACCGCAAACAAAGCCGCAATTTTGGAGGCGGCTTTGCAACAACTTAGAGAAGCCGCCAAGCGAGGAAATTGGAAAGAGGTGTCTGAGGAAGATTTTGCTTTACATAAAACGATTATTCAACTTTGCGAACATCGTCGCTTGCAGGAGCAATATAGCGTTGTCGAACATCAAATCAAACTCTATATTGCCTCTTGCAACGCGCTAAATCTCGATTTAGATGAAATTGTTCGACAACACGAAAGTTTAGTAGAAGCGATTTGTTCGGGAAATATTGTCGTTGCAGAAAAAATTGCAGGAGAACACAATACTGACGGTCAGTTATTAGTAGAACACCTACATCAATTAGAAAAAACTAGTCAAGTCGCTTTTCCATAAATAAATTCAGGAGTATGAAACCTTGAATTACGAATTACGAATTATTTTGTTATGAATAGCAATAGTTTACCTCGCTTTCATCTTGCCTTTCCCGTAATAGATTTAGTAACAACGCGATCGTTTTACTGCGATGTTTTAGGATGTTCGGTTGGACGAACGAGTCAAGATTGGATCGATTTCAATTTTTTTGGACATCAAATTACAGCGCATTTAAAACCCGAAATGTGTGTAAGCATAGCTACTAATTCTGTCGATGGCGAAAATGTTCCCGTCAGACATTTTGGCATTATTCTCGATTGGCAAACTTGGCATCAATTAGTCGAACGTTTAAAAGAGCAAAAAATTTCATTTGCGATCGCGCCACAAATTCGCTTCCAAGGACAAGTTGGGGAACAAGCAACCTTATTTATCTGCGATCCAAGTGGGAATGCTTTAGAATTTAAAGCTTTTCAAAGCGAACAACAAATATTTGCTACTAATTAAAAATATGAGCTTACAATTCGAGCGTTACGAAGTTTTAACTTTTGACTGTTACGGAACTTTAATTGATTGGGAAACGGGAATCTTAACCGCCTTGACTCCCCTTTTAGCCGCTCGTAATATCAACTTAGACGAACGGCAAATACTCGAACTATTTGCTGAATTTGAACCCGAACTAGAACTGCGATCGGAATATATGACCTATCGAGAAGTTCTTCGAGGAGTCATTAAGAAATTTGGCGATCGCTTTAACTTTGCTCCTTCTGAAGAAGAATTACATTCTCTTCCAGAATCGATTAAAAATTGGCAACCTTTTTCCGATACAGTTGAAGCGCTCAAATTACTCAAACAGCGTTTTAAATTAGGCATTCTCTCCAACATTGATGATGATTTATTTGCTGATAGCGCCCAATATTTACAGGTTAAATTTGATTGGATTATTACCGCAAAGCAAGCTAAAAGCTACAAACCCTCGCACAATAATTTTAAACTTGCTTTTGAGAGAATAGGTTTGCCAACCGATAAAATTTTACACGTCGCTCAAAGTATTTATCACGATATTGTTCCCGCACGTTCTCTAGGATTATCGACAGTTTGGGTCAATCGAAGAATTGAGAAAGAAGGCTTTGGCGCTACGAAAGCGGCTGATGAAAAACCAGATTTAGAAGTTCCTAACCTTCAAACGCTTGCTGAAATTATATTAGGTAAATAAAGCAATCTCAAAAATAATAAACCTATCAAATTTCTGAATAATTATTCGCGATCGCATCCCAAATTGATAAATCTTCTGGGCGATCGATATCGTGCAGAGGTAATAAATAACCAACTTTTATCTTTAACTGTCGTGCGATCGCTTGGGTTTGCTCGAATACTTCTGATGTTCCCCAATTAATACCTTGAAAGAGTTCGGGAATCAAACGATTTAATCCAATTAAATAATATCCTCCATCTAAAGCTGGCCCTAATACTAAATCAGAACAACTTAGCATTTCAAATGCTTGAGATAAAATCGTTGAATTTAGTTCTGGACAATCCGTACCAATAATAATAACTTTATTGCTTAAAATTGAAAGCGATCGCGCAAAAGCTAATTTCATGCGTTGTCCTAGATCGCCATTACTTTGTTGTTGATATAATATTTCCTCTCCCAACCAATCTCGCATTAACTGTTCTGTTCCCCCACTGTAAAAAATAGAAATAGATAAAAACATATTTTTTTGTAACTTCTTTGCTTTTTTGAGGGTAAACTCTGTCATTTGCTGTTGTAGTTTTGCCGCTCCATTTTCTCCTAAAAATGGAATCATACGAGTCTTAGTTTTTCCAGGTTCTGGATAGCGAGTAAAAATAATTAACTGGTTGGGCATACAATAGATCTCTTGTATAAATCCAAAATTCTCTCATCCAAAATCTAAAATCTTTTCATTAAAAAGTGTCAATTCTTAAGACTAAAGTAACTTAGTATTACATTTAATTATGCTACCTACTTACTCATTTTTATTTGGGGTAAAAACTGTTAATAAAACTGCCCCTAAAAGATAATAATGACCCAAGCATTTTAAACCAGTATTTTCTCCTAAGTTTGCTCTTTGTTGAGAATTATAAAAGCTAATTTTGGCTTTAGATAGCAACGATGATATTGACTGCGTTCCTACCCAATCTACTAAATAAAACTTCCCGCGATCGCACAATATTCTACTAACCTCGGCAAAAACAGTTTCAGGATTGGCATAATGTAAAAAGCTAATTGTATTAAAAACAGCATCAAATTGATTGTTAGCAAAAGGCAAAGATTCTGCATAACCGCGCACAAAAACAAGTCGCGGATGATGTTGATTGCGCTGTCGTGCTTGACGTAACATTTGTGTAGATAAATCGAGTCCCGTCCCTTGTAAATTAGGAAATTTAGACGCTAGTCGATTCAAAAGACGACCCGTACCGCATCCTAAATCTAATACATTAGGTCGTTCGGGTAATTCAACATATTCAAGCAATCGTTTGTGTATGGCTTGATAAAATACGGTTGTCAGTACAAAATCGTAATTAGGTGCCCAGAGATCGAAAAATTTCTCTTTATCTGTCAATAAATTACCGAACGTTTTCATTTATAGCAGTTCTCTTTTAGATTAGGTACATAGGTTACAATTTTAAGGCAGCTATGCTGAGGGACGGGGCTTTTAAAATGGCGAAATCACGCCGACGCGGACGGAACGAAGTTTATGAGCATCGCGCCACAAAGCCCCTCCAGAAGTTGGATGTCCCTGATGACTATAAGAAACGCTTTTAAAAGTGTGACAGCTTATAAAGGGTTAATACATTCTGCTCGCTCGTTAGCTGGACTATTAACTGTCGAACTTACGGGGATTGCTTGCATTGCCTCGCTATTGTAAGGTTTTAACAAGCTTTGCAGCACTTGAGGCTCGCTTACGCTAGAATCGAGCCAGCGATCGCACTCATCGAGCGATAAAATAACTGGCATGCGATCGTGAATTGGTTTCATTAAAGAATTCGCAGCAGTCGTAACAATCGTACAAGAGACAATTGCCTCTTTTGGAGAAGCTTGCCAACTTTCCCATAACCCCGCAAACGCAAAGGGTTTGCCATTTTGCATTTTTATATAATAAGGCTGTTTGCGCTTTTCTAGTTTCTGCCATTCGTAGAAGCCATCGGCAATTACCAGACAGCGCCTGCGCTTGAAGGCGTTACGAAATGATGGTTTTTCGGCAAGGGTTTCCGCTCTTGCATTAATTAATTTGTTGCCGATTTTTGGATCTTTTGCCCAACTCGGTATTAATCCCCACTGCATCCACCGAAACTCTCTCCCAGTTTGTTGTAGGATTGTCGCTACTTGTTGGGATGGAGCAATATTATATCGAGGCGTGAGGTCAGGGATATCGGGCAATTGGAAAGTTTGCGCGATCGCCTCGCCAGATTGAGTTAAACTAAATCGTCCGCACACGACTAAAACTAGAACTAATGTTCTACTATTTTAGCAGAAATCGCGATCGCGCAAAGAAACTAAGGGAACCTCAGTTCGGGTTAATCTAACGATGAAGCTCAACGGCGACAAGCCACTTTTGGGAAACCACACATATATCGTTCCTGTCTGTAACAGAACAGTGTTAAACGAATGGAATACACTATCCCCAATCTTCAACCGTTAAAGCCCAACGTTCGTGGTCGCGCCATTCTCCGTTGATTTTTAGATATCGTCGAGAAAAACCTTCCTTCGTGAAACCTAGTCGCTCTACCAACTTAACTGATGCCCTATTTTCAGGCTGGATATTGGCTTCCACTCGATGTAAACCGAGTGTAGAGAAAGCATAATCAATCGCCAAACGCACGCCCTCTGACATCAATCCCCGACCTGCAAAATCTACATCAACGTAATAACCAAGATAAGCATTTTGAAACGCTCGGTAAAAAATTTGACTGAGATTTGCTACTCCAATAATTTTATTGTCAAATGAATGGCAAATCAGTAAACCTTCAAAATCCTCATTTTGACAACGATTAATGTAATTTTTGAGTTCCTGCTCGGTAAGTGGAGGACAAGCCCAAGGGAAATGAAATTCCTTGCTTCTTTGGTGAAGAGATAACAATTCTTGACAATCTTCTTCAGTTGGTTTTCTAATAAAAACGCGAGGTGACACGAAGATTCTTGGCTCTGTAGTCGCTACAAAAGATTAACCTAAATTGTGACACAGAAAATCGAAAGTCGTACAGACGCGATATATCGCGTCTGTAGATGATTCTCCCTTGTCCACCTTGTCTCATAACTTTCGACTTTCGACTTCCTTTGAATTACTCATCTTTCGACTTATCTTTTACCCCTCGAACAATGCGAGACAATTCGCTCTTTTCATCGATGCTGATGCGAGACGGCGAACCGCTAATAATCCGTTCGTAATTGCGGAACGAATCCTTAATATCTGGCCCCTCTTGAGAAATAGTATACTCGCGAATGCCTTTATCGTGCCAAGAACCCCGCATTTTAAAAACATTAATTGCTCTCGACATTTCTCCGCGAATTTCTACATATTGCAGCATGAGAATTGTATCGGTAATCGTAGAAATATGCGATTCAGTAATCGAATGCGCTCCCATAAATTGATCGGTTGTATTCGTAAAGAACCCCGTAATTTCTTCTTGCTTGGCATATCCCGTCACGCCAATTACAAACTGTCGAAACGCATTATTGGTTACACCTCTAGCCAAAGCAGATAGAGAATCAATAGCAATACGAGAAGGTTTAAACTCAGAAATTTCTGATTTAATAATTTGCAAATGGTCTTCCAAACCTGCGGATTCGGGATAAGTACATAAAAGTTTTAATAACCCTTTTTGTTCCATTTCTTCAAAATCTATTCCCCAAGAAGAAGCATTGCGAGATAGTTGCGCTCGCGACTCTTCATAAGCGAATAAAATAGCTCTTTCTCCTTTACGACAACCTTCTTCTAAAAACTTGCTAACCAACAACGTTTTTCCAGTTCCCGTCGCGCCTGTTGCTAGAATAATTGAGTCTTTGAAAAAACCACCGCCACACATTTCATCGAGGGTTTTAATACCAGAAGAACTCCGCGCATTTGACGAACGTTGAGTGAGTCGCATAGCTCCCAAGGGAAAGATATTAATTCCGTCATTAGTAATCGTAAAAGGATACTCTCCTTTCATATGAGTCGTTCCTCGAAGTTTGAGAATTTCGACGGTTCGACGACGACGTTCTCCTTCTAAAACATTGCGAACGATTACTACATTGTCAGAGACAAATTCTTCTACTCCAAAACGCGCAACAGGGCCATATTCTTCAATCCTTTCTGTTGTCATTAAAGAAGTAACTTTGAGATGTTTGAGTCGAGCGACAAGGCGAAAAATTTCTCTTCTAACGACAGAAGCAGCATCGTATTGTTGAAAAATTGCAGTGATCGAGTCAATCGATACAAGTTTTGCTTTATATTTACGAATGGCATATTGAATGCGTTCGATTAATGCAGAAAGATCGAAACTTCCTACTACTTCTTGACCTTCAGGATCGGGAGAAGCATCGAGAATAAATAATTTACCTTCGTCGATTAATGCTTGTAAATCCCAACCAAAACTATAAGCATTTTGAATAATATCATAAGGGGATTCTTCAAAAGTAACAAATAAGCCTGGATACTCAAAATATTGTATGCCGTGATATAAGAATTGAACGGCTAGTAGCGTTTTGCCCGTTCCAGACGTACCGCTTACTAAAGTCGTCCTGCCAATTGGTAAACCTCCATGACTTATTTCGTCAAATCCTTCTATCATCGTCCGAATTTTTCGGACTCCTTTTAGAGATGATTCAGTATTAGATTGTTCATTTGGAGTCAATTGATTCATATAATTTTTATTAAAAAGTTGTTGCTTTATTATATTTTATTGAAAAAATTATTTAGAAATTTTGACCTAAAATCGCTCATTCTGATTCTCTTTCCTCCCTTTCTCGAATTTCTTCATATAATAAATCTAGCCCGATTAATACTTTTTCGCGATCGCTCAGGTCGCCAATAATTTTACGAACGGGTGGGGGCAACACTTTTGCTAATGTGGGAGTTGCTAAAATTTTATCTTCTTCCGCTAGTTGAGGATTTTTTAGAACGTCAATAACTTTAAGCGCATAGACCCCCTGAAATTCTTGTTCGAGAATATTTTTAAGCGTTTTTAACGCTCGAATTGAGTTCGGTGTATTTCCAGCTACATAAAGTTTTAAAACATAAGTTTTTCTCAAACTACTCATAGTTATTTTCAACTCTTTCCTAAAACAAGAAGATTGTTAATATAAAAAATAATTGGCTTTATTTAATCCATTCGATATAATAACTCAGATGGTATATCCTCTCTAGGAATCGAGCGACGATACATTTCTCCTAAATGTGCCAAGATATCAATTAAAGCCAGTCGATAATCTTGTAATATTTCTTCACTCCTTCCTTCCAATTTAAGCTGCTGAGAAAATTCATCCATCAATTCCATATGTATTTCTAAGATTTGAGAAGCCGACATATCGGCAAAAAAAGCGTTATTGACAAACCCATCAATAGTAGAATTCACTCCATCATCTTCTTGTGAGAAATAATTTAAAAGAATTTCTCGATAATCAGAATATAATTGCTCTAGCAGTTCTTGTTTTTCATTGAAAGATAAATTTCGATAAAAATATCGTGCATTTCTTTTATAATATACTCCCAAATATCCAAGTCTTTCTTTAAGTTTTTGAGCCAACCGATTTTGTTGTAATAACAAAAAACTTTGCCGAGTATTTCCCTCGCTACTTGTAATTAGATTGGTGGGTTTTTCTGATAAAGAACAACTCGGCCCCAAATGAAGAAATTGCGCGATCGCCCGATCGATTGTTGAGGAAGTTTTGTCGATCTCACTCGCTAAAAGTCGAACTTCCGCACTATGATAAAAATAAGTAGGAATCCCTACTACCGCGCTAATATCCTCTGGCAATTCAGAAGGAGATTCATTGCTTGTAGGCTCTTGTGCTTCAATAAAAATAGCGGGTAAAAGCGTTCCCTGTTCGTAGAGATGGTTGAGAATGGGAAGTAAAGTAGGAGAATTGAGAGCGAGCAAACAATCTATTTTTTCTTGATTTTCCTTAATAAAATCGAATAACTCGCTAGCAGAAGAAATTAAAGTTAATGTGTAGCGATCGCCACTCAATAAACTCGTGAGAGAGCGAGACAGCGAATCGTCAGGAACGAATAAACAAACAGATAATCGCGAATACAATGGATTAATAGAAAGAAATAATGGACGAGCAAGGACGACAAGAAATCGGAAATTTGGCGAGTTAAGTTGACTCTTTCATAAATTAACATTTATTTAGGATTATGGGAATTGCTAATTGCTTAATGTAACTCAATCATTTAGTTAAATGATAATTAAATGTAAGCAAGTTGACTTAATTTTTTGGCAATCTAACGTCATAATGGAAGTCGAGGAATAGGAAGAAAGGCGAAATAGGTAGACAAGCTTAAACTCTCGTTCAATAATCCCTTTTGCTCGGTCGGGCAAATAACTGCGATGTACTTAAGTCGTTAGAGTCATTCTTACGCTGGCAATCGCAGCAGCTTTCTAAATCCTAAATTCGAGTCCCTACAGACAGGTCGCTAATGTCTACTCCTTCTCTCACTCTCGATCGCTTCGTCCGCCGCATTCCCGTTGACGAACCGACGACAAACCTTGTCACAGCACTGACGAAATTTCAGTCGAATCCGTCGGAAATTATCGCGATCGTCAGCAAAGAAGGATTGCCGTTAGGAATCATTCGCTCTCAAATCTTACTCGCTCGCATTCTCAAGCATTTACCAGACAAGTCAGGAGCAGCGGGATTAAAAAGCGCTTCTCTAGCTCGTATCAAGCTTAAGTCTCTGATGGAGCCAGTAACTATTTTACCAGGGCGGATGAGCGTCAACGAATTTTGGCGCTCTTGGCAAGAGCATTATTTAGATGCGTCAAGCAATCTACTTCACTTGTTAGTAGACAACGAGGGAAAGCTTTTGGGATTGCTCGATCGCTGGAGTCTATCGCAATCGCTACTAGCAGAACGAGATGAAACGCTTGCCAAACTGCCACTACCCTTTGAGGGATTGTTTTTTCAATTACTCGAACAATTCCCCCTTCCCATGATGGTTTACACCTCCCAAGGACAGATTTTTTATCAAAACTCGAACTGGTGCCAACAAATTGGCGAGTTTTTTCCGCTCGATGAAGGTAGCTTTTGTCCGTTAATGTTAGAACCGATACCAGCAGCACAAAGCGTCCCCTCCTCGCTGGCAACTCGTGCCGAATCCATCCCCAAAGAACAGTTTCACAGCACAAAAGATAGCCATTATCTCTCTGACCAACTCTTAGAATTCATCCCAGAACTTGTCGCTTCGGCGGTCGCCAATTCACTTAAACTATCCTCTGTACCATTACAACCCAAAAATTTTGGCGATCGCGCTTGGCAATTTATCAAATTACCCTTTAACGCATTAAGCAACTCGTTAGAAGCAGAACTTTTCAAACTTCAAAATGCTAATCCCTCTTTTTGGTTGGTCGTCGCTACCGACGTAACCGAACACCAACAACTGTGCCAAGAATTATCCGCCAAAAATGCCGATCTCGTGCAACTCAATCGCCTCAAAGATGAGTTTTTAGCCTGTATCTCTCACGAATTAAAATCGCCTCTAACGGCAGTCTTAGGTCTGTCTAGCCTGCTCAAAGAACAAAAACTCGGCGAACTCAATCAACGACAAGTTCGCTACGCACAACTCATTTACCAAAGCGGTCGTCAATTGATGAGCTTGGTAAATGATTTACTCGATTTGACTCGTCTAGAAACGGGACAACTCAAACTCAATCCCACCTCCATCTCGATTAAAACCCTTTGCGAGCAGACCTACGCCGCGATCGCCCAAAAGTATGAGGACAAGACAGATCGGATCGTTTCATTCAGCTTAGACATCGAAGCAGGATTAAAAACCATCGTGGCTGACGAGCTAAGATTGCGACAGATTTTGGTGCATTTGCTCGATAATGCGGTTAAATTCACGCCAGAAGGACAAGAAATCGGTTTAAAAGTTAATTTGTGGGAAAAATGGCTGGCTTTTACGGTATGGGATAAAGGAATTGGCATACCAGAAGAACACCAACACCTAATTTTTCAGAAATTTCAACAATTAGAAAGTCCTCTGACGCGACAATTTGAAGGAACGGGTTTGGGTTTGTTTCTGGCGCAGCGTCTGGCAAAAGCGCACGGCGGCGATATTTCTTTTATCTCTAAAGTCGGTCGAGGCAGCCAATTTACGCTGTTGCTTCCTCCCAATCCCACAGACGTAGCACAACCCCAACAACGCTATCCTCTAGTTTTAGTCGTCGAATCTCAACCCAAAGCCATTGAAGATTTAACCGAGAAATTGGTAGATTTGGAGTATCGAGTCGCGATCGCCCGCACGGGAACGGAAGCTTTAGAAAAGGCACGTCAATTGCAGCCTCATGCGATCTTGCTCGATCCAAACTTACCTTTATTGTCTGGTTGGGATGTCCTAACGCTACTTAAATCGAATCGACAAACCAAACAAATCCGAGTTATCCTCACGGCTAATCAATCGCAGAAGCCTAACAAAAAGCAGGGTGGAATCGATGGCTTTTTAGATTTACCCGTCAATCGAGACGCTTTACAAGTCATTCTCGAAGAAAAAGAAACGCAATTATCTCTCAAAAATTTAACCATTTTGCATCTCTACCTCGAATCAGAATCGTCAACCGACAATGGATTGGGATTTAAGATCGATTTAGCATTGGTGAATCAATTATCCCAAATGAACCATCGTATTATCGAAGCTGACGATCTCGAACAAGCCGAAATGCTTGCTAGCGTTTGGAATATTGATGTAATTGTATTAGAAGGTTCAATTTCAGAAACATCTTTAGATTATTTGCGATCGCTTGGCGAATGCGAGCAATTATCTAAATTACCTTTAATTACATTAGACGCTAAAACTACTGAAGCCGCCAATCGGGTTGGCAATCTGTATGTCTTTCCCTGCTTACTTTCTGCCAATAATCAAAATGGAGATCGTCTCCTACAAGTCATTCAAATTGCTGCTGAGAATAAGATAGGTGATTAGGGATTGGTGAATGGTGATTGGCGATTGGTGATTGGGGAATCGGTACAATCTCTACCTTGTCTACCTTGTCCCCCTTGTCCCCCTTGTCCCCCTTGTCCTTTTCTCTACTTAAATCTAAAAAACATACCCTTGAAAGGTCGGGTTGACACTCTGCCGCAGATGCGACGGCAGATTCTTGGCTCAACCAGCCACCTTGTCCACAACTGTTTCCAGTCTTGGATAGAGGGTGTTCTGTCCCCAAGCGTTGATTCCCGATTGCCCATCGGTATTTAATCCTTTTGCCAAAATTTGAAGAGCCGCGTTGTGGTCGCGATGAAGTTCTAAACCACAACTGCATTTATGCGTCAAGCGTGCTAAGAGACTTTTTGACTCTATTGCCACAACCCGAACAATCTTGAGAGGTATAGTGCGGAGCTACAGCACGAATAGGAACGTTATATATCTTGGCAAAATGCTCAAGCCATTCAACAAAAATTGACCAACTGGCATCAGAAATTGATTTTGCCAAATGATGATTTTTAACTAGATTTTTGACCTTTAAATCTTCGTAAACTACCAAATCGCTAGACTGGATTAACGCTTTTGCGGTCTTAACTGCAAAATCTTTACGTTGTCTACTTACTTTTAGGTGCTTTCTAGCTAGTTTGTTAATAGCCTTTTTTCTATTTTTAGTACCTTTTTTCTTGCTTGATACTCTCCTTTGATAGCGCTTTAAAGACTTTTCTGACTTTCTTAAATAGCGAGGATTATTAATAGTATTTCCATCACTATCTGTGTAAAAAAATTCTAGACCTAAATCAATTCCTACCTGTTTGCCTGTAGATTCGTGTTTTTCTTGCCTTTCTATATTAATAATAAATTGAGCGTAATAACCATCAGCTTTTTTGACTACTCTAACTCTTTTGATTTTGTCTACTGCATAAAAATTTAAATCTCTTGTTCCAATTAACTTGAATTTACCTGCTTTAAAACCATCGGTAAAAGTGAGAAACTTCTTACAGGTTGAAAGTAGCCATCCTGACGTTTTATATTCAACTGAATGTCCTCGTTTTTTAAAATTAGGAAATCCAATCCCCCCTTTAATTCCCCCCTTATTAAGGGGGGTTTGGGGGGATGCCTTGCAATTAGCATAAAAACGAGTAATAGCAAACCACGCTCTATCTACAGATGCCTGACCAGCATGAGAATTAAGTTTTTTGCACCATTCAAACTCAGCCCGAAGCTGTGTGTTGTAGCGCATTAATTCTTTTCTCCCAACGCCTCGATTATCTAACCAGAAACGCAAAGCTTTATTACGGACAAACAAAGCAGTTCTTATCGCTTCATCTAGAAGCTGATACTGCCCAAGTTTTCCTTTTAGCTTGCATTCGAGTACAATCATCGGTGTTGATAACTGTAGATAAGATACAATGAAAATTGTTGATAGTTTAACATGGTTGACAATTTTGGGACAACAGTATCGACACGATAATCATTCTGTCTCGCTAATCAACTACCATTTTGTTTGGTGTCCGAAGAGAAGGAAAAAAGTATTAGTAGGAGATATAGCCAAAAGACTTAGAGAGCTTATTTGGCAAAAAGCAAGTGAGCTTGAATGTGTAGTTATTGCCCTAGAAATAGACCCAGACCATGTACATCTATTTTTAGGATGTCCTCCTATAATTGCGCCTTATCAAATTGTGCATCGAATCAAAGGTGCAAGCTCTAGAATCTTAAGACAAGAATTTCCTGAACTGTTGAAATTGCCCAGTCTTTGGACGCATAGCTACTTTGTAAGTACGGCGGGAAATGTGTCGAGAGAAACCATCAAGAAGTATATTCAAAACCACTCATCAAAATAAGACGGCACTTAAAAGGAGCCAGTGCGTTGCGGGGGTTCCCCCCTTGCGGGGGTTCCCCCCGTTGTAGCACCTGGCGTTGCCGAGTAGCCTTATCCCCCGCATGAATGACGGGGGATAAGGCTGCCCGTTTCGTTCCTGTCAACTCGCACGATTGCCCTCTACGAACCCGATCGCAATGCCATTGCCTCTTATTTTTTGATGGCAGATGGCGATTTTTTAGAGTTTTTGCCTGAAAATATCATCTTCATTCAAGCAATTACCTGCAAAGCGCGATCGCCCTTTATCAGTGACCAGTTACCAGTGACCAGTTACCAGTCCTCAATCCCCAATCACTATTCCCTATTCCCTTTCACCTTCCCCCTTTTCCGCCTGCGAAGCGTTTACTATGAACCCATCCTTCAAAAGTCTCCCCCATTCTCCCAAGTCCATTAACAGTTATCACTTACCAAGTCGGGTAAGTGATAACTGGTCACTGAAAAAGTCTTCCTATACTCCAAAAGTCTCTTAGTAAAAAATTAAGCCTTTCGTTCCTCTTTTTCTGTTTCCTTTTTCATTGTCATCAAAGCAGGGGGAACCATATCTCCCATTGCTTGTGCCAAAGCTTCCGGTGGTTTTTCGCGAGCAGGCGAATCTAAGTATTTGCCTGTATGAGCGCTAGGAATGGGTTTCATGTTGTGAGTAGTACTATAGAAGCGGTGGGTTTGCTTAATCTTGCCCCGTTCTTGAATCGATTCATTCGAGATTTTTTTGCGGAGTTTGATAATAGCATCCATGATGGCTTCTGGACGGGGAGGACAACCCGGAATATAGACATCAATAGGCAAAATTTTATCAGCGCCTCGCACCGCAGTAGGAGAATCAGCGCTAAACATACCGCCGCTAATCATACAAGCTCCCATCGCAATAACATACTTGGGTTCTGGCATCTCTTCGTAAAGACGCAGCGTTGCTTGAGACATTTTCATGTTGAGCGTGCCTGCCAAAATAATTACGTCTGCTTGACGCGGAGCCGCACGAGGAATTAAACCAAATCGGTCGAAATCGAATCGCGAACCAATCATGGCAGCAAATTCAATAAAACAGCAAGCCGTGCCGTACATTAGCGGCCATAAACTAGATAGTCTAGCCCAGCTATAGATGTCATCTAATGTCGTTAAAATAACGTTTTCTGACAGTTGATTCGTCACCGTATGGCTTGCCGGAGCTATAATTTTTTCTTGCTCGAAAGAGTTACCTGCATTGAAATCGATAGACTTCATAAATTGCTCCCAAGGCTTTTATGAATCGCTTTGTCGTGTTTTTTTCTGAGTGTTTTTTAAGATTAAGCTTTGTAATTTTTTCTGCCGTCTACCTTTAGAGATGGAGTTGGAAATAAGCAGACAGACAGATGATGACCCCGATCGCGATCGCGTATCTTGATGGCAAAAGAGAATGCCACGAAATCGGGCATTGCGAACGACAATGGTTAGAAAAGTTATCTTGTGGTCGCTATGGATAGGATTTATTTTCTATGTCTTATTCTTAGCTCCGCCGATTCATTGGCAAGCGACGCTAATTTTGTTAAAAAATCTTTTAACGCTTCAATTAACAGAGATTAATCCAACGATCGCGTCCTTGTTCTCTCTTATCGGCGTTTGCTTATTTATTTATAGCTGCGTTTTGTTTTTCGATGGCAGGATGCAAAAGATTCCTTTTTATCCTTTTGCGATCGCATCTTTGGGCACGGGTGTAATCGGGCTAATTCCCTATCTAGCTTTGCGAGAAAGCAATCAAGAGTTTACAGGCGCAAAAGACGCTTTCCTGAAGTTACTAGATTCTCGCTTGACGGGTGTCTTCCTAACGCTCTTTACAATTGGTTTATTGGCATACGGACTCTTAGCAGGAGACTGGCAAAGTTTTATCGAGCAATTCCGAAGCGATCGCTTTATTAATGGTATGAGCTTAGCATTTTGCTTGTTTTGCTTATTATTCCCAACCGTATTGGGAGACGATTTAGCCCGTCGCGGTTATCTAAGTGATTCTCTCTTTTTTTGGTTGATTGCGCTAGTACCACTCTTTGGCCCCCTTGCTTATCTTTGCTTGCGTCCGTCATTGCGATCGCGCCTTAGCGATTGGGTTTCATGCGATCGAGAAACAAACCCGACTTAATTAAAATAGTTTTCGTATCCCTACCTTTGCTTTCGTTGCTTTAATACCATTTTTCTTGACTTGTTAAAGCAGTAAAGAACAAGGGTTTCGTTACCTTGAGCCTATCCTAGTACTTGGGCGCACGCCATGCGCCCCTGCAACTCTTGTCTCTCTTGTCTCCCCATCTCTGTGCCTGGAGCGTCTCTGCGTGAGATTTTAAAGTTAATTTTTAGGAAACAACTCAAATATAAACAGCTTAATTACCCGCAATAACGATCGCAAAATTCTAACCGCCAAACAAGCATAAGGCGGTTAGTTAATAGGAACTTAAAGATTGGGTTGTCGATATAATTGATAAGTTCCCGATTTACGGGGCAATTTGCCAAATTTTGACAGTTTTATCTTCTGCTCCACTATAAAGATATCTTCCATCTGGACTGAAGGCGAGCGATAAAACCCATCCTCGATGTCCGCTAAGGGTTTGTAATAACTGACCCGTCGCAATGTTCCATAACTTAATCGTTCCTTCCTTAGTAGCGATCGCGACAGTGCGACTGTCAGGAGAAATCGCGATCGCGTTCAAGTCTAACTGCGCGCTTTTAACAGACAATAATTCTTCGCCACCTTCAAAGTCCCAAACTTTAAGAAAATTTCTGACTGCTGCGACGATTTTCCGACCGTCCGGCGTAATGGCTATATCGTAGATAAATCCTGGCTGTTGGGGAGAGGTTTTTAACCATTGAGGCGTTTTTGCATCCCAGAGTTTAATAGTACGATCTTCTGCAATGGAACCCGTAACGAAAAATTGTCCGTCGGGACTATAAGCAACCGTTATTTCTAAACCAACATTTTCTCCTAAAACTTCGATTTCGCTTTCGTCTTCAAGATCCCACAAACGAATGGTGCGATCGCTACTACTAACGCTAACTAAAGTTTGATTGTCGGGAGCCATCGCGATCGCGCTAATGTCGCTGACATGACCGCGCAGAGTTCCGATTCTATCTCCATCTTCAAGTCGCAATAGTACGATTTCCTCGCCGATGGCGGCTGCTATAATTTCTCCATCTGCACTAATAGCTACAGCATCGAGTTTCCCTGCAAAACTTTCTGTATAGATTTGCTGCAAGTCGTCAAGGGCGATCGCGGTAATTTTTCCATCTCCAGTAGCAACAACGAGGGTTTGACCGTCTGGACTAATAGCAATAGACGTAACAACGCCAGTAAATGTTAGCTCTCCAATGGGTGTTTGTCGTCCTCCCGACTGAGCAATCGGTGTTAAGGGGCTTTGGGTAAAGGGGAAAGGGGAACGGGTAAAGGGAAAGGGGGAAAACTTCCATTCATCCTTTCCCCCCACACGGTCTTTTGTCTGTTTTGGAATTAGATTTGGCGATTTGTGTAGTAAGTTTAATGAAGTTGCGATCGGCTTTGCCGCTGCCCCTTGGGCAATCGCCCTAGACGTTAAAGGTGGAACGATTAATGCTGCTACTAAACTAGCACCAGCGAACAAGGCGATTAAAAATTTTCTCTCCATTCACCCCTACTGATTACTGATTACTGATTACTGACAACTGATTTAAAGCCAAGGACGGGTTGCTTGTTCCAAGATAGAGATATCTTCAGGAGCGAGTTGCCATCCGAGAGCGCCTGCATTCTCAAGCGCTTGAGAGGCATTTTTTGCACCAGGAATTGGAATGACATTTTCCTGAGCGATTAGCCAGTTTAGCGCTACTTGAGCCGGAGTTTTATTGTATTTTTCCGAAATCTGGCTGAGTAAATTGAGAACTGGCGTAATCCGATACAATCCTTGAAAACTAAAACGAGGATCGATACGTCGCGCCCCGTTTGGGATATGGGTGCGCTCGGCAGTATATTTTCCCGTAAGTAATCCTTGAGATAGAGGACTGTACGCTAAAATTGCGATACCGAATTTGCGAGCGGTATTAATAATTCCTTGCGTTTCTACTTTGCGATTGAGCAGAGAATATTGTACTTGGTTGACAGCAAGGGGAATATTTCGTCTTGCTAGGAGGGTATGAGCTTCGAGCATTTGCTCGGCTGAATAGTTACTTACGCCAATACATTCAATTCGACCTTTTTGCACTTCGTTAGCAAGGGCATTCATCAAGGTTTCTTGGCTCATCAAAAAGTTAAAAGACCAATGAACTTGATAAAGAGTAATTCGTTCGAGTTGCAGGCGCTTGAGACTGGCACTTATCGCCTCCGACACCGACTCTACCGTAAAACGCCAAGGCGCGGGACTATATTTGGTAGCAACATTAATAGGACGATCTGCTTCTTTAATGAATCGTCCTAAAAGCGATTCGGATTCTCCCATCCCATATAATTCTGCCGTGTCAAAGAAGGTAATACCTGCTTGAACGGCTGCTTTAAAGGCTTCTTCAACTTCAGAAGCGCCGTAAGTATTACCGTAATCCCAAAATAGCTTATCGCCCCATGCCCAAGTGCCTATTCCCAACGCAGTCACTTTTGACCCGTTATGTCCTAAAGTGACCGTTGCAATAGGGTTGGATTTTGGCGTTTGAGTTTTACGTCGAGAACGTTTTGTGCCAGGTTGCGCTGACTCGCCATCGCCTTTGGCACTACTTTCTTGGCGGTCGGCTTTGCCGCCACCCGAAGGGGAATCGCCATTTTTATTAAGATGTCCGTTGCTCGTTTCAAATGTCGAAGTTTCTTCTGACATTGGATGTTCTTTACTAAGCCTTTTTTACCTACAGTAAGCGAAAGATGAATGGATAGCGGAATACGGTGTCGGGGTCGCCAAAAACTTTAGCGATCGCCATAATCGGTAAAATTAAATTGACTAAGGCTAATATTCCGAGCAGCAACCAACCAATCAAAATCCAGGTTAATACGCCAAAAATAAT
>JALOOL010000455.1 GCA_025454425.1 Hydrococcus sp. Prado102 | reverse complement strand
TTTAACTATTGTCACGCCTAGTAACTGGTTGGCTCAACGTGCAAGTGCTAGCTCTTTATTGAGAGATTTTCGAGTTGAGGTCATTCATCACGGTCTTGATACAACCATTTTCAAGCCGATAGAGCAAAGGTTAGCGCGAGAGAAACTAAATTTGCCACAAGACAATGTGTATGTCTTGTTTGGCGCTACAAAGGCTACAAGCGATCTTCGTAAAGGCTTTCATTTATTGGAGCCAGCTTTGCAGTTGCTTAGCCGGACTGAATGGCAAGATAGATTGGAAACCGTTATTTTTGGTGCAGACGAACCAATGAACGCTCCTAATTTAGGATTCAAATCCCATTACCTCGGACGGCTTGATGACGATTTTTCTGTTGTGCTTGCCTATTCTGCGGCCGATGTCACGATAGTACCTTCGTTGTACGAGGCTTTTGGACAGACTGCCTTTGAGTCTTTGGCTTGCGGAACGCCAGTGGTAGCATTTAATACAACTGGACTCAAGGACATTGTAGAGCATCAGCAGAATGGCTATCTGGCTCGACCTTATGAAGTAGAGGATTTAGCAAAGGGGATTGCTTGGGTGTTAGAAGATAAGGAAAGATTGAAAAAGTTGTGCGAGCGCGCTCGCGAGAAAGTCGAGCAAGAATTTAATCTAGAACTACAAGCAAAAAACTATCTATCTCTTTTTAAAGAAGTATCCATAAGTTCAACGATTTATGACTAAAAATCCAAACTTTAAGTCAAAATTTTGTTTTGTAAGCATGTCTTAGCACTAATTATCTATAATCTATGAATTTATTATCAGATTTACTAGCCTACTTTAATTTAATAGCCATCCCAATCTATTGTTATCGTAGATTTAAAAAACATACTTATTTAATTTTTCTCAATCCTTGTTTTTACTTATTAATTGTCTCCTACCTGTATTTGACTATATCGAGTATTTTAATTAATCCTTTTATTGAATTGATTGAAATTTCTTTCCCATTGATGACATTCAGGTCGGACTCAATTCAAGCCACTAATATATTGTGTAATTGGTATACTTTTGTATTTTTTATATTTTATATATTTTCCACCGAAAGAAAAATCGTTTTAGTTCCCTATACTCCCAAAAAAATTACCTATCAAATAGCTTTACTCTTCACGTTTATAGTTTCTACTAGTTTATTTTTAATCCTTCTTTTACAAGGGCCTCTATTACTTGCTACAAGCGGCAGGGCTGAATCTATAGAAATTTTTGCACAAGAATTTTTAGAAAAATACCGATTAATCCCTCAAGTTAACGTACTTCTCGGCTCTTTGGCAGTTATCGTTTGGCGAAACAAAAACTTTAAATGGTATTTAGTTTTGATAACTCCTATTATTTTGGAGCTTTTATCAAGAGGTAGAACAATGAGCTTTAGTATTATTGTTTTTGCTTATCTAAACTATTTAACCATTACTAAAAAATTAGCTTTAGTAATTATTATTGGCTTGCTAACTCTTTTGATCAGTACTGTACTCTTACGTTCCACTCACGGTCATGCCAGCTTGACAAGCGTTGTTTTTATTAATTTGTCTGAACTTTTATACACTCGCGTTACTACTATAATAACTTACGATAATTTTATGAATCATGGAGATTTAAACAATTACTTACTTTCATCTTTTTTTAAATGGATGCCCAATCTGATATTTAGTTTATTCTTTGAAAGAGGCGAAAGCTATGTGTTGACGCTGAGAAATTTTTATGAAGAAAAATATAATATTAGTATTGGTTTGGCTGGAAATATAGTTTCAGAATCGCTATTTTATGGAGGCGTTACTTTTGCTTTAATAACTCCTTTGATTATTGGAGGTATTTTTTACTTAATTAATAAGCTAAAAATCTACAAAACTTTTCCGGGATTTATATATTTTTGTCTTTTGATGGCAACCCTTCGGATATATATTAGACAGAGTTTCTACGATAATTTTTTACTGTTAACTTGGTTGATGTTTAGTTACCTAATCTGGATTACAGTTTTAGAAAGGAAAAAACAAATATTTATAACTGCGTCTAAAAACAACTTTTTTTTAAATCAACCTAGTATGCTAAATAAATAATCGTCAATTAAAACATGATTTAGTCAAGTCATCTTTATGATAAATACTCTATCAATTCCGAGAATTGAAAATTATCTCGAACGTTTCTCTCAATCAAAGCCAATCGAAGAAGGTGGACAGCGTTTATCTAACAAAAAACTTGAGATGAATTGCAATGCTCAGCAACCATTAATTAATATTATTACGGTTGTTTATAATGCCGAAGCTACGCTTGAGGAAACTATCAAAAGCGTTCTCGCTCAAACTTACCAAAATATAGAATATATTGTTATTGATGGTGGAAGCAGCGATCGCACTTTATCTATTATTAAACAATATGAATCTAAAATAAGTTATTGGTGTAGCGAACGCGATCGCGGTTTATACGATGCTATTAACAAAGGCATATCTTTATCTACAGGTAATTTAATTGGTATCATCCATGCCGGGGATAGTTATACCCCAGATGCAGTCTCTCAAATAGTTAATACCTACTTGCAAATGCAATCTCCGAGCATATTAGTAGGAAACTGCAAGCAACTATTAAAAAATAATTCTAAATGGTATATTCGTTCGGGAAACTCACAATTACTCCCTTACGATACGCTGCCTCACGCTTCTGTCTTTGTTCCGATTGAAATTTATAAAAATTATGGGCTTTTTGAGATTTCTACCTTGAAAATAGCAAGCGATTATGATTTTTTATGTCGTTGTTTTACCCAATCTGTAAATTTTATTCATATCGATAGAACAATTGCTGTTGCTAGTTTTGCTGGAGTATCGAGTAACTATTATTTGGCAGCACAAGAAAATTTAATGGTTCATCTTCGCCATTATCTATCTATTCCTCGTTCCGTCGGGATTTTTATTGCTTCTTGCATAACTATTACCATTCATAAGTTTTTAGAATACATAGGAATTTGGAGTTTAGTTGAGAGTCGCAGACATGGAAGCACCAGTTAGCGTTATTATTCCCTGCTATCGCTGCTCGAATACAATCCAAAGAGCATTAGACTCTATCGCTAATCAAACTCTTCGACCAGCGGAGGTTATCTTAGTTGACGATCGCAGCGATGATAATACTATAGAAGTTTTAAAACAATTGCAAAATGAATACGGGCAAAATTGGATAAAAGTTATTGCTTTAAATTCTAATGGCGGCCCTTCTGGGGCACGCAATACTGGGTGGGAAATAGCATCGCAAGAATATATCGCTTTTTTGGATGCAGATGATGCTTGGCATCCCGAAAAAATTGCTATTCAATATTCATGGATGGCTAATCATTCCGATATAATTCTATCTGGACACGATTGTCTTGTAGTAACATTAGACAAGCAATTTAACGAGACTTTAGAAGGGCAAAACCTAGAAGGTAAAACAATTTCAAAAAATAAAATTCTATTTTTTGGTTTACTTCCTATTTCTACATGGATGCTTAAAACTAGTCTGACCTATCGCTTTAACACCAATCAAAGATATTGTGAAGACTATTTGTTTTTGCTAAGTCTAATATTAAGTGGCTGTTCGGTAACTATGTTAAACTTTCCCATGAGCTATCGTTTTAGACCATATTTTTCAGAAGGAGGTTTAGGAGGGGAACTTTGGAAAATGGAAATAGATCATCTAAACAGCTATTATATTACTTGGCAAGCTGGAAAACTTTCTTCAATTGAGTTAGTTGTAGTTTCCATCTGGTCTATTATCAAGTATTTAAGACGAGAAGTTTTAAATAGGCTTAGAAAAATAGATCGATTCTTAAAGCAATCGAAAATATCAGTAAATACTAAATTATAAAGAAGATGGTTCTAATATCAATTACTCAATTTGAAGCTAAGTTAATTTGTCCAAAATGTCGCTCGGCATTAAATAAAAATAACGATAACTATCATTGTACCAATCAAAATTGCGAGTATTCAGAAAAACTTAAATTTCCTATTGTAGGTCAAAACCCCGTTTTGGTTGATTTCGAGCAAAGTATTTTGAACGAAAGCGACCTTCTGAAAAC
>JALOOL010000454.1 GCA_025454425.1 Hydrococcus sp. Prado102 | reverse complement strand
ATGTTTGCTTACTTTTCAATAATGCTTCAAATTATTTATGGATAATGGTTATCAGATTTTTACCATTACTCGCCAATTTACGTTTAATTTAGCTTAAGTATTTATGACAGACATAGAAGCAAATTTAAAGCGAATTTGGAATGGTTTAGCAAACAAAGTTCCAGAAGTTACTTTACTCCTACAAAACGGATTATTGCAAAAAGAAATTGATACGATTAATTTTCTCGGCTGCTATATTTGAATTTGCTAATTTTTTAGGAGTTGAATTTGACAAGCAAAAATTAAGTTTATTTCTTTCTTATTGTCGAGAAATCGATTGGGTTATGGTTCTCGATAATGCGATCGTTGTTTGCGAAAAAACAAAGTCGAGTTACGTTTAAAAGTGAAGAATCTTTAAGATTCCTCACTTTAACGATAGGATTAGTTAAAGTAATTACCCTTTGACGCAAACAACTTGCTTGAGTGTCGCTACAATTTCAACCAAATCAGCTTGATTTTCCATTACTTTGTCTATCGGCTTGTAAGCGCCAGGAATTTCATCGATAATGCGATCGTCTTTGCGACATTCAACGCCTTTGGTCTGTTCGATTAAGTCGTCGAGGGTAAATTGATTTTTGGCTTTATTGCGAGACATCAAACGCCCCGCACCATGAGAACAAGAACAGAAGCTTTCTAGGTTTCCCTTTCCTTTAACGATGAAAGACTTCGCTCCCATCGAACCTGGGATAATGCCATAATCTTCTTCTCGTGCCCTTACAGCGCCTTTACGAGTAACATACACTTCTTCGCCAAAATGAACTTCTTTTTCGGCGTAATTATGGTGACAGTTAACCGATAATAGGGGTTTAGTAGGCTTGCCGCCAGCAAGGTGCTTTTCGATAATGCGCTTAAAACGAGACATCATAATATCTCGGTTAACGCGAGCATAATCTTGTGTCCATTGCAAATCTCGCCAGTATGCCTGGAATTCTGGCGTACCTGAGACAAAGTAAGCTAAATCGGGATCTGGCAATTTATTACCTGCCATTTTCGCTAATTCTTTAGCCGTACAGATGTGGCACTGTGCCAACTGATTGCCAATTCCTCGCGAACCCGAATGTAGCATTAACCAAACGTAGTTCTCTGTATCGAGACAAACCTCGATAAAATGGTTCAATTTGTTACGAATTGCTTGCTAGCTTATTCAGTCTCCACAGTCTTAATTCAATACTATTTCGACTTCTATCTAGCACTTCCATTGAAAATAGAAGTTGCAATCGACCAAGACATTTCTGCTTGATTCTATACCTTCCTATTCGGTATAGTTCGGAGCACACCTTCATCCTAAAATTGATTAGGATGCCCAAGTCCCTCTGCTCTCTACGGGGCGTTTTACCGCTTCCCTCGGTATTAACAGGTAAATCTTTTAAGATACTGTTGCAAAAATTGTCTGAACTCATCATCTGTTTTTTTACCCTTTAATTGGTTACAGTCTTGACAAGTTACGGATATGTTGGTTATGTGGTGTAGTCCATTTCGACTTAAAGGTATTTTGTGGTCAAATACGACTTGCTCTTTATTTAATTGAACTTGGCAATAAAAGCAACACGGACTTTTTTCATATAATTCTTTTAAATCCTCTGCTTTTAATGGCTCTGATAATTTTATTATTTGTCCAGCTAAGCCTTTTCGTCTTGAACCACTACTATTTAAAGACTTTGATCTCATACTCCAATATTGAGGTTGGTTTTTTTCAATCCATTTCTGAATTGCTCGATCGGTTTGAATTTTTTTGCACAATCTACAATATCTTCTGTAACCGTCTTTACTATCAGAGCGTTTCTCAAAGTCATTTATTTTCTTTAATTCACCACATTTAGAACATATTTTTGTAACCATTTTATCTACTTCCAGTTGTACTGTTTTTGTGTTGTTAGTTTACAAAAAAAACAATCCTGAAGTATCCAAAAGATTTACCAATTCTCAGCCTTCACCGATTTGGACGAGTTTTGATTACTGTATTACTACAGTAAGGGGCAACTATTTACCCCCACCCAGAGAACCTAATTGTTTAATGGCTTTGCCTTTAAGATTTTGCACCCCTCGATGCAAGTCTTTAAAACTATGCCAGCCTTGCCAGTTATCGACATCTTTTTCGATTTCTTTATTCTCGGAAAAGCCTACGGGAATTGCAGCTTCGATATCTAGGCGAATCTTTTTCAGTTTATCTTCTAAGCGATCGCCTTTAAATGGCATCTTGATTGCAGCCATCCCGCAACCAATATCCACGCCCACAGCCGCTGGAATGATGGTTTCTTTGGTGGCGATGACGGAACCGACCAAAGCCCCCTTACCTAAGTGTACGTCTGGCATCAAAGCGACGTGTTTGAAGACAAATGGCAGAGAGGCGACATTTCTAGCCATTTTTTCTTCCTCATGTCCGAGGTCGTGATTTGCCCAAGACAAAACGGGAGTTGGCACGGACAAATTTAATGAGTCGTAAGGCATATCTCTATATTCATAGACACTTATTTATACTACTACTATAATACAAATTAGTTCTAAAGTCGGCAAGTTAGTCTAAGATTAAGGCAGCCAAGGGTATTTCCGAAAATCGGGCGATCGCTTTTCTAAAAAAGCCTGCTTTCCTTCTGCGCCTTCTTCGGTCATGTAATAAAGTAGCGTTGCATTACCCGCCAACTCTTGTAACCCTGCTTGTCCGTCGCAATCGGCGTTAAAAGCGGCTTTGAGGCAACGAATGGCAATGGGACTTTTTTCTAAAATCTCGTTTGCCCATTGAATCCCCTCTGCTTCTAATTGCTCGACTGGCACGACGCAATTAACCAAACCCATCTCTAATGCTTGCTTGGCTGTATACTGACGACAGAGAAACCAAATTTCTCTGGCTTTTTTCTGTCCGACGATGCGAGCGAGATAGCTAGCGCCAAATCCTCCGTCAAAACTACCAACTTTAGGCCCTGTTTGACCAAAAATTGCATTATCAGCCGCAATGGTTAGGTCGCAAATCAAATGTAATACGTGACCGCCGCCAATTGCATATCCAGCAACCAAGGCGATGACTACTTTAGGGAGGGAACGAATGAGGCGTTGCAGGTCGAGAACATTGAGCCGAGGGACTCCTTTATCGTCAATATAACCTGCTTCTCCTCTAACGCTTTGATCTCCGCCAGAACAAAAGGCATATTTTCCGTCTGTGTGGGGGCCTGCCCCAGTCAGTAAGATAACTCCAATTTGAGGGTCTTCGCGAGCATCACAAAAAGCATCGTAAAGTTCAAAAACTGTTTTGGGACGAAAGGCATTGCGTTTTTGGGGCCGATTGATGGTAATTTTCGCTATGCCTTCAAATTTGTGATACAAAATATCTTCGTAGGTTTTGGCAACTTGCCATTCAACTTGCATATATTGGCGGTAATTTCTAAATTGAATAATGCGATCGCACTTATTTAGGCCGCAGTTCGATTGCTAGGAGCGATCTTATCGCAAAGCGAGTTCCCATAGCAGCCAGCACCTAATTTATAAATTTATCGATCTAACAAGTCAATAACTAACTAAAATTAGGTTGCTTAACAACAGTTTATATCTAAAGAAAGATTAATTTTTTATTAAGGAATGAGAGAGTTGTAACTATCGATCCCTTTGGGTTTATTCCTTTGTTTTCAGCAATTGAACTAAAATTCTTCCTAAATTAAAAAATATAAATCGAATGGGGATCGTCATTGACAAGACTAATTTAGCTAGATAACATATAAAAGATTGTCATCAAAATCTTCCAAAAAAATTATTATTGGCAAAAAAATAAGAATTTTTTCTTCAAAGTTAATTTTCATAAAAATAAAGGTTTTCTAAATGAATAAGAAACAAATCGTCCGCTGCCCTAACTGCGGCAGCCATGCCACGCGCCATCATTTTACTAATAATCAAATTATCGAAACTTCCTGTCCGGCTTGCGATTACCTCATGGTAAACTGCTCTTTAACAGGTAAGGGACTTGCGGGTTAATAAGTTACCAGCTAGACTGAGCAAGCAACTTGTTACTTCCTTTGTGAGCTATGCTAACTGAACTAATAAAATCAAGT
>JALOOL010000453.1 GCA_025454425.1 Hydrococcus sp. Prado102 | reverse complement strand
CCCCGTTATTGGCAACTTAAATGTTTTTTAGCTTACTCTTGCACGGATTCAAAAACCGGACAATATCCTTCAGAAGTCACCTTAAATCCATAAAGCGGAGATGCTTGATTCCAACAGCGCTGGCTTCTATAATGACGGCAAGTTCCACAGCAGTCAATATCTTCTAATCGCTTATCTTCGGCACTTTGACTCAACAGTTCGCGCTGAGATACGCCGCGCATGACTAGATCCTCTCCTTGCCAGCGAACTTCTACTAACCCCGTATCGGCAAAATAACTCCAGCGCGGATCTTTGGTAATTGCATCGGGTAAGGTAATCGTAATATTTGTACCCGTTTCGTTTAATTCGCCTTCGTAGGAAGTAGGCGTAGGAGTTGCGGGCTGCATAAACTTATCGCCAATCGGAAGATCGACGAAAGTTCCAGCCGAGGGAGAATGAAGTTGATAGCGATTTTGTAGTTCTTCTAGACTAGTGAGGTCGGCGAGGTATAGAGGAGAACCATGAATGAAAATGACGTGTTGGGGTCGTAGATTGTGAATGAGTTGGGTCGTATTGCGACCGTCGCTGTGTTCTGCTAGGAGATAAGACTCGACGCTAATTTTAGAAGCGTCCTCAAACGCCGCTAGTTGAAGAGAGTCGGCATTAAAAAGACTATCTGGCTCTTGAGGAACTAAAATTAACCAAGAACCGGAGTCTGGAGAACACAATTCTTTTATAGCGATCGCGTCGTCGGTGAGAACGATACATGGTTCCTGAACGAACATCGAACGTTTTTCTTTATTGAGCCGACGCATTCGCGGACAAATTCGTTCGTCCCAAAATAAAGGTTGATGTTTGGCAAAATTCTGGACAGAAAGGGGAAATTGTGCTAATAACTCCAAATAAATATCGCAGGCGATCGCGACATTGCCATCGACCCAAATATCGAGATCGCGTCCGGTAAACTGATGGTGAGAGCGTAAAAGTTTGAGGATTTCTTGCCCTAATCCCAAGGTGGGAACTGGCAGTAAAACTTTTTGTCCAGAAGCGATCGCGCTAGCTATTCGCTCCATCAAATGTTTCTCTTGCTGGCGGCGATGGGGATGCCGATTCGTGCCGTAAGTCCCTTCAACAATCAGCACGTCTGGCGCTAATCCTCGCAGCGTTTCTATCGATAAGCCTTCTACTAATTGCAGGTTGGAGAGCGAAAAATCTCCGGTATAAAGTAGCTTATAAATTCGATTGGGACTTTTGTAGGTGAGGACGATAGCAGCAGCACCGGGTAAATGTCCGGCGGGAAAGATTTCGGCGCTCAAGTCGTCAAATAATTCGATCTGCGATCGCCACGCCATTGCTTGACAAAAACGAGGAATTTCTTGCTCGATTCCGTCGAGCCAATTGAGCGGTAAAAGCCGCTCCGTAACTTCGCTTGCATAGATGGGCATTTGCGGAAAAGCCCGATGCAAGTCTAGCAAACCGCGAGCGCGATCGGCGTGGGCATGGCTGCAAAAAACTAGATCGGCAGGTGGAGTTTCTTGAGTCGCGATCGGTTGAATGTCACTCAAACCGCAGTCGAGTAGAATGCGATAAGGCCCCATTGTTACCAACAGACACACTCCCTCGTTTTCGCGACCAACTCCATAAGGAAGGCAGGATAAGCGATCTGACAGATCGGGCGAAACTGAGCGGCTTTTACTCATCTTGTCGCTAAACGGAACTTAAATCAGTGACCAGTTATCAGTGACCAGTTACCAGTGACCAGTGACCGAGTTGAGTCACGCTTCACTAATAACCGATCGCCGAACACTGTCAGCTAGAAAAGATTTTTTTGACTCTATTAGTTAGTGAGCAGACCCATTTCCATCATAGTTATCTGAATCGTAAAAGCCATTTTTAGTGCCAAAAAACAGAGAACTAACAATAAAAAGCCCTGTCAGAACCAGCATTATCATTTTTACGTCCATGTCGATTTATCTCCAATAAATTTATAAATTTAGACGGTCATTTTTTAATTTAGCTAAAAATTCATGATTCGAGCGCTTCAGTCATTTTAGTCAACACTGCTTCTGATATCGCAGCCGCGATCGGAATTTCTTCAACTTTGGGTAACTTTTCTGGCGCTAAATGAGAAGCTTGTCTTCCTCCAGAAAGGCGTTTTAACAATTGCGGTCTAGGATCGTGTAGAAGATAAACGATCTCATCGCCACCGAGCAATTCTTCTGAAGCTTTAAGAACTTGTAAGCTTTTATCTCGCCTAACTAATAGCGGTAGAAGCTCTCCTGAATCGATTAGCATTTGTAAATGAGCTTGTTGTTGCGATAGATTCGCTTCTCTAAGAATGGTTGCCCCCAATTTAATTTGTCCGTCACTCAGGTATTGGTTCCAGGTTTTGATAGAGAATTGTTCGATAAACGCTTGCTGAACTTTTAATTTATTCGTCTTTTCGACTTGAGTAGTGCGAGAAAAGGCGGCAAAAACGCGAGGCGGTTGAAATTCTTCTACCGCTCGCTGTGCTAAGACTAAATTAACTTCCTCATTACTGGTGAGCGCCATAAAAGTTCCCATTGCGTGAATGCCTGCTTCTTCTAATGCGTCTGGATCTAGACCGCTACTTTGGACGACGGGTAAATTTTCTTCTTTAGCTTTTATGCAGGCTTCTGAATCGGTATCGATGAGGACGACGGATTCGCCTGCTTCGACAAATAGACGAGCAATCAGACGAGTGAGGGGATTGCAACCAATGATGACGGCTCCCGTTGTATCGGAAGCGGTTATTTTTAACCAGCGAGCCACCCAACGAGCGCTCAAACCTTCTACGAAAACGGTCATCATAATGGTAAGAAAGACTAGGGCTTTAATCGAATCGCCGCCGTTGATTCCTTTTTGGGTGAGCAAAATAGCAAACAAGGAAGCAACCGAAGCAGAAACGATCCCACGAGGAGCAACCCAAGCCAAAAATAGTTTTTGTCTCCAGTTAAGGTTACTGTTAAAAGTACATAGAGCGATGCTAATGGGGCGAACGACGAACATCAAAGCAAGAACGGTTAGCAAGCTGCCCCACCCCAAGGCAAAGATACTGGCAATGGATAAATCTGCTGCTAGGAGAATAAATAAAACCGAAACGCACAGAATCGTTAATTGTCCTTTGAATCTTCTGAGCAGTCGTTCTTCGGGAAGCGAAGACGCTCTTAGGACGAGTCCAGCGATAACCGTCGCCATCAGTCCCGATTCGCTACGACTCATTTGCGCTAGACAAAATAGCCCCCAAACGCCTGCTAAAACGACAAGATTTTTGAGGTCTTCTGAGAGAACGCTGGTTCGCTTGAGAAATAGTCCGAGCAACCAACCGCTTGCCGCGCCGATAGTTGCGCCTATGCCCAAACGCAAGATCAACCCCGTCGCGATTTCAATGGGACTGGCGCTGCTGTTGAGGATAGTGTCGAGAACGATCGCGGCTAAAATTGCGCCGACGGGATCGATTAAAACTCCTTCCCCTTCAAGTATGGTTGCTACTTGTCGGTCTACTTCTACCTGCTTGAGTAGAGGGCTAATGACTGTCGGCCCCGTCACGACGACTAAAGAAGCATAGAGAAATGCGATCGCCCAAGGAAATTCGCCCAGCCAATGAGCGGCCATTCCTCCCCCAATGAGGGTAATTAGAGTCCCAATCGTCACGAGATTGCGCAGGCTACCGGAGACGCGACCTAAATCGCGCAAGGACAGGTTGAAGCCTCCCTCAAATAAAATAATGGCAACGGCAAGGGCTACCAATACTTCTAGACCCTCTCCCAGATAGCGCGGGTGTAAAAGACCCAATCCATCTGGGCCGAGCAGAATTCCAAATGAGAGTAAAAAAACAATGCTGGGAACTTTGAGATATTCGGCTACTACTTGAGCGCCGATCCCCGCCAAAACCGCAAGAACGATTTGTAGGGTTAGTTCAAATGAGGCTTCCATAGGCGTGTCGATCGCGCTTCAATCTTTGGTTGGTTCTATAATTGGGCAAACCATAACCAATGTGTTTTAAGTATTCCCAAGATCGTTCTCCCCCCTATCTGTTGAATCCCAAATTGCTTGTCGCCCAATTGTTGAATCATTAAGAAATTCTTGTA
>JALOOL010000132.1 GCA_025454425.1 Hydrococcus sp. Prado102 | reverse complement strand
CAAACCCAACAATAAACTTGAAGAGGTTAAGTAGCAATAAGGATTGTTAATATAGAGCCAGATAAATTAAGAACAATTGATGAGAAGCGATCGCACCTCCTAAATTAGCTTCTTTACTTGCCTTCAGACTAGAACGGCTACTCGCGACAAAAGCAGTTTGAATTGTTGATTTTAGATTAAATTTTTGATTTTGCGCTTGTTTTTTTTTAAAATTAGTTAATCTAGGTTTGGGATTCATTCAACTTCTCGCTCTAAAATTTCTTGAAAGCGTAAATTAAGTGGCATATTAAGGTATTTTCATGTCGAATTTCATTGAGACAATTTTAAACTCAGACGAAAAAATTGATTTCTGGCAGTTTTTAGAAGAATTGCGACAATCGGAAAAAAAATATTTGTTGCGCAATGACATCATAAGTGCCTTTGAAAGCTATTGCAATACCCATGAAAAAGCAGATAATTTTTATCGTGCTTCTCAAGTAAGCAAATTAATTTACTATACTCAAGAAGTTATTTTAGAAGAAGAAAGTCTCTGTTTAGTCTACCGACCAAAAATTGCCAGACACGAAATCTATAGAATTCACGATGGTTTGACAATCGAACCTTTGACAATTCAGCAATTGTTAAATGTACGCGATCGCTTTGTCAACCATTATCATCCAGAAGAAGGAAATATTTTTGAAATTGATTTCAATCCTTTCTACGATTATTCTCCTATTATTCGCGATCCCAAGAATATTGGTCGTGGCGTACAGTTTCTCAACCGTTTTCTTTCTAGCAGAGGTTTTCAAAACCCCCAACCAGGTTTAGAGGCTTTATTTCTCTTTCTTAGCCTCCACAGTTATAACGGTCAAACCCTACTCATCAACGGACGCATTAAGAATCCCCAGCAACTCTCAGAACAAGTCAAAGAAGCCCTTTCATTTGTCAGCGAATTGCCTCAAACTCAGTCTTACGAAGAATTTCGCTTTGAATTGCAATCGATGGGATTAGAACCAGGATGGGGAAATACGGCAAGTCGCGTTAAAGAAAGCCTAGAAATTCTTGACGAACTAATGGATTCGCCCGACCCCGAAGCGATGGAGGCTTTTCTCTCTCGCATTCCTATGATCTTTCGTATCGTTCTAGTTTCCGTTCATGGATGGTTCGGACAGGAAGGAGTTTTAGGTCGTCCCGATACGGGGGGTCAAGTGGTTTATGTACTAGACCAAGCTAAAAGTCTCGAACAACGCCTGCAAGAAGACATTACGCTAGCTGGGTTAGATAGCTTGGGAGTTCAGCCAAAAGTCATTATTTTGAGTCGTTTAATTGCTAACAGCGATGGAACAAAATGTAACGAACGACTTGAAAAAGTCCACGGAACTGATAATGCTTGGATTTTGCGCGTTCCTTTCCGAGAATTCAATCCTAATGTCACGCAAAATTGGATTTCTCGTTTTGAAATCTGGCCTTATTTAGAAACATTTGCTATTGATGCGGAAAAAGAATTATATGCTGAGTTTCGAGGGAAACCCGACCTGATTATTGGGAATTATTCTGACGGAAATTTGGTAGCTTTCTTATTATCGCGTCGCTTAAAAGTTACCCAATTCAATATCGCACACGCCCTTGAAAAGTCTAAATATTTATTTAGCAATCTTTACTGGCAAGATTTAGAAAGTAATTATCATTTTTCTCTTCAATTTACTGCCGATCTCATTGCCATGAATGCGGCTAATTGTATTGTCAGCAGTACCTATCAAGAAATTATTGGCAGACCGGATAGTGTAGGACAATATGAATCCTATGAAAGTTTTACAATGCCAGATCTTTTTCATGTAGTCAAAGGAATCGAACTTTTTTCGCCTAAGTTTAATGTCGTTCCTCCGGGAGTAAATGAAAACGTTTATTTTCCTTACACTCGCATAGAAGAGAGATTGCCTAGTAAAATCGAACAACTTGAAGATTTACTTTTTACAAAAGAAGATTCAACTCAAGTTTTTGGAAAATTAGACGACCCAAATAAACGTCCGCTTTTCTCAATGGCACGTCTCGATCGCATCAAAAATTTAACGGGATTAGCAGAATGTTTCGGTCGTTGCGAAGAATTAAAAGAGCGTTGCAATTTAATTTTAGTAGCAGGTAAATTATCCGTTTCAGAATCGACAGATGGCGAAGAAAGAGAAGAAATTGAAAAATTATATCGCCTAATCGACCAATATAACCTGCATGGAAAGATACGCTGGTTAGGCGTTCGCTTGCCAAAAAGCGATTCGGGAGAAATTTATCGAGTTATTGCCGATCGCCAGGGAATTTTTGTTCAACCAGCCTTATTTGAAGCTTTTGGATTGACAATTTTAGAAGCAATGATTTCTGGTTTACCAACTTTTGCCACGCAATTTGGAGGCCCGTTAGAAATTATTCAAGATCGAATGAATGGGTTTTATATTAATCCTACAAACTTAGATGAAACTGCCCAAAAAATCCTTGATTTTGTCAATCTTTGCGATCGCAATTCCAAGAATTGGGAAGAACTTTCAAATCGAGCGATCGAGAGAGTTTACAGCACTTATACTTGGAAAATTCACACTACCAGATTGTTATCTTTAGCAAGAATTTATGGCTTCTGGAACTTTACTTCCAAAGAAAACCGAGAAGACATGTTTCGCTATGTTGAAGCATTGTTTTATCTCATCTATAAACCGCGAGCAAAACAACTTTTAGAACAACATATGCAACGATAAGCTATTAAAAGTTAGAATGTTTGTAATTGCAAAGGGGGCGATCGCTCCCTTGCAAGATCGTAAACGTTTTCTTTTTGACTCTTTGTTTTAGCTTCATATCAAATCCGGTCGAACGCCAATCATAAAAATGTGTAAGGGCGAACCGCTAGAATGTATGGTCATAAGGTAATAATGGCTAATTAAAAGGATTTAATATCAATCGGAAACGCCGATAATGAGATCTCGAACATTAGACCCATCCAGATTAGCACTTTGAATTTTGCGCGTATCGCGATCTGTCCAATACATTTTTCCCCTAGCGATATCGAGTGCAATTCCATGAGGTTTGCGCAATCCGTTACCTTGGCTGACTAAAATTTCAACAGGCGTTCCATTCAGAGAACTTCTTTGAATAGTTCCCGCGTCTTCATCAGTCCAATAGATTTTATTGTTGGTAAGATCGAGAGCGAGTTCGGCTGGATTTTTTAATCCCGTTAACAAGATTTCTGTATCTGTTCCATCGAGATTCGCTCGCTGAATCATCTTAGCGTCCCCATCAATCCAATACATTTTGCCTCTTCTAAGGTCAAGTGCAATATCTCTTGGCTTTTTGACATTAGCTGTAGTCAAAAATTCAACCCTGGTTCCATCTAATTCGGCGCGTAGAATTCTAGGCGGGCCAGAATTGACCCAATAAAGCTTCCCGCCAACATGGTCTACCGTAATCCCTTCAGGATTGCCGAAATCTTCTGTATCTCCAGATAATATAATTTCTAGCCGGCTTCCATCAAGTAAACTAGCTCGTTGAATTTTGTTGCGTCCCTTGTCCGTCCAGTAAATTTTACCTCTTCTGAGATCGAGAGCAATATCCATCGGATTTTCCAACCCAGACATAACAAGCGTTTCAGTCCCAGTTCCGTCCAAATTTGCTCGCTGAACCAACTTGCCATCGCCATCGATCCAATACATTTTACGATTGAAAGGATCGATCGCAATACTTCTAGGACTCTTCAAATTAGCAACCGGAAAAGCAGCAATCCAAGTAGCATTCGGCGATTCTAACTCGCGATCGATAAGCGAAGAATAGCGATCGCTGCTTAAAGCATTACCTGCGAAAATACTTCCTAAAACCATAAAAATGGAAATAAATTTAATATTTCTTTTCATTTGACACTATTACCAACTCTATCAATTATTTAATTGGATAGATATTATGGCTCGAATGCAAAATCTTGGCAAAATTCAATAAATAAATTCAACAGCGATTTGGTCACTGGTCACTGGTCACTCTCTGCTGGTCACTGATAAAGTCTCCGCACGACGACCTAAAAAAAGTAGAATTCTAAAGAGTGTCTATTTGGACGAGCTAACAATCGCTCTTAATCGAACATGACAGCACAAGCAACAGCAAAAGATAGCACTATTTTTCGTCAAGAGATTTTAGGATCTCGCCGATTTAGTAACCTCTGGTGGGCAACTATCTCCTCCATAGGTGGTATCGGCTTTCTTTTAGCAGGACTTTCTAGCTATTTGAAAGTAAATCTGTTATTAGTAAGCGATCCTAGAGGATTGCAGTTCGTTCCTCAAGGAATCGCGTTGTTATTCTACGGGGTAGCGGGTTCTCTCATCGCGCTATACCTATGGTTAATCGCCTTGTGGAACCTCGGCGGAGGGTACAACGAATTTAACAAGGAAACAGGCAAGATTAAAATTTTTCGCTGGGGTTTTCCTGGAAAAAATCGTCGTATTGAAATAGAATTTCCCATCGAAGACGTTATAGCAGTTAAAGCAGACATCAGAGAAGGTCTTAATCCCAAAAGAGAACTTTATCTGCGCGTAAAACAACGCAGAGATATCCCTCTAACCCGTGTCGGACAACCCATATCTTTGTCAGCACTGGAAAATCAGGGAGCAGAACTGGCTCGTTTTTTAGCAGTTCCCCTAGAGGGACTTTAACAGTGACCAGTTACCAGTAAAAACCTTGGGGTTGAGTCCCTCACCATATGCTTTGATAACTGATTACTGTTCGCTGTTTTAAGCAAAAGTGTAATCTCTTAACATCTTTTAGAAACAACTTCGTCTCAAACCCTTTAACATGAAAAAATCTATTCAGTACTGGCTAAAATCACTGTTGACCGTTATTTTGGTCTGCGGTTTGGTGCTGACTGGATGCTCGACACCAGAAGCAAAATCTTTAAACATGAGTAACTACGTACCAAGACTCGAAGGAACCGCCACCGTTGAAATGACTGTGAATGGTTCTCCCATCACTATCGAAGTCGATGGCAAAAACGCACCGATCACAGCAGGGAATTTTGTCGATCTCGTCGATCGCGGTGTCTACAACGGACTGACCTTTCACCGAGTCGTCAAAGATCCCCAACCCTTCGTCGCTCAAGGCGGCGATCCTAAAGGCAACGGGACTGGTGGCTTTATCGATCCCGATACCAAACGAGAACGTAATATTCCGCTTGAAATCAAGCTTAAAGACCAAAACGAACCCGTCTACAGCAAGTCTATCGGGCAGCAAGGAGGGGCGCGCGTGCAGCCTCAAGTTGTATTGCCTCACAAACGCGGCGCGATCGCAATGGCTCGATCTGGGATGCCAGATTCAGCTTCTTCGCAGTTTTATTTTGCTTTATCGGATCTAAGCTTCCTCGATGGCGATTATGCAGTGTTTGGCTACGTCACTAACGGCATGAATGCAGTTGACCAAATCAAACAAGGCGATCGCATAGATTCGGCTAAAGTTGTTTCGGGTGTGGAAAACCTGAAAAAATAATCTATAACCCATAGATCTACTGTGGATGTTGTCGTTACTGGCATTGGGTTACTAAGTTGTCTGGGGTCTTTAAGCGATTGGCAGCGATTATTGGCTTTACAATCGGGGATAAGACTCCAGCAACCTTTTGAGGGCATTCCGCCTTATCCTTTGGGACTAATTGGAGAAACCCCAGCTAAATTAAGCGATCTTACTCAATTAGCCGTAGCAGCCGCCTTAGAAGATGCTTGTTTGACTCCTCCTTTACCAGAATGCGGAGTTGTTATCGGTTCTAGTCGTGCTTCTCAGGTAGTTTGGGAGCAATTCGCCAAACAAATGTATGTAGATCGCGAATGTCTGCATTTAGAAAACTGGTTAGAAACCTTACCCAACTACGGCGCGATCGCGACGGCACATCAAATCGGCTCGACGGCTGCTGTTTTAGCGCCGATGGCAGCTTGTGCGACGGGAATTTGGGCGATCGCGCAAGGAGTCGAACTGATTCGACAGCAGAAATGCGATCGCGTCATTGCAGGAGCTATAGAAACCCCGATAACGCCGCTAACCTTGGCAGGTTTCAAGCAAATGGGCGCTTTAGCTACGACAGGCTGTTATCCCTTCGATAAACGTCGAGAAGGCTTGGTTTTAGGCGAAGGCGGGGCAGTTTTGGTCTTAGAATCGGCAGAGCTTGCTTTGCAAAGAAATGCGAAGATTTACGGGAAAATATTAGAATTTGGGTTAACTTGCGATGCAACTCATTTGAGTGCGCCTGCAATGGACAATCGCAGTGCTAGCTTAGCCATTAAGCAATGTTTGGAACGCAGCAATCTTACCAGTAGTGATATCGATTATATTCACGCTCACGGAACTAGCACCCAACTCAACGATGCTAGAGAAGCAGCTTTAATCGAGTATTTATTTCCTCATGGAGTTGCTGTAAGCTCGACAAAAGGCGCTACAGGACATACATTAGGCGCATCGGGCGCGATCGCGACTGCATTCTGTTTAATGGCGCTAAAACATCAACAATTGCCTCCTTGCGTGGGTTTGAGAGAACCAGAGTTTAATTTGAATTTAGTGACTTCGCCGCGTCAGGCAGAGATTCAACGGGCAATGTGTTTGTGTTTTGGTTTTGGCGGTCAGAATGCAGTGATTGTAATGGAAAAGGGAATAGGCAACAGGCATTCTTGCAATAGTGAGGAAAATAAAGGTTGGGTTTTGTTATAAGGATTTAATTTATTAAGATTGCGATCGCGCTGTAAAGAAAACAATCTTACATAAATTTTAAATAGAAGCGAAACGGGCACGATAATCGGTAAGCTACTTTGTTAATCAAAGAATATCGAAGATAATGAAAGCAAAAGTTTCTCGTCGTACCTTTATAACATCGGCAATAGGAGCCGCGATCGCTTCTACTGTCCCGTTTGCTTGGAAATCTAGCGTCGTTGCACGACAAAGCAATGCTCAATTTTACCGATTTAAACTTGGCGACTTTCAGATGACATCGATTGGAGATGGTGTTTTGGATGTCCCAGCTAAACTTTTTGCTGGTAATGCCTCTCCCGCTCAACTGAGCGAGGTTTTACAGCAAGGATTTCAAGGCGAAATGCTAACGCTCAACTGCAATATTTTATTGGTTGATACTGGCACTCAAAAAGTGCTAATCGATTCAGGTAGCGGCTTTTTAACCGAGCCAACAGCAGGAAAATTAATCGGCAACTTGCAAACGCTTCAAATTCAGCCAACAGATATCGATGCGATTATTATTACTCACGCTCATGCCGATCATGTAGGCGGTTTACTCGACAAGAGTGGAGCGCTAGCATTTCCTCAAGCTCGTTATTTCGTCTCAAAAGCTGAATACGATTTTTGGACGAATCCACAAGTGGATTTATCCAATATTCAAGTCGATGAGAAGACGAAACAGCAATTCATCAGTGCCGCTCAAAAATGTTTGGGAGCGATTAAAGAAAGGGTAACGCGATTTGAAAGAGAAGAAATACTTCCTGGATTTTCTGCTATACCCGCACCCGGTCATACTGCCGGACAAGTTGCCATTCGCATTGTTTCGGGTAATGCTTCAATGATTCACACGGCTGATGTCGTTCACACTCACACGATTAATCTTTGGAATCCCAGTTGGCAACCAATTTTTGATGCCGCTCCAGACCAAGCAGCCAAAACTCGTCAAGAAATTTTGAGTGCGATCGCCTCCAAGCGACAATTAATGTATGCTTATCATTTCCCGTTTCCCGGCATCGGTTATCTTCGACCTCGTTTGGGAGGTGGTTTTGAGTGGGAACCCGTCAACTGGCAGTTTGAGAGTTAAACTGCTCTAAAGATCGCTCGCGTCTAGTCAAATCGCTTCGCTCCAATTCGTAATTTTACTCCAGCCTATTTGTTGCGAACACCAAACAACTTGAATCCCTAAATCGCTAACAGACTACTACCCACATCGTTAAGTTTTGCGTTAATCTTCTATGTGGACTAATTGCTTGCCATAAACCTCAACCTTGCCTTTGTTAGGACTAGCTTGTGTCCCAGCTTGCTTAACTCAAACTCTGGTTAATTTTTTTTAAGTACTTACAACATCGATGAATAAACTCAGCCTCAGTATTGTTGTTAAAAACGAGGAAGTTGCTTTACCGAGATGCTTAGAAAGCGTCAAAAATGTTGTCGATGAAATGGTTGTTATGGACACGGGTTCTAGCGATCGCACGGTAGAAATTGCTAAAGAATTCGGCGCAAAAATTATTCATTTTGACTGGTGCAATGACTTTTCTGCCGCGCGAAACGAAGCTTTAAAATCGGTTAGCGGAGAATGGGTTTTAGTCTTAGATGCCGATGAAGTACTCGCCCCTGAAATTGTCCCTCAAATGCAAAAAGCAATGGAGGATGAAAACGCGATCGTTATTAATTTAATTCGTCATGAAATTGGAGCCGCTCAATCTCCCTATTCTTTAGTTTCGCGTTTATTTCGCAATCATCCAGAAGTTAAATTTACTCGTCCCTATCATTCAATCGTAGACGATCGCGTGGCTCGATTACTTAAAAAAGAACCGCATTGGAAAGTAATCGATTTAACGCCAATTGCGATTCTTCATTATGGCTATACGCCAGAGGCAATTAAAGCTTTAGATAAATATACTAGAGCTAGAAAAGCTATGGAAGGCTTTTTTGCGGCTCATCCCAACGATCCTTATGTTTGTAGCAAATTAGGCGGACTTTATTTACAAATCGGAGAAGAAAAGAAGGGAATTAAATTACTCAAACAAGGATTAAAATCGAATCAAGCCGACGCACATATTTTATTTGAATTACACTATCATCTCGGCAATGCCTACGCTCGCCAACACGAAATAGAGCCAGCATTTAAGCACTATCAAAAAGCAATGGAACAGCCTATTTTACCTTTATTAAAAATAGGTGCTTATAATAACTTTGGTAGTTTATTGAAAGAACTCGGAAATTTTGAAAAAGCGCTGCAAGCTTACGAAATTGTTATCAAAATCGATCCTAATTTTGCATTGGGTTACTACAATTTAGGCGGTACGTTCAAAGCAATGGAACGATTTCAAGACGCGATCGCGGCTTATCAACAAGCCATTAAACTAAATCCCGATTATGCCTTTGCTTATCAAAATTTAGGTGTTGTTCTTTTAAAAGTAGGAAATTATTCCGACAGTATGGAATCTTTTAAAGTCGCGATCGCGCTTCATGAATCCCAAAATTCTCAAGAAGCAAAAAGACTTCGCCAAGAATTGAAAAAGATTGGAATGAATATATAGCAGTTCCCTTTTTAATTAAGTACATACGAACTATTCAATGCCGTCTCGATTGCAAGATAGACATTGCTCTATGTTAGCGATTTCCGTAACTGCTTAAGGGTTTGACGTTCGTTATTTTTCTCGATTCGATTTGTCTCTAGCGGTTATGGCTAATAAAACCCTCTATCTTTTGATTGATATTTTATAATCTTTGGCTAAATTTGGAACAGTTTTTGCAAAAAACTAATCTACACAGACTAGCAAGACAAAAGCTTTAATTCTCTAAAAATGAGCGTTACTGAAAAAGAGAGTTTTTTTTTAGATCGCTCTAACAACATACATAGATTAAATTTATTGCTTTAAGAAGGTTTATTGGTTGTTAAAGCCAAAAAGCATTGTTATGTATTGATTTTCAGTTTTTTTTAACTAATTAATCTATCGAATCTCAAATATTCAGAATTCATACTTATAAAAAAATTCAAAAAGACTGGGAACAACGAAAAGCCGTTGAATCCACCTCAATCTCCAGGCAGTAATATTCTTAATTGAACTTGATTTTTAATAACATCATGATTATTCTATAGACAGTTAACAACCTACCGTAGGTAATTCAATTATTTACTGAGGAGGAATTTCTTCATGAGTCAAAAAGCTTTTCTTCTTTCAAGTCTGCCTTTGATGGCAGCAGGCGTGTTAGGGAGTGCGATTCCTGCCGATGCTGCACTAATACAATCGGGCGATAATTTTAACTTTAGCGGCAACACCTATGCCAGCTTGAACCAGTTTGATTTTGTCGGTCCGCCTCCAATTGGCGATCCTCAGCCTCAAACGCTCAACCAGAATGGTTTCTTTACCATTATTTCTGCTACCGGCGGTTTTATAGATGGGGTTTTCGATCCGCCTCAAGTTCCCAATCCGGCTGGCGAAATTAAAGATATCAGACAAACTGGGACTCCTGGTTCAATTACTCAAGAAGCCAACCCAGCTAATGGTACATCGCAAGGTAAGCTAGTTACAGACTTTATTACCTTCAATAATGGCTCTGACCTCAATTTCACGATAACGCTCGATCGGGTTAGACTTTTGGAAGCTGGAAATCCGCCAACTGAAGCAGATCCCGATACTCCCCTTGGAGCTTTAGTGGTTAGTGTGACAGGTACGCTGTTTGACTTTGAGCAAAATAAAGAATTCGATTTAGTCGGTTCATTTACTCCTAATATTGGAGCGGGTTCTGCATTTGAAGGTGTAACTTTTGGCGATTTTCAACCTGGAGATAATTTTATCGGCTCTCCCGATCCTTCTCTTAATCCAAGTGGGATTGCTTCAGGTGAAGGCCCGCTTCCCTATACTGCTTCGTTCCGAGTTGTAGAAAGAGAAGTAGAAATTCCCGAACCTGCTACTTTATTTGGTTTGTTTTCCGTAGGTACTTTAGCAGCTACCACTCTCAAGCGCAAACAACGCGCTTAAAAGTCGGTTTGGTAGACTGCTTTTGTAACTGAAAATCCCTAACCAAACGTAAATTTATCCTCCGAAGGAGTTATACCTACGAAATGCTACGCAATACTTTTTCCAGGAAATCAGGAGTCAAAATCAGAATCTTTTATCTATGAGATTGTGAACCCCGATCTCTGACCCCTGTAAAAAGTAATTTACTGTTTCATCAAAACTATACACTGACACATTAGATTAATTAAAGTAGGCATCGCCTACTTTTTTCGTTTTTACAGTCGCGATCGATAGCGAACAGTTATCAGTGACCAGTGACCAGTGACCAGTGACCAGTCATGGAAGTCGCCAATAAATATTCTTACAAGTCTTCCTTGTCTCCCTTGTCCCCCTTGTCCTTCCACACTCCCGTTTAACGGACGCGGCACTGACGAAGAGTTGTATTACTGTCTGGTGAAACCCGTATGCCAGGGCCGAGGTTATCGTAGATCTCGCAATCTTCGATCGCGCCGAAACCTCTTTCCCAAACGTAAGCTCCTCCTTGTGTGCAGCGATGAATTTTACAGCGACGAATTGTCGGGTTGCCATAGGTGCGAATGGCTATGCCTAGATAGGAATGGTCGCAAATATCGCATTCTTCTATCAAACCTTTTCCACCTTGATAAATTAAAATACCGCCTTGTTTGCCGCGATGGATCTTGCAGCGACGAATAATAGGATTGGCTGCGCGACCGTGAATAGCAATACAAGCTAGCGCGTCAGAACTAATATCGCACGATTCTAAAATAACTTGTCCGCTCGAAATATCGACAGCATGGTAAGCTTTAGCACCAACAATTGCACGACCGCGTATCGTCAAACCGCTAAGCTTGACGCGATCGCTTTGTATCGAGATGCAACATGCATTGGCATTTTCGATCGCGATTTCTCCCATTGCTCCTTCGCCAATTATTTCTAGTGGCTTGTCTATAATTAGTCCTTCGCGATAAACTCCTGGAAAAACGCGAATTTGGCTTCCCTCCGTTGCATTTTGGATAGCTTGACCGATCGTTTTGTATTGTCCTCTTCCATCCTGGGAAACGGTTAGGATTAATTTAGAGAAGGGATCGTTTCCATTTTTGTTAACCCACAACATCTCCGACATCCCCTCAAACAAACCATAATTCGATTGAACTCGTACTAATTGCTCGGATAAATAACGAGTGTCATGCAAAATTTTCTGAGTTTGAGCGTTCATATCCTGGAACGATCGCAGTTGCCGATCTATAAGCGTTGTTACTTGCTCTAGTTTCCCGCTTACCTCTACTAGCAAATTTTGAGCTTCTATAACTGTATCGATTTGTTGTTTGGCCCGTGCTTTTGCTTGCTGCGAGATAAGATTTGCTACGGCAGTTTCGTAGCTTGCTTCAATTTCTTCTTTTTGAGAAGTAAAAGAAACTGTAGACTGCGCGATCGCACTTAAAACTTCCATAGCCAAAGTAATCGTTCTATTGACTAAATCTTGTAAAAAAGCGAGAAATGGCTTTTCTATTAATAACTTCCCCGATGAAGCTTCCAATTCCGAAAAATGATTGCTATTGGTTAAAAACTCGTTTTCAACCCGCTCAAAAATATTTTCTATAACTTGAATATTTTTTTCTAATTTTAATTTTTCGGAAAAATTTCTTAATTTCTCTAATTTTTCAACTAATTCGCTGGCAAAAGTATAAGGACAAAAAGCAACAAAACTTTGAGCTTCGCTGGTTGGGTGTTCTACACGATTCGATTCAAGTAAGCCAATCATAGTTTTATTGAGTTTGCTATTGAAGAAGGCTAGGACGGCGTTGGAATTTTTGCTATCTCTACACGCGCGATTGAAACAATAGCGAGAAAACCAACTACACTCATCTAACTATTGGTTGAAAGTTTCGGAAGTATGCACGAAACAATTGTTGTGACGTTACTAAACTTTGGGACACCGCCTAGTAACAATCTTCTCATAAACAAACTTTTAACGTCTGTGTGAAATAGCTATTGTCTCAATGGTGGCTCTAGCTTGCTAGATTCTTTTGAAAAGCTGCGACAGAATTTAGGCTGTCTGTATAAGCTGCAAGCATAAAATTTTTGCGGAAACAGAACTTTGACTCGTGATGTCTGTTAAGTACATAACGTTGACGCACTTATGAGGGATGTAGCGAAGATGACAGTGCGTTACACTACGTTAACATTGCTTACCTGCTTAAGATTAACTTTATAATTTAGCTTTTACGCTAATTTATTTGGAGAACAGTCGAAATTTATAAAATGCAGACGATAAGACTGACGATTTCTGATGAAACGCTTCGAGATGGAGAGCAACAAGCAGGATTATTTTTCGAGCAAGCAACTAAGCGATCGCTCTTTAGTGCAATCGCCTCGGCGGGAGTCCATCAAATCGCGATTATGCCTGCTATTCACGAAACGGAAGAGGATTTAGTCAAGACGTTAATAAGTGACGGTTTTGGCGATCGCGTGGTAGCTTCTACTATGATGAGTCGCCATTTTATCGATCGTGCCTTAGCTTGTGGCGTTAAACAAATTATCCTCTTTCATGCCGTTAGCGATCGTCTGCTTTTTCTGAGAGATGCAATTCGCCGTCACTGCGATTATCAGGATAAAATCTTTGATGATGGCATTCCAACAACCGTCATCGATAAGGTTCGTCAAAACGCGATCGAGCGAGTTCTCAAACATCTGCGCTACGCTACAGAAATAGGATTACAAGTCTATTTTGCGGCTGAAGATGCTTCTCGTGCCGATTTTGGTTTCTTGGTCGAGTGTATTTGCGCCTTCAAACCTTACATCGAACATTTTTTACTTTGCGATACAGTGGGAGTGCTGACTCCAGAAAAAACCTATGTTTGGATACACGATCTCCTGGAGTATAGCAGCGTCCCGCTGGCAGTTCATTTTCACAACGATTTAGGCTTAGCATTAGAAAATACCATCCAAGCTGTCTTAGCAGGCGTTAGGTGCGTTTCGGGAACTTTTGGCGGAATTGGCGAAAGAGCGGGAAATGTGGCTCTAGAGCAAGTTTTGAATGGTTTGAGGCTTCGTTTTGGCTGGGAGGTAGAAGGCATTGATTACGATGCGATCGCTCGCGTGACGGAATATCTCGATCGTTTGGGGGTTCGTCCTTATGCACCTTATTCTCAACAAGCTCAACGTCACGAAACGGGAATTCATGTTAAAAGTCTTTTAGAGGATCGTCAGAGTTATTGTATTTTCCCTTATGGAAAACCTGAGATTTGGTTTGGTAAATGTAGCGGTGCTGGCAATTTTCAGTATCTTTTCGAGCAACATCTCAATCGACCGCTTCCAAAAGAACAATACGAACGATTGCGATCGACGATTAAAAAGCTTTCTATTCAAGAAAAACGTTCTTTTTCTACCGAAGAAGTTCTCGAATTAATCCAACAAGGAATTTTAAAAATATAAGCTGAATAAATTTCATAATTCATCATTCATCATTCATACTTTTTTTATTCCCAATAAATTTTCTATTTCGCGATTGCTCATGGGTTTAGCAAATAAATATCCTTGTCCGTATTCGCAACCTAATGCTTGTAATTGCGATCGCTGTTGTTCTGTTTCGACTCCCTCTGCTACTACATCCATCTCCAAATTATGAGCGAGTACGATAATGGTTTCAGCAATTTCTAGGGTTTCTCTATTGACGAAAGCGCGATCGATTTTCAGAGTATTGACTGGTAATTGATGCAAATAACTCAAACAGGAATAACCCGTCCCAAAATCATCGAGGCTAATTCTGATTTTACGTGTTTGAAATTGCTCTAATATTTTCTTGACAGATTCATAGTTGCAAGATTCTTGAAAAATCCAAATTCCTAAATCTAAAATTGTTCCTGTTTCTTCAGCTACAGGAATAAAATTGGCTGGAGAAATAAATCCTTTAACTGGATGCTTCCAACGTAAAAGTGCTTCTAATCCACTGATTTTTCCAGTTTTAAGATTTATAATTGGTTGATAGCAAACTAAAAACTCTTTATTTTGTAAAGCACTTTTTAGGTCATTTTCTAATTCTAATAAAGCTAATGCTTTTTGACGCATGGTTTCATCAAAAATTTGATAGCAGCATCCGCCAATTTGTTTGGCTTTTAACATTGCCGTGTCCGCATTTCTTAATAAATGTTCGGGTTCGCAATCTTTTAAGTGGTTAATTGCAATTCCCATCCGACTACTTAAAAAAATTTTTTTGTTGCTAACTAAAAATTCTGGCGATAATGCTTTGACTATTCTATTAACTAGCTCGATCGCGCTATTCTCATCTTTTATTTTTAAACTCAAAATAGCAAATTCATCTGCAACTAAACGAGCGATAGCATCTGATGGCTCTAGACATTTTCTTAATCGTTTTGCTACTTCAACAAGTAATTTATCGCCTACTTGATGACTATAAGAGCTATTAATTCTTTTAAAGCGATCGCAATCTATAAGGATAACTGCAACTGTATTTTGTTGTTGAATTGCTCTCTCTATTTGCTTGATAAATATAGTTCGGCTAGGCAATCCCGTTAAGCGATCGCGTTTTAATTCTATTAATTGTAAAATTGGTTTTACTACTAAACTATTACTGGCGATCGCGAAAAATGTAGCTACTATAAATACAATTGTCAAATCGCGAATTAATCGTTCAAAGTAGTAGCGATCTATTTCATCAAATTCACTTCGTGAAAATTCCGTTAACAAAAGCCAATTCAGTCCTCGATTATCTTGAATTGGTGAAATTT
>JALOOL010000131.1 GCA_025454425.1 Hydrococcus sp. Prado102 | reverse complement strand
AACTAAATCGTATCGGAAACAATGTGAAGCGGCGTGTTTTCAAACCGCCGCGTAACAACGTTTAAGAATCCGCGTCTTTTTAAAGCGCGGAGAAGTCAATCCTTGCACCATTGTGTAAACCTGATTTGTCGTGGCTAATCCGGAGGCTTCGCGGGTATCCAACAAGAATTTATTGAAGTCAAGCGATGCGCGTTGGTATTCGGGTGGTATAGGCATACTGGCAGGCTTTCGCGTATGGCAATTGCGTATACTATCATACCAATTTGGTTGAGTTTCGTACTTCAACTCGAAGGGCGCACGCCATGCGCGAGGTGCGGAGCCGGAATTACTTCCGGCTAAGAAGCGCCGTCCCCTACTGAACTGTTAAAAGGATGTCATTACCTTTAACAATTCGGATGATAAATCCGCGTTACTATTGTGGTTTTTCTCGAATAAGACACCCGCTAACAGATAAATATTGGGAGAGTAAAAAGCTTTACGATCGCGACGAAGGGCATTAATTGTTTCTCTAACCTTGGGTTCGGAACTATAATAGCCAAATTGCAAGGGAGCAATAGTAAAATCAATCGCTTTGTAGCCTTTACCAATTGCATATTCAATTGTTTCTACCGGATTTGAATAGGCAGAAATTAGAGAAAAAACACGATCGCATCCGACAGTAAACAGACGTTTTGTAATTGTCGCACCATCACTTCCACCATGCAGCGAAGGCATATAAATATCGTTGTCTGGTGCGGGTAGATAAGGAGGATTAGAAATTAAATAATTAGCTGGAGATTGTTTGTAACCTTCAAAAAAACAGTTATTGCGAACGATATAGCGATCGCTTAATCGATACTGTTTAATTCTACTTTGCGCAACTTTATATGATTGTGGGTTTAACTCATAGCCATGAATTTTTCCTTTAAATGGAGTTCTTAACAAGCTATGTATAACCGGACTACCATCTCCCGAACCAAATTCAATAACTAAATCGGAATTCGTACAGCGATTGAGAACCATTTTCTCTAAACACTGCGAGTAGAAATGAGATTCTTCTGGACAGAAAAATACTTCGTTTGGCGAATGAGATTCGATCGCTACTTCAGAATGCAATAGTGTTTTCATCAAGGAAGTGTCCTCTTTTTTAATTATTAAAATTTTCTGCAAGCTTTACTGCTTGGATAACTGCTGCTCCCGCGCGATCGCTCATCAACTTCTCTTGGTCGTATCCTAGAAGCAGTTCCCATGCTTGCTGGGGATACATATCGACCAACGGTAAGGCGACTTGATGAAGCATCCATTGTCCGTGTCGTTCGTCTTCTTTGATGTGCAACTCCCAATATCCCATGGCTGTCTGTGACAGGTTTAGGCGCGATGCGGCGGCGATGTAATCTTTGTAGATAGAGGGACCGACGATTTCAAAGTAAGTGAAGCCACCTAAATATCTCAACAGGTGACGCTTTCTTTCAGTGAGCAAGAAGTTGTGATTGATGGACGCTAAAACTTGCCAGGGAACCCAATCGAGGTAAGCTTCTGTATCGGGGTTGAGTCCGAGTTCCTGCATCATTTGAGCAAAGAAAGTGGAATGTTTGCGATTGAAGCGACCATTTCCATACTCTTCCAGCAAGACGCGAATTAGCGTCGCTTGCACTTCGTTACTACCACCACCCAAGATGTGACACAGGCGGCTCGATTCAACTAAACCATCCAAAGATGCGATCGCGATTAGATGACGATACCCTTCTAGTGTCATCTCTTCTCTGAGATATAGTTTATCGGCTGATAGCGGTGGCTCTAAATCTGCATTCCCTCGCTCGATTAACGCTTGTTTGATATCGGCTTTTTCGAGTTGTTCTACGTCAAGCTGTGCCAATTCCCAAGCTTGCCAAGGGGTTTCGATGCGATCGCGTATCCATTGTAAGTAATAAGAACGCTCGTTGATATACTCGTTAAGATCTTTATACCAGACGAAATTTAATCGGTTAATGCGATAAAGGATACGATGTAGAAACCGATTTTCTGCTTCTGGTAACGCGTCTAAATTGCTGTAAGCAACTGTTAAAGCTTGCTTGAGTGCCCCTTCAAACTCCTGTACCAAGCTTGGTCGATCCGTCACCTGGCGATCTAAATTTTCAAGAGTCAATAACTCGATGAATTGCTGCTCTGCTACATCATAATCTGGTGTTGAACCAGCAGCTTTTGATACATTTTTAAAATGCAATTCAGGACGAAATGTTACCACGGTCTGATTATGCTTAATACTTATTTTTAGTAAGCCGAGGTTATCGCAACCTACACTAATGTTACGAATTATTTACTCAGCCTTTAACTACTATAAACAAGTAGACCTTATGATTTTGTCCATCTTCAGGCATATAAAGTAATAGTAAAAAGTATCACTTCTTACAAAAAAATCGCTTGCCCTATTTTACTTAAGGTGAGACGAGGCTTTGAATCAGATCTTGTCAAATCTTAGCAATAAAAAGCTATTTATGGTGTTATTTGAGCATATTTGCCAACATTTCTTTTAGCTTCGCTTCAAGAGATAATTTTTTAATCGTTTTTTATAAATTTTGAGATCGCTTATGCGATCGGCTTCAAACATTTCGATCGCAATATCGATTAACCGATTGCAAAACTTTTTTTGTTGTTGTTTTTCTAAAGTAATTTCAGGAGGAATTTCATGAGCGAGTTCCTCTAGCACTCCAAGAAAGCGATCGCCTCGTACTCCAAGACAGTAAAGATCTGGCATGAGGACGTAGCGATAATAGCTCAAAATCTCATCGAAAAGAAATTGCTTAGCATTTTTAGCCATTTTCAACTCCTTCTATAAACTTAACTTTATTGGTTCATTCCCAGGTTTGGCTCCTGGGAACGCAGGAAGGAATACCCTAACTTATGTTATGGATTCCCCCTTAACTTATGTTAGCGTAGTAAATGCGAAATCTCGATCCGAAAATTGAGTCAAATCTGCCACATTGGTTATATTAGTTAGGTTTCCTAAGACGCTAATCGTACCGCCATCGCCAAGATCTTGCGAGAAGACAAATCGAGCAATACCTAGCGTAGTATTGAAATAGACAAACGCTCCAACATCAGCACTAAGAGCATTGTTATCTGCGATCGCGCGAGCAGCAGCAGCAGCATTAGCAAATCCGTCTTCTAGCACGAGTAAGTTACTGTCGCCTGACAGTTGAGAAGTGATTCCTTTTTGGAATTTTAGACCGCCTGCTAATCCTACATCGATACTGTCAAAAACTAGCTTATCCGTGCCAATCTTGTAATCGGTGAGTATATCTGGTTGATTGATAACACTAATGCCGTTGGGTGCTGTCGTCGGCGTACCGCCAAAATCGGCAAAAAAGAAAGTATCCTTACCCTCTCCACCCGTAAGGGTATCTACACCAGAACCCCCATCGAGGAAATCATCGCCTCGACCGCCTTTCAAAACATCCTTACCGCTACCGCCGTTGAGGATATCGTTTCCTTTTTTGCCTTCTAGAGTATCATCTCCTGCATCGCCAACCAAAATATCATTGCTCGTACCGCCAATGACAGTATCATTGCCATCACCAGCAGAAACAGAGCCGTTAACTTTTCCTCCATGACCGTCAAAAAGATCGTTACCAGCACTCAGACGAACGTCTCCGTTAATAACGCCACTATTGCGAATTTTCACGCTATCGGCAGCTTTGCTGACATCAATCGCCAGTCGTCCGCCTCCAATTGCACCGCCTTCAATCGTCCCACGGTTATCAATCCAGCCATTAAGTTTTGTTTTGTCTTCAATAATTAGAGTCGCACCATTTTCAGCCGCTAATGTGCCTGAATTTTTGATATCGCCATTAAAAACAGAAATCTCTGCTCCCGCACCGCTGACCCAATAAAGACGAACAGCGGATGCTAAATTAGTTTTGTTATTAGGTTCGCCATCGGGTGTTCCGCGACCTTGAATTAAACCTTCATTGAAGATTAAACCATTAACATTTGCACCTAATTCGAGAGAAATAGCATCGCCATTGTTGCCTGCACCGACATCAATCACGCCATCGCTATAGTTGTAAACAAAAACGTTTTTTGCCGTTACATCGCCATAGATTGTGCCGTTACGCGGGTCGGCGGTCGTAGTAATCAACCCCTCGTTATAGACGAATCCTCCAACGCCACCGATGTTGATAGCGCGACTTGCACTGGTAATCGTTCCTTTATTGGCAATCCCCGCAGAAGCCGTATCTCCGTTGACAATGTTAATTGCATTTAAGTCTCCCTCAATCGTACCGTTGTTGTAGATAAAGGTTTTAACTCCTTCAACCTGGATGGCTGTTTCTCCTCCTTCGATCGCACCTCCATCTTTGACTTTGATTTGATTTAACTCGTTTTTAGTTAGCACCGCAGGCTGAGTAGCGTCAGTTGCTAATTTACCTGCAACCTTCAATGACTCTGCAAATTCATCTAAGAGAACGCTTTCAGTAACGGTTTGTCCGGCTTTGATATAGATTGTAGACATGAATTCCTCCGTTTATTTTGACTTAATAATTACTTGCTGCTGAAGCGCCGTAGAAGTAGTAATCTGCACTGTAATCAACGCTGATTTCTCGATCTTGATTGGCACTATCGCATCCATCTAAAGGGGCTTTACCGCCAACCGTATTTAAACGCACGATCCAATTCACCGAACTGAAGACTCCATCGCCTTCATGAGAACTCGCTTCCAGGAGTAACCAGGGAATTGCATCCGCTTGTGGTGCGTCAGCTTTGCTTTTTACTTGACCCATAATTTTGCTACCGTCTTTGGCTTCCCAAGAGGGGCCGAGGTAGTGTTGACCAAATTGTTCTCCTTGTTCGTCTAATAAAACGGCATCAGGGGCTTTAAGCGTCCACTCAAAGCCTTTTTCTTGGGATTGACAAACATAAATTTGCGAACCTTTGGCTGAGGTTTTAAACAGGAAATGCTGACCCTCTGGAATTTTAAGGCTATCGGGAAGGGTTTGAGCAATAGCAAGGTTAGGAATGAATCCAACAAAACTAGCGATCGCCCCTTGGAAAGCAACAAAGGCGATCGCAGCAATCCTTGTCCAAAAATGTAGTTTCATAGGGCTTCAGTGGCTTAAAGAACTTTTGAGAGCAAGTTAGCTTTTGTTTGCTCGTTCGCTCTCGTTCATGCTCTTTATCGTAAAAATTCCTTCGACCAAAAACATCTGAAAAACGTCATGGATTCGATCTCAGCGAAAGTCAAGTTGATGAGTATTTTTACTTATAACTTTCGTTGTAGGTCGTTTGATTTATCGACAATCCAAGGCATGCGATCGTAACATTGCCATTTTCAACTCAACCCTTTAATGAAGAGTGAATTAAGTGGCTAGGCAATAATTAATTACAAATCCTGCTCGCTCGGCATAAAGCTTAAAATACTTGTAGGGCGGGCAATGCCCGCCCTACTTATGTTGTGAATACTTTGGGTATTGCTTAACAAGCGTAAGGAATCGAGTAAAGCGATCGCGCGAAGTAGAAATTGTGAACTAAAACTCGTTTTTGAAGTTTTGTGAATTTGTGCAGAACTCCTGGGCTGGTTCCAGATAAGTCTATAGAACAAAATACAAGGAATGACTCAAATGCCTAATTACTACGGAACTAACGGAAACGATTCTATTCTGGGTAGCATATCTAATGATTCTATCTGGGGAGGTGAAGGTCGCGATAGTCTTTACGGACTTGGCGGCAACGATTCTATTTATGGTCAGAAGGGTAACGATCTTCTTGATGGCGGAGTTGGTAACGATCTTCTTAATGGAGGTGAAGGACATGACACGCTTTATGGTGGAGATGGCAACGACACGATTGATGGTCGCAAGGATAACGATTTAATTTATGGTGGAAACGGCAACGATATTCTTTATGGAAGTGAAGGCAACGATTCTCTCTACGGTCAAAAAGGTAACGATTATCTCGATGGTGGAATAGGTAACGACTTTCTTAACGGAGGAGAGGGATATGACACGTTGCTTGGTGGCAGTGGAAACGATTATCTGGATGGTCGCAAGGATACTGACTCAATCTATGGCGGAGACGGTAACGATACTCTAAATCCCGGATCTGGAATCAACGATTATATCGATGGTGGCGCGGGTGTAGATCTGCTTCAAGCCGACTATTCTAACGTTAGCGACCCTTATAGTTTTTCCTTCGACAACATAGAATTGGTTTCTTTTAAAGGCAGCAATCAAAACGATGATTTTTCGTTCTTTAATACCACTGACACTTTATATGGCAATGGTGGCAATGATGTTTTCCATGCTGGTCTACTAAATGACTATCTAGATGGCGGTACGGGTAATGACACTCTAGTAGGCGAAGGTGGAAATGATACCCTTTATGGTCGCGATGGCAATGATTGGATTTATGGCGATTTTGACACTGCTGCCGAGGGAACGGGAAATGACTATTTAGATGGCGGTAATGGTAGCGACTCTCTTATTGGTGGCGGTGGCAGCGATACTATATGGGGTGGCGGTAGCGACGAGTTTGATTTTCTCGTTGGTGGCAAAGGAAGCGATTATCTTTACGGTCAGGCGGGAGGCGATTATCTTCAAGGTGGTGCTGATACTGATTATGTTGATGGCGGTGCAGGCAATGACGTATTGCGAGGAGACAGTGGTGGGTTAGATAACAATCTCTCTCAATACGATACGCTCACTGGCGGCACTGGTGCAGATACTTTCTACTTATTTAACTTCAATCCTAATGGCGGTTATGGCGTTAGTTATTTAGGATTAGGTTATGCTACTATTACCGATTTTAAATATTGGGAAGGTGACAAATTTGAAGTAACTGGAAGCCTGAGCGACTATTCTTTAGATAAATCTTTTAACTATACTGGTGGTTCGGCACTGGATACGGCGATTTACTACCAGAACGATCTGATTGCGATCGCGCAGGATGTTACTAACATAGTTGTCTCGTTAGATTTTGTCATCCACTAATCATCAAAGTTATTCATCCCTCAAAAATTTACTAATTTCTGAGGGATTTTTTAATAAACTCGCTATAGCTTTAGGGCGCAAACCTTGCGCCCCTACAATCCGTTAAAATTACAATTTATATGCCATGTTTCAGCCAAATTTAATCATATCTCGCCCTTCCATCTTGGGTTTTTCGCCTTTGAGTAATGGTTCTATTGTTGCTTTAATGCGATCGGCAGAAGGCGGACATCCCGGCATAAAAATATCTACAGGGACGACTTCATGAACGGGTAAGACGCGATCGAGCAATTCTGGGACGATTCCTGGTTCGTTAGGTAACTGAGGGGTAAAATCTCCTAATTCCAAGTAAGCGCGTTTTAAGACTGGTTCCGCACCGCCAAGCATATTTCGCATCGCTGGTACGTTAGCAGTGACGGCGCAATCGCCAAAGGAAATCAGAATCTTTGTGTGTTTTCTAACCTTATGAATCAGTTCTAGATTATCCTGATTGGCAACGCCACCTTCAACCAAACATACATCTACATTTTCTGGATATTCTTTAAGATCCGAACCAACGGGACTGTAGACAATATCGACATATTTAGCGAGTTCGATTAGCCATTCGTCCATGTCTAGAAAGGACATATGACAACCAGAACAACCCGCCAACCAAACTGTAGCAAATTTAATTTTGTTCATGGTTCATTCTTATAAATTACTTATTAATTGTTGTAGATTGCGACTATAAACCATCTCACTATAGTCCTCCCATTGTTGTTGCGACCAGACGTGATTTTTCATCGTAGCTTCTTGAATTTTCATCATAAAAGAACGGCGAATTTGCTCGTACTTACTAAACTCATTAGCGATCGCTTTTTCATTATCTAAAGCGTTATTATCAATAATCTTGGCAATTAGAGTTGCGATCGAAGCTGCATCCTCAAAACCTTGATTGACTCCTTGTGCGGCAAAAGGAGGCATCCCATGAGCAGCATCTCCCACCAAAACGACTCGCCTACTACTCCAAACAGGTTTAGAATCGATGGAAATAGTTGTCGGATGGATATAATAAGGACGAGAAAATAAGGTTTCGGGATTTGATAATTTTATTAAACGAATAAAAATAAGCGGAAAATTTGCTTTTTCTAAAACATTTACGGCTAACTCAATCTTTTCTTTTGCTGACTTATTTGGCAATGAATCTAAGCTTATAGGAGCATGAAGCAAATAACCGAGTGTATTTTCTTGTTGACGAATTAATATTATTCTTGGTTGCTCTAAATACTGAGAATCGGATTGAGTAGGATCTTGGTATAAGGTAATTAGACGATCGCCTTGAAAATACTTATTCTCTAATTTTTGGATAATTTCATCGGGTACGCTATCAATTTGCAAACAACCAATGGCACAAAAACCAGAATATTGAGGTTTTGCCCACTGACTTAAATCCGAATTATTATAAAGTACCTGCCGAATCGTAGAATTAATTCCATCTGCTGCTACCACTAACTTAGCTCGAAAGTTCTTCTCAGGCGAATCTGAAGTAACTTTATCTGTAGAATCAATCGCGATCGCGTCTGTTTTTTGCATTTCCCAATGAGCGAAAGGATTAGTAGCGGGTGCGCTATTGCGATCGCAAGATATTTGCATCCATGTACCATCTTCCGCCACATTAACGCAACGATGATTAGCTCGGACAATTTCTGAAGGCAGTAAGTTTCTTAAAGTAGTTTGCAAGTCAAACCAAGAAAGCGAAACTCGTCCTTCACCATAACGATCGAACCAAGTTTCAAAATCCAAAGGAATCGAGCGAATAATTTTCCCTTGTAAGTTTTTGTGATGCCATGCTCTTTTTTGGGGAGGTTTTTCCGGTTCGATCGCGCTATCTTTATCGTCGGGATGATTATGACTCGGAGGGGTACGAAACTCGAATCCTGCCTCTTTAACCTTATTATAAGCAAGTTCGTCTATGTATTTCAGTGATTTTAAACCATTAGGCAAAAGATCGATTACTTGCCCAACTCGCCGAAATTCACTCGCGCGATCGATTACCAGTATATTTTTTATACTGCGTCGATACAGTGCGATCGCGGTTGCCAATCCTACTGGGCCAGCACCAACAATCAAAACATCATATACTTGTGGCGAAATAAAATCTTGTTTAACACTCATTTTTTTAACGTGTCCATTGATGTTTCTCCCTGGCAGTAACGAGAAAGTCGAGTTTGGCGCGATCGCCTGTTTTTTCTTCGGTAGTGGTTCCTTTGCGGAAAATTGCCCCTGTCGGACAAGCATCTACACACTTCCCGCAAGAAGTACAAGCGCTTACTTCTCCCCAAGGTTGATTCAAACCAGAGACAATGTAACAATCGGTGCCGCGACTTGCCACATCCCAAACGTGCGCGCCTTCGATTTCGTCACAGACTCTGACGCAGCGAGTACAAAGAATGCAGCGGTTGTGGTCGATGCCAAATTGTGAGTGGGAAACATCTATTTGGCGATCGGGAAAGCGATAGGGAAAACGAGTATGATCCATACCAACTTCGATCGCGAGATCTTGTAATTCACAATTTCCATTAGCGACACAAACAGCACAGACGTGATTGCCTTCAGCAAATAATAATTCGAGATCCATGCGACGATATTCTTGTAGTTTGGGAGTATCGGTACGAACGACCATTCCCTCTGCTACTTGGGTAACACAAGCAGGTTGAAGTTTATTACTTCCCTCGATTTCTACCAAACACACCCGACACGCAGCCGTACATGAAACGCCTTCTAGATAGCATAAAGTAGGAATGTGAATGCTTGCTTCTTTGGCAGCTTCTAGGATTGTTTTACCTTCTTCGGCAGCTACGGGGGTATTATTAATAGTTAAAGTTTTGACAGACATAATTAGTAATTCACGATTAATTTCTATCTAAAAAAATCTTTGCGATCGCATGGGTATCCTACGGCAGGATAACGCCTAGATCTTACGTTTCTGTGCCTCTAAAACTCTTGATTCCATACTTTAAGTCTAACTCTCTATTTAGGCTGTCAATCCGTTATTTTCTAAATTTTTAAGATTGGGATGGTTCGGGGTAGACGGCTACTATACTTATTACCTAAATCATCCCAATCATTTAGTAGGAGGAAAACATTTATATGTAAGCGCGATCGCTAAGTCAGAAGATTTTGAAGCTAGCTACAATTCTATCACTTTAGCTTACCAGGGTGAATTACTGGGAAGAAATGAAATTATTAACATTGTCGAACAATTACGAGGTTTTTAAATAGCACCTATAACAGCTTAATCCAATCTCCTTGGACTTCTGCAACTGTTCCTCCAGGGAAAGGAGGAGTACGAGTTCGATTGGGAGCATTAATTAGATTAGTTATCGCTTCGACTTGCTTGAAAGTTGGCGCTTTGTTTAAATGCTTTTGCAAAAATTGTCGTACAACTCGTCTTTGAAGGCAAAGAGGCGCACGACGCAAATAAAGGCGGTTTAACGACGCAATATCGATTGTTGCTTGTTCTAACAGTTCGCTTGCAGACGCTTCTAAATACTCTACATCTGCTCGTAACAATTCTGCCGTTTGCGCTAAGGTCGTTTCGACTTGGGGGTTAAAATGGGTTTGTAAGTAAGGGAGTAAATCATTGCGGATGCGATTGCGGGCGTATTTGAGGTTCTGGTTAGCTGCATCTTCCCAAATTGGCAGTTGAAATTGCAGGCAAAATTCCCCCGTTTGGGAGCGAGAAACGTTGAGTAGGGGACGAACTAACTGAATTTCTTTCGTTAGAGAACGCTTCCAGCTTAAAGCACTCAAACCATCAGCACCAGCACCGCGAAAGAGATTATACAAAAAAGTTTCGGCGCGATCGCTCTTAGTATGTCCGGTAACGATAACCTCAAATCCTTTTTCGCCAGCAATTTCTATCAACATTTGATAGCGCCATTCCCTCGCGGCGGCTTCAGTTTCGTTAATTTGCTCTGCAATTTTCAAATAAAATGGAATTTCCCATTGATGGGCAAGCTTTTCTACATGGTCGGCAATTCCAACATCTGACGACCATCTATGATCGCAATGGGCGATCGCGATTTGCCATTCCCAACGCGATCGCAAATCTAATAGTAGTTTAATTAGACACAAAGAATCTTGTCCGCCAGATACCGCCACTAGCAAATGCTGTCCTTTTTTTAGGAGTCTTCGTTGTCGTAGGGTTTGATGTACCTGTGCGTGAAGTAAACTCCAGCTATCTACCATGTCAATTAAATTCGTTCAAAACTAAAGTTTTGAACGTTGAATCTTGAATGCGAGCAAAGCGAATAACGAACTTTTGAGCTTAATATCTTTCATCTAACCAGTCATCTGCTAGGATGACTACGTTTGCTAAATTTGATAATTTCAAGAAATCCGTGAGAAATGCTACGTCAACATACATAATTCACCAAAAGGAAGCAAAACCAATTCATGCTAACAATCGTTTCTTTGATACTTGCTTTTATTTTCTCAAGCTTTCTTGAATACTGGCTTCATCGTTTGATGCACATCTGGAACTGGTTCGGCAATCGTTTGACTTCTCACTACAATCATCATAAAAACCAAAATGCTAGATTGCTAGGAGATTTTAAAGACTATAGTATGGTCGCGATAATTTTCTGTCCAATATTTTTTATTTCCCCTGAAGTTGCGATCGGCTCTATTTTAGGAGGTGTAATTTTTGCTGCTTTTGCTGCCTATAGCCATCACCTTCAGCACCAAACACCAACAAAATATATCTTGATGAAAGTTCCCGTTCATTACCTTCACCACAATTACAGTTGTCGTTACAACTTCGGTTTATCGGTAGATTGGTGGGATCGAGTCTTTGGCACTTATAGACCGATGGAATGGTCTTTAGAAAGAAAACAGGTAACAAAGAACGCTTGAAGAAGGCAGAGGGACGGGGCATACAAGGTGGCGAGGTCTCCTCGTCACACAGCCCCTCCAGAGGGCAGAAGGCAGAAGGTGTGTAACGATTTACTCTACGAGACTGGACAAGTAGCGGGGCGACTCGCACGAGCAAAGCGAGGAGTTCGACTGAATCCGACGCGGACGTAACGAAGTTTATGAGTAGCGCGCCCCCTAGCTTCTTCGCGAATGGCTTTCTGCCATACCTAAATTCCTGCAAAGACGCGATATATCGCGTCTTTACTATCTCGATCCTTTTAAAAGAACCAACCGTAGGAATGCAAACCCTTACCCAATAAATTCACGCCAAGGTAGCAAACCCAAACTACTACAAACCCGCTAGCAGCAAGAATAGCGGGTTTTCGTCCCTGCCAGCCGCGAGTAATGCGAGAGTGAAGGTAAGCGGCGAATACAAGCCAAGTTATCAACGCCCAAGTTTCTTTTGGATCCCAACTCCAATAGGAACCCCAAGCTTCATTTGCCCAAACTGCCCCGGCAATAATGCCAATAGTCAAGAGCGGGAAACCCAATCCTATAACGCGATAGCTGATGTTGTCTAGAGTATCGGCTAAATTGAGGCGTACTGGGGAAAGGGTAGAAGCGCTGGCGGAAACAGTAGTAGTTAAATTAAGGACTGCTGTATTGCTGTTACCATTGCTTTCCGTTAGTGCGGGTGCAACAGCAACAGCATTATTGTCTGCAAGTTGGTTTTGAGAGGTTAGCAAACGAGAATTGCGATAGCCGCCAGTTCCGACCGAACTACCTCGCAATTCTACCGATTGACCGCGAGTAACGACTAAAAACGCGATCGCCAGCAAAGAACCAACCATTAGTGCAGAATAGCTGAGCATCATAACGCTGACGTGCATCATCAACCAATTAGATTTCAGCGCGGGTACTAAAGGCGCAGATGCCTGCATTTCTGAAGGCAGAGAAATAGCAGCAAAGGCGGTAATTGCCATTGCAATTGGAGTCGTTGCCACGCCTACCAAACGACTGCGACTCATTCTCTCGGCAATTAGATGAACGGTGGTTATGCCCCAAGCTAGGAAAAATAACGATTCGTATAAGTTACTTAAAGGAAAATAACCTGCTTCTAGCCAACGCGCGCCCAATAAAGCTGCAATACACAAATTGGCAATCCAAACTCCCGCGCTACCTAAAGCAGATAGATAAGGAATTTCTGGAAATGCTGCCCCTCCCCAGTAAACGAGCATGGTTATAAACAAAACTAAAAATGAAGTATTGTCTAAGATGTTTTGAAGCGTTACTAAATTCATAATCTTCTAAGCGAGTTTTTTAAAAGCAAAGCCAGTTTCGATCGAGCCAAATTCGTCATCTATCTATTGTACTAGGGTCTGTTAACTCGTCAGTTATTAGGAGTTCAAAGTTCAAAGTTTAAGTAAATGTCCTTTATTGTTCCGTTATTACGCGATATATCGCGTCTCTACACCGACGCGGACGTAGCGAAGTGGAGGAGCAGCGCCGACTTCCGACTTTTTACTGATATCGCGATCGCCCTAGCGTCGTAATATAGATAACTGCCTCATCTTGAGGAATTCCTAAAACTTCGTTTACTTGGTCGTCAAAAAAGCCGCCAATGCCACTCGCACCGAGATTGAGGCGAATAGCTGCTAAATTGAGGCGCTGTCCTAAATGTCCGGCATCCATGTGTAAATAACGATAAACGCGATCGCCATACCGAGCAACTGCCTTTTGTAAATCGGCAGTATGAAAAACGACAGCCGCCGCATCTCTACCTAATTCTTGTCCCAAACACAAAAAATGTAACTCTCTGCGAAAATTTTTAAAGCGAATTTGTCGAAGTTCTTGGGCTTTGGGAGCATAATAGTAACAGCCCTCTTCTAATCCCGTTACGCCTGATACTGCCACAAAGGTTTCAATTAAATCTAAATCAAAATAGTCGGGAGATATATCTAATCCTTGCGCGATGTAATCTTCAGGATGATAAGTAAAGTTCAAAAGCGCATTTAGTTCTTCTAAAGTTAAATCTTCGCCGCTATAAACGCGAGTCGAACGTCTTTTGGCGAGCGTCGTTTCTAATCCCGATAACCCCTCGTCCCAATCAATCGGATTACTTTTGGTAGAAATTTTTAAACAAAAAGGAAAATTATATTTATCTTCTAAATTGATTTCTTCGGCTACTTTTGTAGAAGAAGTTGGAGGCTCGGCGCGATCTATTTGTGTAGCTCGATGAAAATAGTTTAGTAACTCTCCATCAGGAACCTTTTGATATTGCGTTACAATATCGGAAGCTAGAGCAGTTTTGCCTTTTGGTAAATGTTGTTGGATATCTAACAAGTCAGCTAAAGGAATAACTGCGATGACTCCTTCGAGTTCTGGATCGAGATAAAATATTGAGTCCATTGCTCGATCGTTAAATCCGCCAATTAAGTGAGGGCGATAATCGTTAATCGCGCTTGCTAGCTCGATATTACTCAATAAATGCCCAGTATCTAAGAAAATTCTACGATAGGCGCGGTCTTCATACCGCCATGCCGAACGATAAAAGATAGCGGTTGTAACGATCGCTAGTTGGGTATTTTCTAAAGCTGGGTGCCACAAACAAGCTTTTTGTAGGTCACTCCAAACTTCATTTGCCCAGAAATGAATTAAAGAATGGCTTTGTGGTTGATAGTTATATAATCCAGCGCTTAAAACAGGAGTTCCGCGAGAAATGAGATATACTTCTGCTGGGTATAAGCCACCTGCCGAAGGTGCAGACCTCAGATAAACTGGAGCGCCCATTGTTTGTAGTTTAGCAGTTAAGCCATAACTATAAAAAAATAATTTAGATAGTCGCCGCCAATCGTTCGTTGTTGAATTTGTAGAAGTTTCGTCATTTAATAAATAT
>JALOOL010000130.1 GCA_025454425.1 Hydrococcus sp. Prado102 | reverse complement strand
AGCAAACAATGGCAGACTGGCAAGAGATCGACGGCGGCGTAACAGCACCTAAAGGTTATAGGGCAGCAGGAATTACCGCAGGATTAAAACCCTCTGGATTGCCCGATTTAGCCTTAATTTTCTCAGAAACAGAGGCGATCGCGGCAGGCGTATTTACTACCTCCGAAGTTCGCGCCGCTTGCGTCGATTATTGTCGCCAGCGTCTTGCTGCCAAAGCTAGCGCCCGCGCTATTCTCTGCAACGCAGGACAAGCAAATGCCGCTACAGGCGATCGCGGTTGGGAAGATGCCCGCGAATGCGCCCGTCTCCTCGGCGAAGCCCTTTTAATTCCTTACGAGCATATTCTTCTCGCTTCTACAGGCGTAATCGGACAGCGAATTCGCATGGATGCACTGCGATCGGGCATTCCTAAGCTGGTATCGGCTTTATCCGAAGATGGCGGCGATGCGGCTGCTAAATCGATTATTACGACAGATTTGGTAACAAAATCAATTGCCTTAGAAACGACGATGGACGGTCGTCCCGTGCGCATTGGCGGCATGGCTAAGGGTTCGGGCATGATTCATCCTAATATGGCGACGATGTTGGCTTTTGTGACTTGCGATGCAGCCGTTTCAACATCTTTATGGCAGCAAATGCTCAAACGTGCTGCCGATCGCAGTTTTAATCAAATTACCGTCGATGGGGATACTAGTACTAACGATAGCTTAATTGCCTTGGCAAACGGTCAGTCGAGAACCGCAGCGATTACCGAAATGGGAGCCGATGCCGAAAAGCTAGAAGCCATGCTGACGGCTGTGTGCCAGCATTTGGCAAAAGCGATCGCCAGAGATGGCGAAGGGGCAACTTGTTTAATCGAAGTCCAAGTATCGGGCGCACCCGATGACGAATCTGCCCGTCAGATCGCCAGAACGATCGCTGGCTCTTCGTTAGTTAAATCTGCTATTTTTGGTCGAGATCCCAACTGGGGTAGAATTGCTGGTGCGGCTGGGAGAGCGGGGGTTTCTTTCCATCAAGAGGAATTGCGAATTAAAATAGGACACTTCTTGATGATGGAAAATGGTCAACCCCTGGAGTTCGATCGCGCTGCGGCGAGTAATTATCTCAAAGAAGCAGCAGCAGGAGCATATTTAAAAGAAGATACCGTATTAATCTCGGTTTGTATAGGCAATGGTTCGGGAACGGGTTCGGCTTGGGGCTGCGATTTGAGTTACGATTATGTAAGAATTAATGCTGAATATACAACATAAAAGTGTTGGCGTTGCTGAATAAAAATATGAATTTCTAAAAATACAGTTCTCTGTTTGCCCCCTAAATCCCCCAATTTTGGGGGGTTAGGGGGGCGAAATCCTATCTAGATTTAGCAATGCCAAAGAGTTTATAACCAAGGTTGGCGATCGTCTTCTAACCTACCTGGATAAATCCCTTGTAAGCGTCGATAGGCAATGCGATCGGCTGCATACAAAAAGACTGGCAAGCGCGGATCTTTGAGCGAACCGTAATGTAATAAAGTCGATCTTAACGTAACTTCAAATAAACTTTCAAGAGATATTTGTTCTCCTTTTTCGTGTATTTTTAAGCGCAAGGGACGAGGTACGCCAATATTTTCCAAGATCTGAGTGGTAACTAAAATTCCTTCGCGGGACGATAGACAGAGTGCTAATCCTCTTGAGGGTTGAGTTAATAGTTTATTCTCTAAATTGTAGAGACGAGGAACGCCAGATTTGTAGCATTCTACTAATATTAGTTTGGCATTAATTGCTTTTGCCCGTGCAAGTAAATGCTCGACTTCTTGACCTTGAAAGCATCCATCTCGATAGATTAAAACTGTCTTATTTTTTAAAATATTTTTGGGTAAAAAATTCTCTAATATTCTTGGAGGGATTTCTTCACCTTCAATTACAGAATCTTCTAAACGATACCGAATAAATTCACCGCGATCGCCATATAAACGAACAGTCGCACAAGCATTTATACTTCCTGATGATTTCTTTTTAGGAGATCTAGAAATATCTATCCCAAGAATAACATCGGCAATACCCAAAGGTTCGGCGAGAACATAAGGTAAATTTCCTAATTTAGCAAGAATTCCTGGAACTACTTGATTGAGAATATTTCTATAATTACTTATTTTATTGAGGGTATCTTCATATATCGTTTGACTGGCAACTCTTCGATTGAGTAAACGCGAGTAAATCCAAGAATATAAACTTCCTTCTTCAGTATTATCGGCATCGCGATCGCTTTCTGGAAGAAAGACTAAAACAACATCAATAGGAATTTGTAGCAACTCATCAACCAAATCTTCTATTGTTGCTCTCGCATTAACCCCCGATAATCCTTCTATCGAAAAACTTTTCTGATTTTCTTCGGGTAAAATACTATCAAATCCATATTTTTTTAATTGTTCCTGTAATTGTTGTTTGAATGTCTCAATTTGTAGGTGAGAGGGTTTAATAATTGCTAAGCGAATTTTAATAGATGGATCGTGAAAATCTTTATGACGGCTATAAACACCTCCTTGAGACAAACCTCTCAACGTTTCATTTTTTCTTTTAATAACGCCATTGCCAAATAATAAAAGGGTATCCTCTAGTTGATTTTTTGGTGTCCAAAATAAGTCTGAATAGTGTTTGCTATTAAAACTAAGACCTAATTCAAATCCATAATCTTTTAATGTCTTTTCAGCTTCTTTTTTATAGGAAGTTAACAATTTTTGTCTATCTGGGTAAGGAATTTTAGTTTTTGTTAATAACTCTCCATACTGCACATCAAATAAATGAGCAGTTTCTGAAGTTACGCAAGGACGTAAAGCAGCAAGCGCATAATCATAAAGTTTATTCTTTTTACCAAACTGGATTGCAACTACAGGTTGCTCGTCTGGTGCGTCTATAAGCTTTTGTTTGCTAATCGAACCTGTTGCTTTATCAATCAGTTCTTCTCTTCTGCCTTTATCTCCAATTTTACCTGCCAATCTAACAATCTTTGCAGTACTATTTTTTTCAATTTCTCGAACTTTCAAACCGACTAAAATTTTTTCGGAATTATTGCGATAGGGATGATTGTCAAAAAAATGCTCTAAATCTTGACTGTAGAGGAGACTAGTATTAACCGTTAGCGCGATCGCGGGTATTTTTTCTGAATTGACCTCAACAAGTTCAGACCAAAAATCGGCTTCTCTTTTAACTTCAATTCGATTTTTTTCAAAGGCTTTACGAGAAGAAAACTTACAAAAAATATCTAAAATACGAATTGCTAATTGAGCTTTGATTGATGAGGTAATTTCGGGATGGCGCACCCATTGAATTGTATAAAAACTATCTCCAATCTCTTCTTTTAAATTTTCTTGAATTTCTGTCAGGCGATCGCGCCATTGTTCGTGACTGGGAATGGTAACATCAGATTTAGCTAAAATCCAAAAGTATCTTGAATATTTATCCCAAATAACGACAACATTGGGAAAGCTTTGACTCAATCGCCAACTCAAACGATTGCCAATTTCCTTACTAATTCCAGGACTTAAGCAAAAGCATTCATAATTATTATTGGAAACAGTTAAAGGAAAAATTTCACTTAAACTAGTAGGTTTTGCAGGTGCTTGAATATCAGTAGCAATCATTAGGAAGCCTCAGCGATAGAAAAGTCACAAATTGAATGAAAAGGACAGTATTGACAAGCAAAACTAGGATTGGCTGGAAATAGTTCGTTAAAACTTTTGATATTTTGTTTATAAAAATATCTCTCTTGTTGAGAGCGTCGAGCAATTAATTTGAGTTCGATACAAATAGATTCTATAGCTTCATCGCTAGCCGTCACCGGATTCGACCATTGATTAGTTTCTAAGTTATAAAAAGATGCAATAGCTTTTCGATTGGGATAGAGATATTTAGCTGCAAGTAAATAAACATATGCTTGTCTTTTATCGAATTGACTCGTTCCTGTTTTAAAATCTAGGATGTGTATCGTTCCATTCGACTCGACAAAAATACAATCGATCGCAGCATATAACTGAAACTTAAAAGAACCATGCTCGATTAAAATCGGATCGGGAATGCCTTCATCGCCTCTATTAAGATGAATAACGTTTTTATTAAGTAAAATAGGTTGTCGGTAATAATTTTGTAAAATCGAAAAAACTTTTTCTTGTACCTCAGCTAATTCCTGATGCAATTGCAGGGTTTTTATAACGCGATCGCATCCGTTAGCTTGAGATAATAAATGTGGAGACTGATGAAATTCATAAACTCCTCTTTGTGCTAGCAAACCAATTCGTTGAGGTATGTTATCTTGATTTAGAAAAGCAGCAACTTGTGGTTCTCGTTTGCGTACTCTTGTAAATCCTCTCTTCATATCGCAATGCCAATGTTCTTGTCCGATTGGCGGCGAAAATTCTGACCAGATTTTATAACTGACAGACGCATACCAAGGCTTTTTAATCGGGTCATAAGTAGGTAAAGGCGAGACAATCACAAACTATTCCTTCAAATAAACGCAAAAATCTGATGAAACACTACAATTAGCGTTCCCAAATGTTTGACTTGAATTTGTTTATTATGTTGACTAAAAAAATCAACCCAACTTAACTTACCTTAACTAGTGTTGGCTAGATTAGTCAACCCTTGATATAATTTTTTAAGTAGGGTGGTAAAAACTGTGGCACCAACTTTCGGTCAGTTAATTCGTCAAGCGCGAAAGGAACGAGAATACAGTCAACGCGAACTAGCGAAATTAATTGGCGTTGACTATACATATCTATCAAAACTGGAGAATGACCATGCGGGTTATCCTCCTAGCGAGGAAGTTCTTGAATTATTAGCTAAATACCTATATTTAGACCCTAAAGAGTTAAAAATGCTGTCAGGTCGAATTACACCAGAAGATGAGAAAGTTTTTAAAGAACTCGTCAAGCAATATCAACAAATGCCTGCATTACTCCGTCGCATGAGAGATAATCCCGATTTTGCCCAGAAAGTCTTATCCGAAGTAGCAAAACTTGAAACTGAGGAGAAATTATCTTGAGCGTTATTAAATCATTTCAGTGGTATACAAAAGAAGAAATTGAAAGTAAAGCAGAAGAACTTATTCTACAGGTTGAAACTAAACGCCATCGTTCTTTAAAACCTGCTAATTTAGCTGAAGCAGTGGCAGATTATTTAGATTTAGGGGTTGTCTGGGATAAGATCGAACCTGATGCTGAAGGACAAATCGCAGCAATGATTCTTCCTACTCTACGAGAAATTGTTATTAATGAGAATATCTTAACTTTACGAGGCGGTTTTGGACAATCGACAATTGCTCATGAAATCGGACATTGGATTTTACATATCGATCGCGATTCAATAGATAAATATAAAGATTATTTAGAACAACCATTCTTATGTCGTAGCGTTAATTCTCAACAAGGAATTGAATGGCAAGCACAGTATTTTGCCAGTTGTCTGTTAATGCCTATTGCTAAGTTACAGAAGGCACAAAAAGGTAGAGATTTGACGAACTCGAAACATTTATATGCAATAGCAGATGAGTTTGGTGTCACTCTTGCTAATCTTAGGAATCGGTTAAAATCTTTAAATTGGATTGTTTACCATTCAAATTGCAAACAAATCTATTTAGGTAAGGCTGCACCTAAAGCATAAGACTTAGTTTTTTTAATTGAATAAATAATGAGCGATCGACCAACTCAAATAACTAATCATCCAATTTCATACCAATTGTAAAAAAGAATGCGAAATAACGATTTACACAATCCAAATTTAGAATCCGATCGCGAATCCAAAATCCAAAATCCAAAATCCAAAATAGGATCGCTTGTCTGGGAAATTCCTCTGGCTATCCTCTCTTTTTTCTTTTACAAAGCCATGAAATTTGTCATCGGCAATCTATATACTATCTATCTCGCAATTAATAAAAAAAATGCTTCTCAATGGCGCGTCTTATCGGCAGAAACGTTAAAATCTCCCCTCAGTTTACCCGTGCTGATGACGAAAGGGCCTCGTTGGAATACTCATGCTATTATTGGAACTCTCGGCCCTTTTTCAGTTAAAGACGCGATCGCGATCGATACGGAATCGGCAAATGCTTCTGCTCGTTCTTGGATTGCTGTAATTTATAGTTTTCCAGGTTATGAAACTATAACGAGTCTTGAATCGGAGAAGCTTAATTCTACGGATAAATGGGTATCTTTAAAATTAAAGCCAGGACAGTATAGTATTGGCTTAAGATATTATAATCGAGCCGATAAAATTACTTTTCCTGCTATTAAACTAGGCGATTGCCCTACTCTTCGAGAACCCCTACGGGGAACGGACAGCGGCAAAGCCGAGCGCGAATTAGTTGCATCCACTCAAATTCCTTCAAATATCAATGATTTTTATGACGATTTAATCCAAAAGAAAAGTTGCTTTTATCTGGCACTGCATTACTATATTTTTACGATTTTGAGATTGCGAAAATGGTTGCCAGAGTATTTTGTTAAAAATGAATATTTACCAGTCGGCGCGCCCGATACAGCTTTTTTTTACGGGCATCTATGGCGCGGACAATCGTTGCAAGTTGAGAGCGAACCTGTATTAGTAAAAAATTATGACATTTACTTGACAGTATACGATCGCTCTAGTCTGCCTTTATGTTGGAGCCAGCTAGAACAAGAGAAATATCTGACACAATCTATTGAAAATAATGGTTTTTATTTGATTCGGATGCGTCCTAAACCCAGTTTAACAGACGAGTCTTTGAAAGAGTTAGCGATCGCGTCAAAATTAAACGATGAAGATAGCTTGGTTCGACGCTTGCAAATTTTAGCGCAGTAATATAAATCGAGACTTCCGCAAAAACCCCAATAGTAGGGTGGGCAATATCCACTCTACTATACAGGTAGCGTACAAAAGTTGATAAGCGCATAAGTACTATATAATTTAAAATTCATAAACGATATCTGTTCCCTGCTTCCATAACTCCACCTCATCTATTTGAGAAACACTATACATATTACAAAAAATAAATTATTTACAAAATCTGAATTCTTACCAGTGATTCGGGTATATATAAAGGAAGAATTTGCGATCGCTAATGGAAAAAGGCAAGGGTGCGATAAATTAGTAAGGTTATGAACTATACAGCTACGGAATTTCAAGAATTTATTGCTTCAATAGCGCCATTCGACAAACTTCCAGACGAAGTTTTGATAGACCTGGCACAAAAAATTGAGCCGTGGCGCTACCGCATGGGTCAGATAGTCCTGATGCAAAAAAAAATGCTGCCTCATGTGGCAATTTTGTATGAAGGCAAAGCGCGTCTCCTCGGTTACGATCCTCGCACCCAAATGCCCGTTACCCTTAAATTACTCGAATCTGGTTCTATTTTAGGTTGGGTGAATCTAGTCAGGGGAGTTGCTTGCGAAACGGTTATTTCATCAACAGAAGCAATCTGTCTAACCCTCAAAAACAGCGATTTTATTCGACTAATAGAAGAGTATCCGCAATTTGGCGAAGCTTTTCGCAGTAAAGCAGCAATTATAGAAGCATTTGAGCTTCTGGGACATCAATTAGCGCAACAGGCACAAGGAGAGGTCAACCTCAAAGAATTGACGGCTAAAATGATGAGCGATGTAGAAGTACGCTATCTCGCTCCTGGTAAGTTGTCGAGTACCGATCTAACTTTACTAAAAGAATCGCGACGAATATGGCTAGCAAGCGGTGCAAACATTGCCAATCGTGAAATAGGCGCTCGTCTCGACCTCTCTTCGCCCCAAACAATCGAGGTAATCGGAAATGCGCCAGCACGATTGCTCGGATTTACAGAAGAACTTTTAAATAGAAATTTACAATTAACTATCGACCCGACGAGTTCTGTTTCTACGCCAGTCGAATCAACGCTCGAATCGCTACCCGAAACTCAACCAACGGCGATTCCTTATGCAGAAGCCGAATTGCTAGAGGAAGAAAGCAAAGTCGAGGTACAATCTGCCGAAGTAACGACCGAGAAAAAGTACCCTTACGTTTCGGGAAAAACGCCCTTAGAGGCGGGGGTTGCTTGCTTCCAAATGCTCAGTCAGTATTTTGGAATGCCTTTTCGCAAGGAAGTCATTCGCCGTATCGTCAGCGATCAACTAGTGCGCAGCGAGAACCTTTCTCTGCCGTTGTGCGGCGCGATCGCGGAATTGATGGGACTCAACGCGCAACTTGTCAAGATTCCTGCCAAATCTTTTACCAATCTTAATGCTCCCGTATTGGTACGCTGGCAAGATAGTTTGGCGATTCTCTACGAAATTAGCGATCGCTACATGGTTATCGGCGTACCAGAAATTGGCATTCTGCGCCGTCAAAGTTCCGATTTCCTCGAAAGTTGGGGCGCTGAAGGAGAAGTGCTGCTGCTGCAAAAAACCAAAGAAACTCCCCAAGAACGCTTTGGTTTGCGCTGGTTTCTCCCTGCTTTAACCCGCTATCGTCGAGTCCTAATCGAAGTCTTTATCGCTTCTTTCTTCGTACAGCTATTTGGATTGGCGAATCCCTTGATGGTTCAAATCATCATCGACAAGGTAATCGTCCAGAATAGCGTCGATACGCTGCAAGTTTTGGGGATATTCCTGGTAGTTATCGCGATTTTTGAAGCCATTCTCACCACCTTGAGAACTTATCTGTTTGTCGATACGACCAACCGCATCGACATGAGTTTGGGTTCGGAAATCATCGATCACTTGCTGCGCCTGCCGTTGAGGTATTTCGAGCGCCGACCCGTTGGGGAAATCTCCACCCGCGTCAACGAACTCGAAAATATCCGACAGTTTCTCACCGGAACTGCCCTAACGGTGGTTTTGGATGCCGTCTTTTCCGTCGTGTATATCATTGCGATGGTAATTTATAGCCCGATTCTGACAGCGGTAGCGTTGGGAATCGTGCCTGTATTTGTCGGTTTGACTATCTTTTTCTCTCCTATCATTCGCCGACAATTGCGCCTTAAAGCTGAACGCAACGCCCAAACTCAATCGTATTTGGTTGAGGTGATGACGGGAATTCAAACGGTTAAAGCGCAGAATATCGAATTGCGATCGCGCTGGCAATGGCAAGAAAAATACGCTAACTACGTTTCCGCCGGATTCCAAACCGTGATTACCTCAACCTTTGCTAGTTCAATGAGTAACTTCCTCAACAAACTATCGGGATTGTTGGTACTTTGGGTTGGCGCTTATTTAGTCTTGCAACAAGAGCTTACTTTGGGTCAGTTGATCGCCTTCCGCATCATCGCTAGCTACGTAACCTCGCCGATTTTGCGTTTAGCTCAGATTTGGCAAAATTTCCAAGAAACAGCCCTATCGCTGGAAAGATTAGCAGATATCGTCGATTCTCCCCAAGAAGCCGAACAAGACAGACAAAACATTCCCATGCCTTTAATTAAAGGGGCAGTTAAATACGAAAATATTTCCTTCCGCTTCAAAAGTCACGGCCCATTGCAACTCTATAACGTTAACTTAGAGTTTCAACCCGGAACCTTTGTCGCGATCGTCGGACAAAGCGGCGCGGGAAAAAGTACCGTTACAAAATTGGTTTCTCGATTATACGAACCCGAATCGGGAAGAATTCTCATCGATGGCTACGATATCGGCAAAGTAGAACTTTATTCGCTACGCCGTCAAGTTGGGGTGGTTCCTCAAGATACTCTGCTTTTTGATGGGACGGTACAAGAAAATATCGCCCTGACAAATCCCGACGCGACAACCGAAGAAGTTATCGAAGCAGCTAAAGTCGCTGCCGCTCACGAATTTATCATGCAACTTCCTAATGGTTACAATACCAGAGTCGGGGAACGGGGATCTTCACTTTCAGGCGGACAGCGACAGCGAATTGCGATCGCCCGAACCGTCCTGCAACAACCTCGCATTCTCGTCCTTGACGAAGCGACAAGCGCCCTCGATTATGCTACCGAGCAACAATTGTGCATCAATCTTATCGATGCTTTTCACGACCGGACGGTTTTCTTTATTACCCACCGTCTCGGCTCGATTAAAAATTCCGATGTTATCGTAATGATGGATGCAGGTTCGGTAGTAGAACAAGGAAGTCACGAAGAGTTAATGGCGCTCAAAGGACGCTACTACTATCTTTACCACCAACAAGAAAGGGCTTAATGAATTCTCACTAAAAAACGATACATAAATAAACGGCAATGATGAATTTAGTGAATGGCACTCAGGGAAATAGCGATCGCGAAGAAAAAATTCGCATCTTAGTCGTAGACGACCAGCGCATGATTCGAGAAGGATTAAAAACTTTACTCGATTCAGAAGAAGATTTAGAAGTCGTAGGAACGGCAGCAGACGGACAAACGGCGATCGAACAGGTCGATTTGATACGTCCCGATGTCGTTCTCATCGATATGGAAATGCCGGGACTTGACGGCGTAACCACCACCAAGACGATTTGCGATAAATACGAAGACATTAAAGTCTTGGTGCTGAGCAGTTACGATAACAACGACTATATCGTGCAATCGCTCGATGCGGGGGCAAAAGGCTATCTGCTCAAAGGAACGCCCGCTCACGAACTTAGAGAAGCCATTCGCTCGATTCATAAGGGTTACGTTCATATCGGGCCGGGACTGTTTGAAAAAATAATTCCCAAAACTAAAGGAGAAATCGGCGGCGCGATCGTCAAACAAGCGCCTGCACAAATAAAAAGCAAAATAGCAGAACCGTCAGAGTTAAGTAACGGCGCGGCAAAATCGGGGGCACTCGCAACCAGTTCTCAAGAACCCCTCACCGCTACTTTTGAACAAACCGTAATCCTCAAACAATCGCCCATCTGGTCGCGAGCAATCGTTTGGTCGATTATCGGCGTAACGCTCTTCGGGATTATCTGGGCGGCATTTGCCAGAATAGAACAAGTCGTTCCCGCCCAAGGCGAATTGAAGCCCCAAGGAAAAGTAAAAGAAATTCAAGCGCCCGTCAATGGAGTCGTCAAAGAGGTTTTTGTCGAAGATGGGGAGCGCGTCGAAAAAGGGCAAGTATTAGCAACATTAGATTCAACGGCATCGGCAGCCGAATTGAAATCTTATCAAAGGATTCGTCAGTCTCTCGCGCAAGAAAATCAGTTTTATAAAACTTTAATGGATCGTTCCCTCGACGAATCCGAGGTAGAAAGCGCGATCGCGCGTCTTAATATACCCAGACAAGTAGCAGCCCTAGCCCGAAATCGAGCGGAACTCGTGGCAGAAAACCAGCTATTTCAAGCGCAGTTGGGGGGAGGCTCGACAGCTAGACTCAGCGCAGCACAACGCGATCGCCTGCGAACCGCCCAAGAAGAATCCGACTCGCGCGCGGCAGCAGCGAGATTGGAAATGGAACAACTCGGCAAACAACTGACGCAAAATCAAGTCCAGTTGGCAGATGCGAGAAAACAACTGGTTGACGACCGCAGAACCCTTGAAGAAATCAACCAAAGAAACAAAAAAGCGATCGCCCAAGCTGAAGAAAGTTTAAAGATTGAAGAAGGCATTCTCGGCGATGTCGAACCTTTACTCGAAGAGGGAGCGCTCGCTAAACTGCAATTAGAGCGACAGCGACAATCGATTAACGATCGCCGTGCCGAGTTAATTAAGCAAAGAGCCGACGGAACTATCGAATACAATAGGCAACAGCAACAAGTACAAACCCGTCGCGCCGAAATTGACAAATTCCTCGAAGAAGAAAAACGTCTCAATTTGGCGATCGCTCAGGCAAAAGAGCGGTTAAATAATACCGTTGCCCTCTCTAGCAAAGAGGTTCGCGATCGTATCGCTGAGAATGAAAAACGCATTGCCGACATTGACTCTCAACTTACGAAATCCATTGTAGACAACGAAAATCGCATCTCAGAACTCGACTCTCAAATTAGTCGCGCCCAAGTAACTTTAAAATATCAAGAATTGCGATCGCCCGTTACTGGAACGGTATTCGATCTCAAAGCCGGCCCGGGTTACGTCACGCCGCCAACTCAAACCGAACCATTGCTCAAAATCGTTCCAGAAGATGTCTTAGTCGCGAAAGTCGATGTCAGCGATGCAGATATCGGTTTCGTGCGTCAAGGAATGAAAGCAGACGTGAGAATTAATACTTTCTCATTTAGCGAGTTTGGCGACATCAAAGGCGAAGTCATTTCTATTGGTTCGGATGCCTTACCCCCAGATGAAATGCACCGCTTTTACCGCTTCCCCGTGCGCATTAAGTTAGACCAGCAACAATTGAATGCTGCCGGACGAAATCCGCTACCCTTGCAATCGGGGATGGGAGTTACGGCTAACATTAAAGTCAATGAAAATCGCACGGTTTTGAGTTTATTTACCGAACTGTTCGTCAAGAAAGTAGAACCGCTCAAAGAAGTTCGTTAGATCTGAGAGCTTGCACTTCTTCGCAACAACCGTCGGGGAATTAATTCCCCGTCTCATTTATAAAAATTGATTAAAATGGACTGAAACACCGATTTGCTTAGTTGCTTTTGTCGATACGAATTTTACGCAGATTAATTTGAAAGCGATCGACAATTCAAAAAATTTTTGTGGTTATTTGTTTTCGTGTTAGAATGAGAATCTGTGCGGACGTATAGCTCAGTTGGTTAGAGTACGTCGTTGACATCGACGGGGTCACTGGTTCGAGTCCAGTTACGTCCATTACCTTCAAATAGCAATAAAGCGCGATTAATATAACTTTACCCATAACTTTGCCGATTTGAAAATGCCTTTGAATTAAAATCGCTAATATCAAGAACTAGAGGTATTTTCTGTATAAGCTATTAGTTTATGATAATCATGAGCAAAATAATTATTGAATAGCTCATGGTGGCAGCTTATCGATTTGTTCCTAGACCGCCAAATACAGAACACGGTCATCCCTTTCTGGTTTATAACAACTCAGGTCAGCTACATTTTGAGTTGACATGTTTTGCCAGAGAAGCAACCATTCAGGTAGCTCGCCAAACTACCCAAGTTTACTTATATGCCTTACTGCCATTCTTTACTTGGTTAGATACAGATTTTCAACAACTTGGTAGCCGCCGCGCTTGGAACGAATCACCTCAAAACGTTCGCCTAATAGTAGCAGATTTGTATATAGGTTACTCCAGTAACGCGATCGCGATCGAACTCTAATCGAATGACCTGCGCGTCTGTTTCTAAGCTAAGGTTGTGACGATTCAAAGCAGGCAGCAAGTAAGCTTGTGCGGTTCCGTAGCGGTTCGTATTGATGAAGTCGGAATTAAATTTACTACTTTCCTCCTGTAAAGACGAGGCATGGGGGCTGTAAAGACGCGATAAGAAAGCGTCTCTACTTCCGCCCATTGAATGCCGTCGCGATAGATCGCGTCTCTACGGAACTACTCAACTCCGATCGCTGATTACTGAATAGTGCGATCGCGTACTACTTCGCGTTAGTATCGCAGTGGACAGATGCAAATCTGCCTAGTAAGGAAATCGTCGCCTTAAAAATCGCGCTTATTTTTCTTAGGTTTTATCGTGGCTAAGTTAAGTTTAGGAACGCGCTTATTTTTTTCTCATTTATTAGTAATGATTGTAGGGTTGGGAAGTTTTATTTTTATTGCGAAACTTTCTTCTCCACAAATGTTTGTTATTCGTTTAGAACAGTTAGAAAAAAGAGGGATTTTTACGGTTCGTTCGGCGCGAACTTATTTAGTTGAAGGCTTTAAAACAGCTTGGAATAGCAGTGCAGTTTTGTCAGTTTTAGCAGGAGCAACAGCAGCAGGTGGATTGAGTTATTGGGTATCAATACGAGTAACCAAACCTATCAGACAAATGAAAGCCATTACTCAAAAATTTGCGGCTGGAGATTTACAAGAAAGAATGCCAGAAAGTGAAATTCCCGAATTAAATCAACTGGCAAATAGTTTTAATCGCATGGCGAGTAGTTTAGAAGATGTTGAAAAGCGACGGCGAGAATTGATTAGCGATCTGACTCACGAATTGCGAACGCCTTTAACGGTAGTGAGAGGATATTTAGAAGAATTAGCTGACGGCGCGATCGCACCGTCATCAGAATTATATCTGCGTCTTGTCAAAGAAACCCGACGACTAGAACGATTAACTAACGATTTACAGGAACTTTCCAAAGCAGAAGCCGGATCTTTATCAATTAATATTCAAAAGATTAGTTTATATCCTATCCTCAAAGCATTAATCGAAAAATTTGCCGATCAATTATTAGAAGAAGGGCCACAATTAATATTAGATTGTCCGCCAGATTTGCCAATGGTTTTAGCCGATCTCGACCGCACCGAACAAGTTTTGGTAAATTTATTAGGGAATGCACTGCGCTATACGCAAAAAGGTTCGATTACTCTTCGCGCTTGGCGAGATAAAAATTGCGTTTGGATCGCCATTATCGATACGGGAATAGGAATTGCATCTGAAGATTTACCTTACATTTTCGAGCGTTTTTGGCGTGCTGATAAATCTCGCGCTAGCTATTCTGGTGGGACGGGAATTGGATTGGCAATTGCGCGTCGTTTAGTGGAACTCCAAGGCGGATCTATAGAAGTTGAGAGCGAATTAGGAAAAGGCAGCACTTTTCGCTTTTCTCTCCCAATTGCTTGAGCAGTTAAGTCGGTTTAATACATAAAATCAATGCTATGCCTAAAATAGTCGATCGCGATCGCTACCGCAAAGAACTAGGCGTTTTGGTCTGACGGGGTGACGAACTAGTTGAAAGCAAGCCGAGTAGGGATTTGAGGCAAATTATGATAAAAAAAGATCGGTCTAAATTTTGTTAGCTAGACCGAC
>JALOOL010000452.1 GCA_025454425.1 Hydrococcus sp. Prado102 | reverse complement strand
AACTCTAGAATTTTTTCGACAAGAATATAAACATCCCCCATTTTTTCTTGAAGTCGTTCTAAATACTGAGTTGGATGATAAAGTCCATCGATATGATCGATCCGCAACCCAGTGAATTTTCCGTTTTTTACAAACTGTTCGATTAACGTATGGGTTTTGTTAAAAACTTTTAATTCTTCTACATTAACTGAGATAAGTTCGTTTACTGTAAAAAAGCGTCGATAGTTTATCTCTTCTGCACCAACTTTCCAGAAACAAAGACGATAAAATTGCTCGGATAGTAAACTATCTAAAAGATTAAAGCTATCTGGATTGCCTGCTTCTCCATTAAAAACTTTAATATTTTGCTCCAAGAATTCTTGAATTTGAGAATTTTGTTTGCAGAGTTCCCAAATCAAAGATTTAACAAATGTAATTTGATCGTATCGTTCCCTTCCTTTTGTCTCTAAAGGAATGCTTTTAATTAGATAAAGAATGCCTAATAGTTTAATAAAATCGGGATGCTGTCTTCCGAGCGATCGCGTTAAGTGTCCGAGATTATGAGTGATGAATTTCGCATAAGATTCGATTCTCACGGGCAATCGCAAACTAAAATAGTTAATGCTTAATCCACTTTCATCGTATGCCAGTTGAATTTCACCATTCTCCAAACACTCCCCATATAAATTACCGAGTAGAGGCGCTAATATTTTTCCTTGAAAAATTCCTTCAACGCGTTCCCAATCAATATCAAAAAAATCAGAGAACTCTGAATCTCTTCCGTTTTCTAAAATATCCATTAAGAAAGCATTTTGGCTATCGTATGCCATATGATTTGGCACGATATCTTGCAGCCATCCCATGCTATTTTGTTGTACTTTATCAATTAACGTCTCGAATTGTTCTGGCGTTCCCAATTCAGGATTAATTTGTGTGGGATCGACCACATCATAACCATGAGTACTACCACCTCTTGCTTTAAAAATAGGAGACGCATAAAGATCGGAAACTCCTAAATTTGATAAATAATCAATAATCTCAATAGCTTTCTCAAAAGGAAACTCGCTGTGAAATTGAAGTCGATAAGTTGCAGTTGGAATTTTCATGATCGAATAATTAAATTAGAAAAAATCAACAAATTATTTTAATTTACACCAAACATTTTATCTTAAATTAAACTCACGCGCGAGCAAGATGCTCGCACTACGTTTTATATTTGAGGTCAATAAAAACCTATTGCCCTCCATACGAGCGGGCTAAGATTGATATAACACGATACTTTTTGCTTGAATAGTAACCGATTCATTTGAAACTAATCGCTCTGGCATAGTAGCACCCGCTCCCATCCATTTAGGATCTGAAGAATCGAGCAATTTTGTCCAGTTACTCTCGGGAATATCTGCTTTAAAACTAACAGCGCGATCGCTAAAGTTCAAAACATAAAATACTTGGTTTTGCTCGTAATAGCGATTGATTAAAATCAATTTGTCAGCTTTATTGCTAGATACATTAAATGTTTTGTTATCTAATATTTTCAAAACAGGATGTTCGCGACGCAAGCGAATCAGCGTTTGATAAAACTCCCAGATAACTTTATGCTTGCCTTCTTTTTGCTTTTCCCACTCTAGTTTACATTTATTAAAAGTATCGGGAGATTGCGGGTCGTAAGCTTGACCTCGATACCCTGTCTTTTCAAATTCTTCTTGCTTTCCTTTTCTGACCGCTTCGATTAAGGCTTCGTCAGAATGGCTGATAAAATAAAAAAATGGTGCATCTTCACCATATTCCTCGCCCATAAATAAAAGAGGAATATAAGACGATAAAAGAACGGTTGCTGCTGCTAATTTGAGTCCTTCAAATGAAGTTATTTGACTTAACCTTTCCCCTAAGATACGATTGCCTACTTGGTCGTGATTTTGGGAAGCAACTAGAAATTTGTGTGAGGGTTCATCAATTGAAGAATTTCCATGACAGCGCTTGCGATCGCGCGAATATTGTCCCGAATAAACAAACCCTTCGCGCAACGACTTTTCTAAATCTTGAGGACGACCAAAATCTTGATAGTAACCGTGTAATTCGCCTGTCACTAATGTATGTAATGCGTGATGAAAATCATCGCACCACTGACAATCGATATTATAACCGCCTTGGGTTTTTGAGCGAATAACGCGCGCGTCATTTAAGTCACTTTCAGCCGTGAGATAATATTTTCTTCCCTGCTGCTGATATAGTCTCTCAACCCTTTCGGCTAACTCTTCTAAAAAATGCTTGGCGCTAAAATCGTAAATGCCTTGAATAGCATCTAACCTCAATGCATCAATGTGATAATTTTGCAACCAATACAAAGCATTATTAAGAAAATACTCCCTCACTCCATCGCAATAAGCATCGTCATAATTAATAGCATCGCCCCAAATTGGATGATATTTTGAAGTAAAATAAGGCCCAAAACAACCTAAATAATTGCCTTCTGGGCCGAGGTGATTGTAGACGACATCTAAGACAACTGCGATCCCTTCTTGATGACAAGCATCGACTAACTTTTTCAACCCATCGGGGCCGCCATAAGAATTTTGTACCGCATAGGGATATACCCCATCGTAACCCCAGTTGCGATCGCCTGGAAATTGCGCAACGGGCATGATTTCTATTGCAGTAATTCCCAATTCTTTTAAGCGAGACAAACGGGGAATAACCGCCTCAAAAGTTCCTTCCCTTGTAAAAGTACCGACATGAAGTTCGTAGATAATCATCTCCTCTAAAGGAATACCAGACCAACCCCCATCCGTCCAAGAAAACGCTTGATGGTCTACTACTTGCGAAGGACTGTGTACGCCTTCTGGTTGAAAATTGGATGCAGGGTCGGGAAACTCGCTTTCACCATTAAGCTGATAAAGATAGCGCGTACTGGGTTCAACTCCCTCTACAATTACCTGCCAATACCCTTCCCCTATGGGTTGTAAGGGTATTACTTTTTCTGGCTCAGAAACGATTTTAACAGCCACTTGTTCGAGCAAGGGTGCCCAAACCGTAAATTGACAGCGAGCATTGCCTAAATAACGAGCGCTTACATTAACCATTCCGTGACTTTACCTTTTAAATCGATCGCGCTTTAACGCTCAATTATCTTTAAGCGAGAAATCTTCAAGCTCGACAATTAAAGCTGCATATATACAATCAAAAATTGCACGTCTTTTTCATCCTCCTTTGGTCGGGTTAGTGCATACACTTTGTAAATGAGCCATACCAGTCCTGTCACAATAAGAGTAGAAAAGATTTTGGAGAACAACATTTATGAACCCTAACCCCGTTCCAATTGCAACGGTTTTCGTGGGATTAAATGGACTCATTGCCTTTGTCCTCTCATACATTGCAGCAACGGAACGAGTAAAAACTAGGATTTGGCATGGAGAGTCAAAAGAAGACGCGACTACGCAGCCAAATTATCTAGAAAATCCTAACAAATGGGCTGCTTTCGTCGAAAAATCCACTCAAAAAATAGCTAGCCAAACAAGCGATGATGGCATTTTACAGAGGAAAGTTCGCGCTCACGGTAATTTTACCGAATATGTTCCCCACGGACTGTTATTTATTGTCGTATTGGAGTTAATGCGATCGCCAACTTGGCTTTTATGGCTTCTTGGCGGTACGCTAACGCTTGCACGAATTGCTCATGCTTGGGGAGTCATTCAAATATATGGCCCTTCTATTGGACGCGCGATCGGTTTTTTCTCAACTTGGTTTGTTTATCTCGTTGGTGCTAGCGCTTGTATTTACTATGGCATCAAGGGAATTTGGCACTAGAAAAAGGGCATAGTTTATTCATGCCCTTTGTATGCCTCCAATTTTGTTTGATATTAATTATTTGAAGTTGGCTGAGCAACCGTAGCTTTGACATCTACGTTTTTAACACCTTTAATTTCTTTGGCCAAAGGTTCGATTTTATCGAGTTGCTCTTGGTTGGTAACAGTACCCGACACAGTAACACCACCTTCATCAGTAGCTTCTACAGCTAGCTGAGAAGCGGGTAAATTAGCTTCTAACTTAGATCGCACTTCGCTTTCTATATCGCCATCGGCTCTATCTGTATCGCCACCAGTCATATTATTGCGCTGTTCGCGGGCGCGAATGTCAGCATTGAGTTGATCCCTACGAACTTCGCTTTGAGCGTCTTCTTTAGACTCCTGTACTTCTCCAGTAGTAGGTGCTTGTGCGTTTTGTTCGGTATTATCAGGTGCAGATTCGCTTGTTCCCGCAGGATTTTGACAAGCAGCCGCACCAAAAACCAAAAAGCTACCGACTAAAAAGGGAATGAGTTTTTTCATTGTTTGAATCCTCAATTGATGTAAATTAAAAAGACGAATTTGTAAAAATTTGCGCTTGGTCGTAGATTTTCCAGTCTCGAATACCACTCATTTCTAGAACAGAAATCGCTTGGCTCATATCTCTATCTGAGGCGCTGATAATAACTAAGTATTCGCCTGCTTTAACGCGATCGCGATATCTTTGCGCTGGCTCCTCTGGAATGGACATTGCCTCTGCATTAAAGCTTTCGCTTGCCGCAACCCCAGTAAAAGGTGGCGATTGAGGAACTTTTTCGCCAACAATAGAAATTTTGTAAAGCGGAAATGAGTGAATGATAAAATCTTCTAGTAAAGTTTCGACATTAGAGAGATGAGGTAAGTGAACTACCGTATGTCTGGTAACATCGAACTCATTATTAGAGGTGACACTAGCCGTACTATTATTCTCATCTATCGACATTCTTTACCTTCTTTTCGAGACTAATTTTTCTGACAATTTATTTTTATTTTTTTATTATTCGCTTTCTAAGATTGTTTTCTCTCTGGCTTTTGGAGTAACTTTTTTGTATCCAAAGTTTGATTTTTTAGCGATTTCCAAAAGGCGCGCTATTTTTCTCCGTGCGTTCTCCTCTGTGCCTGGAGCGCGATAATTTAAAATTAACTATTAAAATAAAAGGCAATCTAGTATTGGTAGGTTGAGGCACAACACTCAACCCAACATTAATAAGCTTGTTGTATTTCGCGACATAATATATTCCTCTTTTGTCAGTCTAGGAAAACCCAAGCCATTTCTAAATTCTGAAACTCTTGTCCTTAGTGCGATCGCGAGAGAGATTTTTTAAGGAGAATTTAGAATTCTAGCCGATTCGCTCGACTAACTTCGGTGCAACGGTTTTGGCGGTCGCCTCTCCGAAAGTGACAGAAGAGGGTTATAAATTGACTACTCCGCCGACTTAAAGTGCGGCGGATTCTAATAAGGTTGTTTCGTGACGGGTTGAAACGCCGTCACTACACGTTTTTACCTGATTAGCTGAC
>JALOOL010000129.1 GCA_025454425.1 Hydrococcus sp. Prado102 | reverse complement strand
ACTTGATTTTATTAGTTCAGTTAGCATAGCTCACAAAGGAAGTAACAAGTTGCTTGCTCAGTCTAGCTGGTAACTTATTAACCCGCAAGTCCCTTACCTTGTTCGAGTGCCTGTCGCGCGGAGATCGACTCGGCGGCACGATTCTCAGAAGCGACATCGACTGTTTTATCGGTCATCGCCCGCAGCGAAAGTTCGTTGGCATTGCGAGTATGGCGTTCTAAATCCCACTTTTGCAAACCCTGATTGCCGCGAGAAATTTCAGTAACGATCTTGAAGTCGTGCAGGTGGGCGCGTAGGGTGGGATCGAATAAATAGCGCAACTCCCCTCGATATTTGTTTCTGTGCGCGTCGGAGGGAAAGCTTGCTGGTTTTCCCAGTTGCATGAAACCCAAATATTTGCGCTTGAGCGGATAGTGTATCCAATCGCGTTCGCTCTCTGGGACGACACTGCGACCTCGCTCTGGTCGAAAAAGAACGGCGGATACGTGTTTGTTGGCATTGTGCGGATCTTTGTGGCAGTGCAGTCCTCGGCGATCTAAGACGAGTAATTGGGGAAACGGCGGCGGCGGTTCGTTATGCAGTTCCCGATAGTCTGTTTCGTAAAGATCCCAAGCCCCAATCGCGTTGGCTGCCAATCCCATAGAATCTAAAAGCGAGTCGATCCGCCGAAAGCATCGGCTGTATGCCTCGGTTATCATTTTTTGATAGCGATCGAAATCGGCTCGTTCTTTTTCTCCTTTGAAAATCTCCCAATAAGGCTGTAAAGCTTGCCCCATTCTGCCCAGCCAATCGTGCTTTTCGTAGCTTTCTTTGGACAGACTCGTCTCGTAAATCGCAAAAATGCGTAACTGCTGAATTTGTCGCTTGCCGCGATCGCGCAATTGCCGCGTTCTGGCTTTTTGAGAGTATATCAGCAAGTCGCTTAACTCGCTGGTGGATTGCTCTAACTGCTTGTCGAGAACGGTTTGATAATCGTCATCGACAGCAAATGAAGAATACTCAAATCGCAGAACGATCTCCGAGGGGAGTTCTCTAAAACTATCGTCGAGCGCGTCTATTAACTTTTTTGCCGACTCTTCTGGGAGATTGGGGTCAATTCCCGGACTTTTCCAGGCAAAAACCACGCGAAATACTTGCTGTTGCTTGTCGCTCAACAGATAAAACCCACAAGTATCGCCCAATCTGACTTCTCCGTAACCGACCAGAGATAAAGAATCTTCGAGAGGATGAGAAACTTGAATTTTCATAGTATCCAAACGAACGCGAACGCGCTTTCCGATCCGCTCTTTAATAGGAAGTGGATGTTGTGGATGAAACTGGCAGCGAGGTTGTCCACTAACCCACAGACGAGGAGAATGAAACTGCTCTAGAAATCGATGAGGTTTATTTCCCGTCAGCCCCCAAAAGATAATGCAAGGAAGAAACCCCCAAAATAAGAAAGCTTCTAAGCCAATATTGAAGAAAACGTACAAAAAACCGGAAATACAAAAAGCAATTATCCAGAAAGGCATTTGAACGGCGGGCAACCAACCGATACCGGGAGATTTGCCAACGATTTTGTTAACTTTAACCGTTTCGTCTGACTGAAATGACATGGCTATAGCAATTCTCTTTTAGATGAAATACACCATTAAGCCTTGAAAGGGGAAAGGGGAAAAACTTGTACCTCACGAACGTGAGAACCGCTATAAAATCATTCAAAACTCAGGATTTTACGTTATCGGTGCCGTCGTTCCCGTTCCTAAAAACATATTTTGAATGAGGAAACTGCCGATGAATACCAATAGGGCTACGCCAGGAATAATCAGAACCGTGCGAATCTCCGCCCCTTGTGCGACAACGACATAGCCAGTTACCCCAAGCGTAACGATGAAGCCTCCAGCTAGAATTGCTTGGATCATGCCGAAAGTCGTGCAAACTTCAGTTCCAGCTTGCGTAGCGCCCGAACTGGTAAACGCTTGGCTAAAGAAAGTAGAAATGGGGCCAAACATTCCCTGACAGCTTGACGGATTAGGATTGGGATTGGGCACGGACTGAGCTAAAACGGGGCTGACAAGAACCAATCCAACAGCACCAACCCCAAAAAAAGTAGTCGCGATTAATCTTCGACTGCCGAGTCTACCGAGCCATTTTGTTAAAGGAGGCTCTAGTCGCGAAAGCACGTAAGCAGATAAAAATAGAAGAATATAGGCAGTGACAACCGGATCTCCCAACCAAAAGTCAAATGCCATCAAAGCGGAAACAATAATTACGGGCAACAAGTACAAGGAATACTTGCAATAAAACTGGCGAAGAACTTTGACCGACATGGTTCCTCTGCAAAAATAATTGTTCAAAGTCAAAAGTAAAAAAAGCGCAGAAATCTCATTAACAGTCAATCGACTGTTGTATTGCAGGAAAAATCCTGATCGCTCCAAATTATTCAAAATTGCTTAATTCTCGAAAGCGAGTTCCTTAAAGTTACTCACAAGGTTTTCGTGTGAAACGGAAACGCCTATGAAGGCATTTCGCAGTTTTGAATTAATTATTTTGAATCTAAAGAATATTGATTTCAAACCAATCCCTAAGAAATGGTTGAAATGGGAGCGTTAAACTTTCTGGAACAAATCCTAAAATACTTTGCTGGAATTTTTCAAGTGGGGTCGGAACTCTCTTTGTTAAAAAATGCAACAGAAGCGATCGCAACGGGAGTAAAACTTTCAGATTTTGTCCGATCCCGTGCGCTATTTTGGATCGAGTCGGATCGAAATGGCAATTTTTAGCGCCATTAACGGAGTGGTTGCTTAATTTTCTTTAACAAAAAGATACAAAATAATATGAATTTATTTTTCGCCGATCTCGTCCGCGTCGGAAAGATGAACGGGCAATTGTTCGACTCGGTTTTGGGCTTGACGCAGATTGCGTACCATCGATCCGGTAAAGCAGCCAATAACGTGTTCTGCTGCCACTTTGAAGCTGGGAAAATTCCCGATGTCTCGCAATTCTTTTAAATCCCGCGCGACTTGTCCTTGAAAGCGACAGCGGATTTCGATCTCAAAATCGCAGTTGTCAGACATAGCTATTAATTCTTTAAATAACTGGGGCGTGAGGAAGATAGCTCATTCACAATATAACTTGGCTGGTTCGCGATCGAGAGCCAATGCCTCTTTTTGTCGTTCTAAGGCGTTTAATTCTTCAAGTCGAGCAAAGATTTTTGCGCCAAAGTCTTCTGCGTTTGGGAGTTGTTCGGCCAGTCGCGAGGTTTCGTACTCGATTTCTAAAAGATTTTTGACTTGACTATAGCCGTCGATTAGGTTCTGGTTTAACGCTAGTTGTTCTTTTAAAACTGCGATGCCTCGATCTAAAACGAGCAAGCGGGATTCAAATTGAGCGGTATCCGTCTGGCTCATTTTTTCGTGCAACTGCCGGAGGCGATCGCGAGTGCGCCGTTCGGCGATAAAATTCTGTTGGTGTTGTTGAAGTCGCTCATTAACCGAATCTAGATTTTTTAAAAGCATTTGTTCGGCTTTTAAGCGAGTTGCTACTCGCGCATTGCGTTCTTTTCCTTGTCTCGACTGACGTTGAGCGACACAAACGCCAACTCCCGCGCTGGTGGGAAGGGCGATCGCCAAAAGCTGTTTGGGAGAAAGCGGTAGTAAATATGCCAGCAGTAAGCTGACTCCCATGACGAACATCCCAGCTTTGAGTCCGATTATTTTGGCTTGGCTGCTGGGAGAAAAAAATTGGTAGCTTTCGCCTGTCGTGTGGTTTTTCAACCAAATGAGTTTATCGATCGCGTTGTCTTGTATCGTATTGAGCAAAATAAGTTCGTCTCCAGACGATAGCGAGAAACTGTGAGCGCTACTAGGTAAGGAAAATTCAAGGAATTCGATCTCTCGCTTAGAGTTAAAAGCGCGGACGCGATAAACCCGACGATACTGAGTCGCTCGTTCTGGATGACTGGAAGATAGCGTTTCTAAATCGAAAGTGCTGTTTATAATTTCTAAGTAGGTTACGGCATATCTGCCAAGACAACGAGAACAGATAATATCTTGGACATCTTCGTCGTCGTTCTGTCGAAAAGGGAGATACAGCCGTCCTCGACAGGCGGGACAGTTGATTTTGCAATTCATGAGTAAATATTTTTGAAGCTATTAAAAATGCTTAAATTCTCTCTACTAACCGTTATAGCGCGATCGCGCTGAGAACATAACTCATTAAAAATTTGGGAACCATTGGTTCCCAAATTTTACCGACATCAAAATGACGAATGTATTAAATTTTGTATTCTTCTTCCAAAACCTTGAGTAGCTTTTCTTCTAGCGGGGTGAGATAGGTTTGCTTGCCCAAACTCCTCAAAAGTGGGTAAGCACCGCGATCGAGATTGCCTATTGCTTGTAAGCGAGAGATGCGATCGCTCAGTTGTCGTACTTCTTCTCGTTGTGCTGGAGAGAGCGCCAAATCTTTGAGATGTTCGATTTTCACTTGACATTCTCCGTCCCAAGTGCGGACGGTACAGCTAAAATTCGACACTTGCGCGACAATTGCCCAGCATCCTCCTTTCCCGCGCAGTTCGGGGTTTTCTTTAACCGAGATTTCACAAATATCGCCGACGCGATAGGGATTGGGGACGGGACGGCGTTCTCTGATTTGCCGAACGATATCGTTGACGATGCGGGCGGGCGGAACCTTATTCCCTGCTTGCTCGACGGCTTTTGTCCAGACTTGGCATTGCTCGGCTGGGTCTAGAGAAGCGAGCGATCGCACTTGTCTTTCTGATGTCGGTAAAATTTGGGAACCATTGGTTCCCAAATTTTCGATAACGTTGGCTCCAGCAATTAAATAATTCGCGCCTCGTCTGGTATAGCCAAATCGAGCTTGGCAATAGTCTTCAAATGTCTTATAGGTACTTCGGTACAAACGGCGAGCGCGAATTTGAGCTAACGCTTTCCCCGCTTCATAAAAAGCCCGTTCTACTTTGCGTTCCAGATGAATAAGGTCTTGTTCTTCTTCTGGGGTAAGTTCTTCTTCGTTAACGGCTTGGGGAATGACGGGTACTTCTTCCTCCAAATCCGATTTCAGCAGTTCGTTCATGGTCGCTGAAAAATATTTTTTTTATTTTATCCTTTAATGATAAAAATAAAGGAAAAATATCGAGAGAAGACGTGCAAATCGAGTAAAATTTGAGAGGAATCTCAGGCGCACTTGTAACCGAGCTAGTAATTGATGGTTAGGGGAAAAAAGAGAAAAGAGTTGAGCGAGCGGCAGTTAGAGAATTTACAAAAAAGTTCTCGACGGCAAGGCAAGAGGCAAGCGGTGCCAAAATGGACGACTGAAAAGTTTGTGGGAGTGCGCTTGGACGAGCAAACCAAAAAAGTTCTCGATGAATATGCAACTAAGTTTAGTTGTTATTGGGCGGGACAGCCATCTCTCAAACGGCTTTTAGAGCAAGTGGGACAAGGAAATTTGTCGATTGTAGAGGCAACAGAGCGCGATCGCGTTTTTTCGATGGGAGAGTAAACAATGCCGATGAATCGCGATCGCTACCCTTCTAACTGGTCGGAAATTGCTACGGCGATTAAGGAAAAAGCTTGTTGGCGGTGTCAGCGTTGTCAGAGACAGTGCTATCGTCCCGGCGAAAAACCAAAAGATCTAACCCGTTCTGAGTGGACGACCTTGACGCTATCGGTTCATCATTCCAATCGAGATCCGGCTGACAACCGAGCAGAGAACTTGATTCCGCTTTGTACGCCCTGTCATTTGGCATCTCACGCGGGACGACGGGGCAATATTACCCCAGGACAACTGTCATTTGACCTAGAATTTTAACCCGTTCGTCCGCTCTACCGTTCCTCCCATTTTTTGCCAATGGGCGATCGCCTTTTCACATTTTCTTGGATCTGGCTCGGCAATAAAGCAGCGACAGCCTAGCTGATGCACTAATTGCGGTAAGTCTGGTTCTGGCAAAAATGAAAACACTACCGTATCGTTACTCTCCGAATAAAGTAATAAAGATTGACGGAGCATTTCCCGAAATGTATCTGGATCTAAATCTTGATAGGTACTGAAGAATACTAATTTCGAGTTAGCTGGAGCCGTAACATTTAAGTCCCAGTTTGAGGTGGGAGGAAAGGAAATTGTTAAAGAAACCCGTTCGGGGAGTCGGGTTTTAAAATGAGATGAGGTTGGATTGCCGCAGTAGAGCAAATGCCGCTCTCCTAGCCGCCACCAAGTTTCAGATTTAACGAGTGCAGAAGGAGTAACGGAATCTTGAGTGCGAGCGGTTTCTCGCTCCTCTTGCTCGATCGCCCCTTTAGAACGAATGGCAAGAATCTCGTGTTTGTTAGATTGGGAAGGGGTGGGTGCTGTATTTCGCTGACGAACTTGAGTGGCTGAAGCCGATACAAGCGATCGCTCGGAAGGATTGGCAAAATTTTCTGGTACTTCGACTTTTGCGATCTCTACTGTTTGGGGTTTGGGTGTAGCCTCGACTATTGTCTGACTGTGCTTTTGCTTGATTTCTCTAGCCGTCGCGTAAGCGATTGGCTCTCCAGTTTGGGCGCGTTGTATGGCTTCTTCTACTACCTCTTCTGGAGTTGAAGGCGCAGCCAACAGGTAAAGGGCTGAAGGAGCAATATTCAAATGCGTAAAATTTACATATTTGAATTTGTCGGCGACCTGCATGAACTTGACGGCTAGGGAATGGCTCCAAGATTCTGCTTCCAACCATTTTAGAAATTGACCGTGTTCTAGTCTTTCTTTGACTTGTTTTAATTTCGCGCCTACGTCAACGATATTTTGAGCCGTTTTCCTCATCAATCCCCGAATTTCTTGAGTTTGTTCTCGGACGAACTGCGAGGTTTCTTTATCTAACTGCGAATAATCGAAGCTTTTAGCCGTTTGACTGTCTAAAGAGAGTTTTAAAAATTGGTTGACGAGGGATTTTATTTGGTCGATATTGATATTGGCTTTGGTAAAAAATTCTAAAATGTTATGATTATCTTTTAATAAGCCTTCAGCGTCTTGAGCCGAAACGTAAGCCGAGAACACAATAATTTTAATAGAAATACTTTCAGTTTTTAAAGTATCAATTAAAGCCAAACCATCAATTTGTGACATTCTAACATCAGTCAAAATCAGGTCGATTGAATTGGGATTGGCATAAATTTTTTCTAGAGCTTCTTTGCCGTTAGAGGCAAAATCAATTAAGTATTCTCCTTGTTTAATTTCTTCTTCAAAAATATCTCGAACGGTAGTATCAAAATCTTTTTCGTCATCAACAACTAAAATAGTCGCGCTCATAAATTTAAAGTTTTAAAATACACCCGTCAAAATGATAGACAATCCAAAAGTCAAAAGCGGTCGTCTACAATCCAAAATCTATAGTAACAAATTCTTCATTCAATTTTTCAGTTTGACCCTGACTTTCATAACGGTCAATTCTCCTATTTTGTTATGCGCTCAGAGCTTTGATTTGCCCGTAATACAGCGTCAGCCAGAAGAAAGCTTGAAAATCAAACAGGTTAAAGTTTTAGGTAATACAGCATTTAAAAAGAGCGAACTTGATGCCGCGATCGCTCGTTTTATCGGTCAAAAAATTACTCTAACAAGGCTAGAAGAGATTCGAGAAGCGATCGCGAATTTATACATCCAAGAAGGCTACGTAACTTCGGGGGCTTATTTACCTGTTCAAGATCTTTCCAGCAGCACGATTGTAATACAAGTCGTGGAGGGACAGCTAGAAAAAATTGAGATTCGCGGATTGGAGCGCCTGCAAGAGAGCTATATCAGCGATCGCTTGAAATCAGCAACCGAAAAGCCTCTTAACATCAATCGCTTGGAAAAAGCGCTTCAGCTTTTGCAACTCAACCCTCTCATCAAAACAATTCGAGCCGAACTCAAACAGGGAAGAGCGCCAGGATTGAACGTTTTGGAAGTTGAAGCGATCGAGGCGGACGCTTTTTCAGTCGGCTTACAGTTCAATAACTACGAATCTCCTGTGATTGGGGAATTACAGGGAGCGGCAATTGTCGAGCATCAAAATCTTCTGGGATTTGGAGATCGCGCCTACGCTAGCTATGGCGTTACTGAGGGACTAGACAAATTCAACATCAGCTACGCGGTTCCATTTAACGCACAAAACGGAACGGTAAAAGTGGAGTACAATAGCGGCGACAACAGAATCGTTGAAGAATTTGAAGACTTGGGGATTAGAGCCGAATCGGAGAGATTGTTAATAGCAGTCCGCCAGCCGCTCGTCCAAAGTCCAAGCGAAGAATTTACGCTCTTTATGGCTCTCGACTTGCAAGAGAGCCGAACGTTTATTTTAGAAGATTTTCCCTTTTCGTTTACCGTCGGGCCAGAACGAGGTAAATCGAGAGTAACTGCACTTCGATTGGGGCAGGAGTGGCTTTCTCGTTCGACTGACGGGGTTATCGGAGCGCGATCGCAGTTTAGCATCGGATTGGACTGGTTTGATGCGACGGTAAACGATTCTGGGACAGACGGGCAATTTTTCTCTTGGCAAGGGCAATTTCAGTGGGTAGAAAAACTCGACGAGGATATTACCTTTCTCGTGCGAACTACGGCTCAACTGACACCCGATTCCCTGCTGCCTATCGAGCAATTCGATATTGGAGGAATCGATACGGTGCGCGGCTATCGGCAAAATTTACGAGTTGGGGATAATGGCTTGAGTGCTTCTGCTGAGGTGCGGTTTTTGCTTTTTAACGATGAAGATTGGGGCAGTTTAGAGGTTGCGCCTTTCGTCGATTTTGGAACGGTTTGGAGCGAGCGGACAGACGCGCTAGAACCTAATACGCTGGTCAGCACGGGAGCGAGTTTGCGCTGGCAATGGCAAGATTCTTTGTTTGTTCGTCTAGATTATGGTATTCCGTTGGTAGAAGTGGAGAATCGGGGCGATTCGTTACAAGAAAGCGGATTGTCTTTTTCGGCAGGCGCAAGCGTGAAATTTTGAGGCAATTCCGGTTTTTTGTCGATCGTTAATCTCTCATCCGATCGCCAGAACCTTTTACTGGCAAACCAAATATTCTGCCGATTCAATCGTTTGTGGTGGGGCTTCGGCAACCAATAACATTCGCCCGTCAGCAGTTTGCACAATTGTCCGACCTTGAACGATCGGATCGCCTGGTTTCCAAGGAGCTATAGAAGAAATATAAACGGTTTCTGGTGGCGAGGATTGAGATGTCGCTGGAGTCGGTTCGGAACCTTGTCTTTCTTCTCTAAGATCGAATTCATCGATCGCGGTTTCGGGAGTAGGCGGCAAGCCTCCCGTCCCCGCATTCACAAAACTTCCCTGCTGAGGGGTTTTTGAAGCTACACAGCTTCTCTCCAAAATTTGCTCGGTTGGAATTGTCTGAGCGTTAAATTGTTCGAGTTCTTTGTGAATTTCGGTATCTGGTGCATTAATTGTAACGGTACCATCGATTCCTAATTGTGAAGTAGCCGCGATCGCGCTATCGAGAGAAGTAAAAACGCCTTGAGCGACAATATCAATATTCCCACCGCGTCCTTGAAACGCATTGGCAGAAATTTGGCTTTCTCCTAAAACCACAATGGTATCGGCATCAATGAAAATATTACCTCCATTAGCAGTTTCGCCTGCAAAAGCATTAATATTGCTTTCGTCAAACAATCTAATATCGTTTGAGTTAATAAAGATCTTTCCTCCTTCACCACTTTGTACCACTCTAGCTGAGATAAAGCTATTGTCTTGTAGTTTAAGAGTTGGCGATTGAATATTAACAGTACCGCCGCTTCCTTGTTGTAGTATGGCGGCAGAGATAAAGCTATCGCCGAGCAATTGAAGGTTTTGGGATTGAATATTAACAGTCCCACCTCTTCCTTGTTTTCCTCCTATCGCAGAAGTAATAACACTATCTTGCAATTGAAGGTTTTGGGATTGAATATTAACAGTACCGCTGCTTCCTTGTTGTAGTATAGCAGCAGAGATTCCGCTATCATCAAGCAAATGAAGCGTTTGAGCTTCAATATCGATTGTACCGCTATCGCCTTGTTGCGCCGCAGAAGTAATAAAACTATTTTGTAATTGGAGAGTTTTGGATCGAATATTAATTGCCCCCCCATCACTATTTTGCCATCCTGAAGCAGAGATAAAGTTACCGCCGAGCAATTGAAGTGTTTGAGCTTCAATGTCAATGTTGCCAGCATTTCCCTTTTGTAAGGCTCTAGTAACTATCTCGCTGGTATCGTTCAATTGTAAATAAGTAGTGTTGATGTCGATCTGACCGCCAATTCCATTGTCAGTCGAACCAGCGATCGACGCATTGTTGTCTAAAAAGATTTGTTCGGAGTTTAATGTCACTTGACCTCCTTTTCCCTCGTTGCTGGATACACTAATTGATGAGCCATCTTGCAACTGCATATTTCTCGTATGAATTGTCACCCTGCCAGCATCTCCAAGAACGATTGAGGGAAGATTAAATATTTGTCTGGTTCTTTCGGTTTCTGGGCTAGCAAAAGAAACGATCCGACTTCCCACCTGAGAAGTCGAATCTTGCCCTCTCAATTGAACTGACTCAGTGGCATTAATCGTTACTCGTCCGGCATTGCCAGTCGCCGCAGTAGAGGTCGTAATTATGCCTCCATCTCGAACGGTTAATCTCGACGTATTAATGACAATATTACCTGAGTTGCCACTGCCAGCAGAAGTCGATAAAAAAGCGCTATAGACTGGAGCCACAGGAGAAGCGCCAATCGCTTCAAGATCGTTGGTTTTAATAAAAAGATCGCCCCCATTTCCGCTACCAAATGTCACGGTGCCAATAGTTCCAGCCTTGTCAACAGTTACTCTGTCTGAAGTCATAGCAACGTTCCCAGAATTTTCCTGTCCAAAGGTAGCAGCAACAACAGAGCTAAATATCATGGGGTTGAGCGGTGAAAACCCTGTCACCAAAACTTTTTCTGGCGCGTCTACGAATAAATTTCCTCCTCGACCGAGATTGAATGCTTTTGTTACTATTGCTCCTCCTTCTCGAACTAGCAAACGAGGAGTCGAGATCGTAATGTTTCCGCCTTGACCGTCCAATGCTTCGTTGATAATAAGAGAGCGAAAGGTTCCGCTTGAGTTGGTTCCAGATACTTGCAGCCCTTGGGAAGCGCGAAGATTAATATTTCCTGCTGCTTGCGTTCCCCGATTTTGGACGACAATTGCCGAACCCCCATCTATTGCAATGCGGGTTCCTTGAACTTGAATCGAACCTCCTAACGCACCGCTTGCATTGACTAAAGATTGTTCGGATAGAGAAATATCTTGAAAGCTCTCTACCTGTTCGTAATTCAACATTCGATTAGATGTAAGCCGAACCAAACCGTTTCCAACACTCCCTAACTCAATTCGTCCGCCTTCCGCTCCCAGCGTACCGCCTTCGAGAATTAGATTGCCTCCTATCAATCCTAGTGTTTTTCTAGGTGCTACCTGCAATCCGGCTGTCTCGTTCCCAGCAAGCGGCGAAAAGATAGGGTCGTTTGCGGTCAATTGATGCCCCGTCCCTTGCACGCGAATCGATCCTGGATCGCTGCCAAATCCTAACCCAACGGGCACGCTAACAGTTAAAAGCGAAGGCGTAGAAGCATTGCTGGTACTGAAGCTCGTTCCATCTGCAAAAACAATGCGATCGGCGGTAGTAGCAAAGAACGATCCCCCCAAATCAAGAGCGGCATTAGAACCAAAAACGATTCCATTGGGATTAATTAAAAACAAATTGGCAGCGCCGTTAGCTCTAATTAGACCGTCAATTTCAGAAACTGAATTTCCTGTAATCCGACTGAGAATATTTTGAATGTTTGGAGCGTTATTAAAATGAACCGTGCTTCCGGTAGGAACGGAAAAGGATTTAAAACTATGAAAAAGATTGTTTCCCGTTTGCGTTCCTCGATTGATTTCAAAGCGATCGCCTTGAGAATTAACGACAGAATTTTGCGGCAGAGTCTCATCGGGAACGATTTGCGCCGATACTATGGGAGATATCAATAAAATTCCGGCTAAACTAGCTATTGGTAAAATTTTTGTCACCATCTTAACCCCAACAAGTTCCAATAGTTCAGAAAAGGAATAAAAATCAAAGCGGCTAGTGCAACTAACAAGTGATGCAATCGACTTAATACCGACCAGTTTTTCGTTCTCCAAGCTAAGGCAGTCGTAATAATTAAAGCAACGGTCAATCCAGACGCGATCGGCGTTAGATACAGTAAAAACTTGACTAGAACGGGCAATCCGTAGAAAAATTCCCAAAAGTCAGTCTTGAAAACAAACCAACCCATTCCCGATAAAAAAGCTAAATACAAAAAGCTAACTAAAAAGGCTAAAAATCGAGCCAGCCAAACTGTTTTGGCAAGTTGAGGAGGTTGGCCAAAACGATTCACAACCCAGCGAATTAATCCGGCAAGACAGGCAGAAACAAAGATTAAAACACAAATTCCGGCTAATTTAAACTGAAATGCTGCCGTTTCGTACCATTTTATTTTTTCTAGGGCGGAGAAAATCGAAGAACCAGTAAACAGATGAGTGATGCGATCGCGTTCGTCTCGCCGAAAAGTCATGTAATTCCCCGTTTTTTCGTCGTAAAACAGCCAGGGTTCTACTTCAACCCATTTATTACTGTTGGAGGAGAGGGTTAAAGTACGATCTCGATTACTGGTAAGTTTTACCTCTGGTGCTTCTCCAAGGATCGCGCCTAGTTTTTCGATGGTGGAATGCGGATAATGGATGTAACGATAAGTACCGCTCAATTGTTGTAGAGGGGTTTGAGAATTAGCAAGCGGTCTGTGCAATATCGTAGATTGATGAGAGACGGGATAATAATGCTTGAAAATTTCTTGGCTTAAATTAGTCAGAAGTTCGCTGGCATTGTTGTTACAAGCCACGAAAAAGCCGAGATTGAGATCGGGAAATAACATTAATAAGCTACTATAGCCGTTCATGCGCCCGCTATGTTCTAGCGCGCGAATTGACTGAAATTCTCGCTCGTAAAAGCCGTAAGCCGAACCTGGCATTAACCGATGATGGGCAAACTGCCTGCGGTGCATCTCTTTAGCCGTTGCTTCACTCAAAATTTGCCCACCTTCATAGCGACCATTTTGCAAATGAGCGATCGCAAAATGCGCCATATCTTCAGCCGTAGCCATGAATGCAGCAGCAGGAACATTTTGATTGAAGGCGAATTCTCTTTGCTGATAGCTGCCATTGTTATACTTATAGCCCACAGCTAAATCTGACTGTAATTGAGGGGGTAAGGGTTGCTCGAAGCCGCTATGTTGCATCTTCAGGGGTTCTAGGATGTTTTGGCGAACATACTCTTCAAAAGGAATTTCTGAGATTTTTTCGACGAGATATCCTGCTAATACCATTCCGACATCGCCATAAAAAAAGACTTCTTGAGGTGGGAGAATGCGAGGAGGTAATGGCTTAGAGGTTACGTATTGTTCTAAAGGTTTCATTTGCGATCGTGTGCGTGCGAAAGCGCCAATTGCCCAACCGGAATCGATACCGTCTGTATGAGTTAAAAGATTGGAAAAAGTAATCGGTTTTGAATAGGTTTTGTCGATTTGAAATGCTTGAAGATAGCGATTGATATCTTCGTCTAACTTCAATTGTTTTTTTTGAGCTAATTGCATGACTGCTGTAGCCGTAAAAAGTTTGGAAATCGAGCCAATCCGAAAAATTGTGAGATCGGGATTAACGGGAATTTTCTTTTCAAGATGGGCAAATCCATAGCCTTTGCTCAAGACAATTTCTCCATCTTTGACGAGGGAGAAAGCAGCGCCAGGAATGTGCAATTTTTCCATTTGTTCGCCGAAAAAGCGATCGAGAATAATTTCTAATTCTTGGCTATCTAACGGGTTGACTCCGATATTTTGATGGGGTTGCTGCGGAATTTCTTGAGCAAAACAAGGAAAAACCAAACCCATCCAAAACAGCAAAACTAATCCAATAAATAACCGTTTAAAATTCTTGTTGATGATAGTAAAATTCATGGGCAATCTTTTTTTAAATTACAACCAATTTCCGACCAGTACCAAATTCGACCATATTCCAGGGTGGCTAATTTGATTAGAAATTTGTGCTTTTTGTGCTTTCTGTAATGCTTCAGCCTTGGTCGCTCCTTGTTTTAAATGCCGATAAAAATCTGCTATTAACTCAGTTGATGCTGCATCGTTACTAAACCACAGAGAACCCAGCAAACTTTTTACTCCCGATCGCAAAGCAACTCCTGACATTCCTAAAACCGAACGGTCATTCCCGGCGGCAGTTTGGCAAGCACTTAACGTCAATAATTCAATCGTTTGTTGGCTCTTGTTTAATAATGATTCGAGGTCAGTTAAAGTTATCGGGCGATTGAAAGTTTGCAAAAAACTTCTTTCGACAGTTCCAGTAAAAATTCCGTGAGTGGCTAGGTGAACAATAGGCGATTCATTGTTTAATAATTGTTCTCGAAAATTTTTCCAAGAAAATTCTTCATTCATAAATTGATTTCCTCCTAAAATCGCTTGTACGGCTTGAGTTTCTTTGGCGACATCGGGTAATTCTTGTTGAAAGGGAGGTTTAGCTTTAGTTAACCCAAAGGTTAGCGAACTCAGCTTTCGCTCGGCTGGCTTGGCAAAAGTTAAATTGAATCCTAAAGAGACGGCAATGGGATACTTTTCGACTAAAAACTGTTTGCCATCATGAAGGGCCGCTAGCGGTATATTTCGCAAAATGCCATCGGGAATGAAAATTAAAAATTGGGGATCGCTCGCTTGTAATTCTGCTTCCAATGGACGAATTAAAATTTCGTAAAGCGCTTGAGATTCTATGAGGTATTGATGGTTAAATACGTCTTCCAATGAATCTCGCCACTGTCGAACTCGCTGAGTTAATTCGTCTGAATTAATGTTGATTTGATAGCGGTGCAGTTGGCCATCCGGTCGTTGAAGAATTAAATAAGTTTTATCGTTGAGAATAACTG
>JALOOL010000451.1 GCA_025454425.1 Hydrococcus sp. Prado102 | reverse complement strand
ATAATTTTTAATTCATAATTTTATAGTGTTATGTCTGTCAAGCAATCTGATTACGAAACCCTGCTATCGGAGTATAGTAATCGCTCTGGCGCGATCGCTTTGCTCAAACAGTACCGACCTTATCTAGAACTGATCCCTAGTATGCGTCGTCCCCAGCAAAGTTTAATTACTATTCCCCTACCCGTCGTCAAACTTCGCCACTCCAAAACTTCGGGCGATTTGCAAGCGATTCAGCTATCTTGCGATTTGGCGATTCTCACTTGCGACCCAGAATGGAAAATTAAAATGGGGACGGAAATTTTAGTCTTTATTCATCGTCCTGGAGAAGATTTTTCTGGATTGCTCGGTCGCTGGCGCAAGACGCAAGTTCATTTACATCAAGATTATGAATGGCTTATGCCTTTGCGCGAACAACATATGTTGAGCGAAGGTGCAGCCAAAATTTATCCGTTGTTTATCATTTTTGAAACAACGCCTTTGAGAATTCAGCGAGGCTTAGCTGGAGCCGATTTGCCTTTTTTGATTCAAACATCGGAGTCGGAATTAGATACCCCTGAAGAAATGTCACAAGTAGCTTTGGATTAGTTTTTATCCACTATTTTGTTTTTTTGTCAAGGATAATTTATCTCTAAAAGCCATTTTTTTTGTAAAGAATCGTTGTATTATCGTAAGAACGATAACTGAAAAATTAAGAAAGTTTTCAAAGGATTGCAATCATGCCTTATACAACCGAAGAAGGAGGACGGCTAAATAACTTTGCGGTAGAGCCGAAAGTTTATCAAGCTGCACCTCCTACCAAAACCGAACAGCGAAATTACATTCTATTAGGAATTTCTGCCTTATTACTAATAGGCGGATTAATTACTGTTGCTGTATTTGCATCCAAAATTAGTTGAGGAAAGTAGTTCAGTTTAAGGAGTTCAGGAGTTCAGGAGTTCAGAAGTTAAGTAATCAATATTCTGCTCCCCTACTCCCCTTCTGATGCTCTGCTAAGAGAGTTAAGCGTTTCAAGTGCTTTTTTGGAGTCTTCTGGTTTGTTTTGTTCGTTAAATAGTTTAACTGCTCGTTCTAAATCTGCGATCGCTTCTTCTTTATTGCCGAGTTGAGAATTGACGATCCCGCGTCCGTAGAAAGCATCGGCTAAACTATCATCTAAACGAAGGCTTTGTGTATAATCCTCTAGCGCTTTGCGATATTCCTTGAGGCGAGTATAGGCGATCGCGCGCTGATAATAAACACTGGCATTATCTTTGTTAAGAGCGATCGCTTCATTGTAATCTGCGATCGCTTCTCGATACTTACCGAGTTCGGTTTGTGCGCTACCTCGGTAGATATAAAAATCAGCATACTTGGATTCGAGTTTTATCGCTTGCGTACAATCTGAAATAGCTGCTTCGTATTGTTGCATCAAATAAAAAGCGTAGCAGCGATTTCCATAAGCATAAGCGTAATCAGGATTGAGTTCGATAGTTTTGTTGTAATCTTCTAGTGCCGATTCGTAATCTCCTAGCGCGTGATAGGCATAGGCGCGATTGTAATAAGCATCAGCATCTTCAGCATTTAGCGCGATCGAACGAGTAAAAGCGGCGATCGCACCTTTAAAATCTCCCGCTTCTAACTTATCGAATCCTTGGTTGTACCATTCTACTGCGCTCAATTCTTGTTTCTCTGGTTCTTTAGATTCTTCAGATTCTTCAGTTTGCTTGGTCGAGCGAACGATTGGCGACTCGGATAAAGAAAACGATTGAGCGTATGCGATCGATTCCGATCCTACTATTGCGGCAAAAATTGCCAAAAAACCAAATATTTGTCTGCCGTACTTCATTTTTCTCGATTTATATAAAAATTTGTAAGGGTTGGTTTTTAGACGTTAAAGCTGTGAATCAAACAAATGTGGGAGAATAAGACAGCCGGAATGGGAACGAAAAATGTTGAGACCGTTAATTTTTACTTTAATAATTATAGTTAGTGTCACGCTGTCAGGTTGTTCGGTGGGAGTTACTAATTTACAACACTACACCAACGCTACTAAAGGCTATGAATTTTTATATCCCAATGGCTGGATGGAAGTTGAGGTGAAAAACGCCTCCGAAGGAGTCGAAACCGTTTTTCACGATCTTATCCAGCGATCGGAAAATTTAAGCGTCATAGTTAGTAAAATTCCTGAAGGAAAAACTCTCAGCGATTTAGGAACTCCCTCAGAAGTCGGCTATCGTTTTCTCAAACAAATTAATAGCGATCCGAATAGCGATCGCGAAGCTGAATTACTCGATGCTGAATCTCGCGAATCTAATGGGAAGACTTACTATACTTTAGAATATGAAGTTAAAATTCCCAATCGCCCAGAACGACACGATATCGCCAGCATTGCTGTCAGTCGCAACAAACTCTACACCTTTAATCTTTCCACCGACCAAAAACGTTGGGGAAAAGTCAGCAAACTCTTTAAAACAGTCGTCAATTCTTTCTTAGTTTATTAAATTGGCGATTGGCGATTTGAGAATAGATAGAATATTTACTTTCGACTTTCGACTTACGTCCAAGGGACGGGCTACGCCAACGAATGAACGACTTTTAATAAATATGTTTCCTCAGTTTGTTTTAGCTTCGGCTTCTCCTGCCCGCCGCAAACTGTTACAAATGGTGGGTATAGAACCAGTTGTCTGTCAGAGTAATTTTGATGAAACGCAAGTGCAAAGCGAAGATCCTGCTGCCTTGGTGCAAATGTTAGCGCAATGCAAAGCAGAAACGGTCGCCAGTCAATTTAGCGATGCTTTGCTATTGGGATGCGATTCGGTATTAGCACTAAACGGCGAGATTTATGGAAAACCAGAGTCTCCCGCCGACGCGATCGCGCGTTGGCAACAAATGCGCGGCAATGAAGGTATACTCTATACGGGTCATGCCCTCATCGACCAAAGACAAAACCAAAAAATTATTCGCTGTGGTACTACTAAAGTTTATTTTGCTAAGATTAGCGATTCGGAGATCGAAGATTATGTTAGCACTGGCGAACCGCTCAAATGTGCTGGCAGTTTTGCCCTAGAAGGAAAGGGAGGTCTTTTTATCGAAAGGCTAGAAGGATGTTACAGTAACGTGATTGGTTTGAGTTTGCCTTTGTTGCGTCAAATGCTTTCTGAACTAGGCTATTGCGCGAGTGATTTTTGGAAATAATAGGGAATAGGGACGATTATAGAAAAGGATTAAAACTCGCTACCAATTAATAAGGAACGCTAATAAGCGTGGTTGGGAGATAACTTCCACGCGATTCGCCGAACCTAATCCCAGTCAGCAAGCGTCTAAATGCCTAAAGGTTTCTAACTAGAATAGAAATCATTGCATTTTACTAACCTATGATTGGGATTCGCCGCGTCTTTCCTGCGTTTCGGCAATGTTTGACCTGCACGACTTTTCTCGTCGCCCTTACTTTGTGTAGCGCTTGTAATTCTATCCAAGCACAGAATGATAATTCCGAACTTCCTCCTCCTACTGAAGCAGTATCTTCAAACTCGGTAGTTGCTCTCGGAAAACTGATTCCAGAAGGAGATGTAATAAAAATTTCTGTAGCTAATGCAGAAGACAGTCGGGTCAACACCATTTTAGTCAAAGAAGGCGATTTGGTTAAAGCCAATCAAGTCATTGCCACCTTACAAGGACGCGATCGCGCCGAACAACAGCTTAAAGAAGCACAAGCGAATGTAGCAGTCAAACAAGCGCAAATGAAGAAAATTCAACAAGGAGAAGCAAAAGAGGGAGAAATTGCCGCGCAACGAGCCGCGATCGCAGAGTTAGAAGCGCGTCTAAACACAGAAACCCAACTCAAAAAAGCCGCGATCGCAGAAGCACAAGCCACCGTTCGCAAGGCACAATTAAAATACGAACGATTTGTTGCTTCTACAGCAGCAGAACAAGGCGCTATCAGCCGTACCGAACTCGAAGCGTCACAAGAAGAGTTTGACCGTTCTACGGCGTTGCTGACTCAAAATAGAGCCGATTTGGAAAATACTACTTCTACCTTAGCTGCACAGATTACTAGAGAAAAAGCCAATCTCGCAAGACTATTAGAAGTTCGTCCCGTCGATGTTGAAATTGCCAAAGCTGAGTTAGAACAAGCCATCATTCAAGTCGAACAGCGAAAGGCAGAATTAGACGATACTTTAGTGCGAGTTCCTATCGC
>JALOOL010000009.1 GCA_025454425.1 Hydrococcus sp. Prado102 | reverse complement strand
AACTCCTCCCTTTCTGGGAGCGTTCTGAAACTTTGCCCAAATGGGATGTGACGGTTTTTCCCTCCTAATTGGTATTTTATTTTTACGCAAGTCCCTAAGATCTGAAGGAACGGGTTTGGGTTTGGTTATTAGTCGCCAACTCGTCGAATTGATGGGAGGAGAATTAAACGTCCAAAGCGAATTGGGCAAAGGATCGACTTTTTGGTTTGAAATTTCCTTTGCGATCGCCCAAATTCTTGAAGATACCAGACAAGACAAGTTCAATCTTATCAAAGGTTACGAAGGTAAGCGGCGCAAGATACTCGTAGTAGATGACAGACGCGAAAATCGGATGGTATTGCTTAATATGCTCGAACCTCTTGGCTTTGAGGTTGTTTTAGCAGAAGACGGACAACAAGAAGTCGAACTTGCCAGTCAGATTCACCCAGATCTCATCTTGACCGATTTAGTGATGCCCGTCAAAAGCGGGTTTGAAGCCGTTCAAGAAATTCGTCAAATCCCACAATTAAAAGATATTCCCATTATTGCCATTTCTGCTAGCGTATTACAAGGCGATCGCCATCAATGCGAAATCGCAGGCTGTCAAGCTTTCCTGTCCAAACCGATTAAACAGCAAGATTTACTGGTATCGATCGAGCAATATTTACAATTAGAATGGATTTACGAAGAAATTTCTCAATTACAAGGAACTGCATCTTCAGAATCTGCGATCGAGCAAAAGATTATTCCTCCTCCAGCCGAAGAAATGGAAATTTTATACGAGTTAGCCAAATTGGGTAGTATGAGAAAAATTCGCGAAAGAGCTACCTATCTAGAAGAACTCGACGAACGATATCATCCTTTTGCTAACAAACTAAAAGATTTAGCCCAAGGGTTTCAAGAGAGAGCAATTGTTGCTTTGATAGAAAAATACCTGCATAAGTGAAAAGCCAAATGAATTCCAACGCGATCGCGTTTGAAGAGATCGACATCACCAATTCTACGATTCTAATTGTTGATGATAATCCTACTAACTTAGCAGTAGCTGTCGAGTACTTAGAAACTAGCGGTTTTATCGTTTTGGTCGCTCAAGATGGCGAGAGTGGAATTATGCGAGCTAAATTTGCGCGTCCGCAAATTATTTTACTCGATATACTCATGCCAGGTAGCGATGGTTTTGAAACCTGTCGTCGCTTGAAGAATGATGAAGAAACTAGGCATATTCCCATCATTTTTCTGACGGCTTTATCAAATTTAGAAGACAAAATTCAAGGATTTAAGGATGGGGCTGTAGACTACATTACTAAACCCATTCAAAGAGAAGAACTATTAATTCGCCTTACTACTCATTTACGAATTCAAGCACTGACTCAACAATTAATCGCAAGAAATCAACAATTACAAGAACAAGCACTCGAACTAAAAGTAGCAAAAGAATTAGCTGAAGAGGCTAACCAACAATTAGAACGCTTAGCTCATTTGGATGGCTTAACCCAAATTGCCAATCGCCGACGCTTTGATGAATATTTCGATCGCGAGTGGCGGCGGTCGGCGCGCGAGCAAACATCGCTATCCTTGCTTTTGTGCGATATCGATTATTTCAAAAATTACAACGACCATTACGGACATCAAGCAGGCGACGAATGTTTGCGTCAAGTTGCACGAGCGATTGCCCAAATTCCCGAACGTCCAGGCGATTTAGTAGCTCGCTATGGCGGCGAAGAAATTACAGTTATCTTACCGCGAACAAACGCTCAAGGAGCCGTTCAGATAGCGGAAATGATTCATCTAGCAGTTAAGCAACTGCATATTCCACACGTTCGCTCTAATGTCAGTCCGTATCTTACCATCAGTATCGGCATCAGTAGTCTTATTCCCAGCCAGCATCTACGTCCAGAGTCGCTTTTTGCTGCTGCGGATAAGGCACTTTATATCGCCAAGGAACGCGGTCGCAATATGTATTATTTATATATTGCTTAGCCGCCTGATTTTTCACTAATTAAGTGTTAAAGCGGTTCTGATGGGGGAAATTGGCGATCGCGTACTTCTGTGGCATACTCTCGCACGGCTTTGGTAATAACTTCTTGCAAATTTGCATAAGCTTTAGAAAAAGGCGGTTTTTTGGGCGAAAGTCCTAAAAGATCGGCACTTACGAGAACTTGTCCGTCGCAATCCGGCCCCGCACCGATACCAATGGTAGGAATGGGAATTTTAGCGGTAATTTGTGCGGCTAGGTGAGAGGGGATATGTTCTAAAACTATAGCAAAAGCGCCAGCTTCAGAAAGCGCGATCGCTTCTTCTAAAATTCTCTCTGCTTCTGCTTCGCTTTTGCCTTGCTGTCTGTAACCCAAACGATGCACCGACTGAGGCGTTAGTCCGACGTGTCCCATGACGGGAATGCCAATAGCAGTTAGTTGTGCGACGGTTTCTACAATTGCTGGATGTCCGCCTTCTAATTTTACTGCTCCAACGCCTGTTTCTTTGAGGACTCGACCTGCCGAGTGGATTGCTTGAGCGGTGCTTTCTTGATAGCTTAAAAATGGCAAATCGCAGACTACGAGCGATCGTTTTACCCCTCGACGCACCGCAGCGGCATGGTGTATCATTTCATCTAGCGTTACTGGTAAGGTCGTTGAATGTCCGAGAGCGACCATCGCTAAGGAATCGCCGACGAGAATGATATCTACTCCCGCCTCGTCCAATATACGAGCAATTCCATAGTCCCACGCAGTTAGGGTAACTATAGAACGTCCTTCTTGTTTCCATTGAATGAGTTGCCCAGTTGTGAGTGCCATTTTCTTGTTTTCTAAATTTTTTTAGACAATACTCAAAATTTCGTCAACTTTTATTCAGTTTTTTTATCTATTCTATCGACCTCGAAAATATAAATAATATTTCCTGTCTTGCTTACTTCAACGGTAGCATTAAATTCTTTGGCGCGTTTTTCTAAATATTGACTAGCAATTTCCCCCTCGATCTTCTTTTTCTTTTAGACTGATTCCACCGCTAAAGAGTACGTATAACAGAGTTGCTAGGAGAAAACCTCCTAGCGCCAAAAGCGATTGAGCGGTGAATTTTCTGATAGCTCTCATTCTTGATGCCATTTTCTGTTGTTAGCATCAATTTTAGTCTTAATTTCTAATCGCTTCCAGAATGCGCGAGAAATAAAAGCGAGTACTAGTCATTCCAGTGCGTTGAATAGAATAACCGTTGTTTTTCAAAATTTCGATGACATCAGCTTCTTTGTGTTGATAGGCGCGAGTAGTTTTACTTGGGCCGGGAAAAAATTCACCTATTTTCTTTAGTATAGAAAGCCAAAAAGTTTTTGGCGCAAAACTAATAATCAGACGAGACTCCGCTAATGAGGAAAGATGCGATATCATTTTGGCGGCTTCTTCGGTAGGATAGTGTATCAAAACGTCCAAACAAATAACTGTGTGATATTTGCCGCTTAAGTGTTCTAAATCTTGTACGGAAAAAACGGGATTGTTGGGATCGTTTAATACTTCTTTCGCTCGTATTTGACCTTCTGCGACCATTTTCTCGGAAATATCGCTTGCAAAGACCTTAGCACCTGCTTGAGCCAGAGGAATGCTCAAACTCCCTACGCCGCACCCCGCATCGCAGATCGTTAAATCTTGAAGATTGCCATCGGCTTCTAACCACCCTAGCACTGTATCGATGGTTTGTTGGTGTCCGATGCGAATGTCTTTTTGAACTTTGTTGACTTCGCCATCTCCATAAATTCTACGCCAGCGATCGAATCCAGTTGCATTGAAATAGTCTTTGACGATTGTCTTATCGTTTGTAGTTGTCATAATATTTTTTTGTTAAAAAATTTGGGACGGTTAAATACTTTATCAGGTCTTGCCTTCGTTTGATTATACAAAACTCAGACAATGCCAAGAAATGAGGAAACGCTGACTTACTCCGAGTGGATAATTTGCGATCGCAACAAGTTTTCTTAATCAATCAGAAATTCCACAATAATCTAGTGCGATCGCGCGGTTATTGTGAAATTTTAGAGATTTGCGAGACAATAAATTGATTAGCAATTAGATTTCAATTGACATAATGAGTATGCGACCTATTGCAGTCGATTTATTTGCTGGTGCTGGAGGCATGACGCTTGGTTTTGAACAAGCGGGATTTGATGTCCTTGCTGCTGTAGAAATCGATCCTATTCATTGTGCAACTCATGAATATAATTTTCCTTTTTGGACGGTTTTATGCCGAAGCGTTACCGATATAACTGGAGAAGAAATTAGACGGTTATCTGCTATTGGCGATCGCGATATTGATGTTGTTTTTGGCGGCCCTCCTTGTCAGGGATTTTCTTTAATTGGGAAACGTTCTTTAGACGATTCTCGCAATACTCTTGTTTTTCATTTCTTGCGTCTAATCTTAGAATTGAAGCCTAAATTTTTTGTCATGGAAAATGTTAAAGGAATGACGATTGGCAAACATCGTCAATTTATTCAGGAAATTATTGATGAGTTTTGGAAATGTGATTATGTAGTCAAAGAAAATTATCAAGTCTTAAATGCTGCTTATTATGGAGTTCCTCAAAATCGAGAAAGATTATTTTTAATGGGATGTAGAAAAGATTTCGATCTACCTAACTATCCACAACCCATTACCAAACCCAAATCTAAAAAATTAGAAAACAGCAATTTATTTAATCTTCCTAATTCTCCAACAGTTAGAGATGCGATCGAAGATTTACCAGAAGTCAATAGTTATTCGGAACTCAAACAAAAAGATTGGGTAAGAGCAGATTATGGCAAGCCTAGCAATTATGCTAGTAAATTACGAGGTTTATCACATGTACAAGAAGATTATTCTTATCAACGAAACTACGATTTTAGATTATTAACCTCAAGTTTACGAACAAAACATACACCTGAAACGATTGAAAGATTTGCTCGAACACCCCAAGGAAAAACCGAACCAATTAGTCGATTTTATAAACTATCGCTCGATGGTTTATGTAATACTCTGAGAGCAGGAACGGCAAGCAATCACGGGGCTTTTACTTCTCCTAGACCCATTCATCCATTTACGCCAAGATGTATTACTGTACGCGAAGCTGCACGTTTACATTCTTATCCCGATTGGTTCAGATTTCATGCAACAAAATGGCATGGTTTTCGACAAATTGGAAATTCCGTTCCTCCTTTATTAGCTAAAGCAATAGCCTCAGAAATCATTACAGTACTTAATATTAATCCCTCTAAACCCGAAGAATTAATAATTTTAAAGAATGAAAGCCTTTTGCTATCTCAAATGTCAAAAGCTGCCAAATATTACCAAGTAGATTCGCACATCATCGAACCTAGAAAAAGAACGAAAAAAAATAACTCTTTAATAAAAAATTATGGCGATCGCGATTGTTTTTGAAGTTTTAGGGGAAGATAAGGCTTAAGTAAAGTTCCCCCTTCATAATTAAGCGTATTATTATCGACTATATTAAAACGAACTCTTACTTTTCTTCGCTCGTTAGCAATACTTTCACCATTTAGATAAAGCAGATCGTTATCTAATTCCCATTGTCCTTGCCAAGTTTCATCTTGAATCGTTTCTTCGCCGCGATAAACACGATGGCGTGCTATATAAGTTCCATTAGAGCGAAATTCATAGCCATAAAACATTGCAAAATCTTTCTCTTCGCGATAGCCTCGCCATAATCCAACAATATTACTCGGTTCTTGAGAAGATTTAGGAAATGATAAATTGTTCTGGATGTTATTTGAAGGATTATTAGTTTGGCTATAAATGGGTGTTGAAAAAGTTAAAAATGTTGAAATAGTTAATAACAATAATTTATTCATTAAATAAGCGATCGCAATTAAATAAGCAGGGAAACAAAATTAATTACAATTATCTTAATAATTTGTAGGGTGGGCATTGCCCACCTAACGGAAATTTTAACCATTGATAACTGTAAGGGCGCACGTCATGCGCCCTTACAATAACTATCAATTGCCTGGTTTATAAATATTTCCAGGACAATGATCTGCATCAATTTCAATCACGAGATTGACTAAATCGGGATTTTTAGTTAAAGGAGTAATAAATAATTCGGGATGAAGCGATCGCCAAAAATAATCGACAAAGCGATCGATTTCATCATCGCTCATTACTTCCTTTCCAGAAGTCTCTTTCAATTTTTTTTCTGCTTCTTTTCGCCATTGTTTGCTCAGTTGATAATCGACAGGATAAAGGACAATTAAGCGATCCAATCGTTCCCATAAAGGTAAATATTCCTTCAATCGTTCGTTAGTATCCTTAGCAAATTGTTTATCTTCTGGCGTAATAATCGGCGGCGGCGGATTCTCAAAAGCACTTGCATCTACAGGAATAGCACCAACGAACCAACCTTCAAAAAGAACTATATCGACTTGCGTTGCAGATTCGGGTTCTATTCTATCTCCCGCCCCATTCCATAACGATTTATCAAAACGAGGAATTAAAATAGGCTCGGAAAGATCGCACTGACAAACTCGATCTAAAAGTTCTATTCCCAATACTACATCGTGAGTTCCAGGCGGTCCTCGCCAAATGAGTCTGGGGTCTTCTTCTAATAGCTTTTGTCGATCTGCATAGCTTTTATACAAATCGTCGATGGATACGGCAATGGTAGTATAACTGAGATGGCGAAGAATTAAAATAATGACTTGCGCAAGGGTCGTTTTTCCCGTTCCCTGCCCGCCTAAGATACCTTGTATTAAAGGACGTTCTAACTTGCTTTTCTCATCTGCAAGCTGTATGGCTAAAGGCAACCATAACTGCCAGAGGGTTGTTAGGATAGTATCGGCTTGCTTAAAACCCGATTTTTGACATAACTGTATTACCTCGTCGCAAACTTTCGCAAAGAGACGCGATCGCGCTTCAATCTTTTCCAATCCATTTTCTTGCGTAATCTCGAACGCTTTGGCACGTTGAGGCGCAGCCATTTCCTTACTCAGAAGTTTTTGCAATTGTTCTGAAGTGGCTTGCTCTTTTCTACTCCAACTCTTTAGAACGGTTACGATATCTGCATTCATTTAAACTTCGCGATCGCTCGTCTTACTAATCTCAAGCCTAGCTTAACTCGATAAAAATGCGCATAATTATACAATAGTTGCTAAAACTTACAAAATAGCGTAGTATGTATATTACAAATAAATGCTACTTAAAATCTTGTTGAAAATACTTGCTCGAAAAGTGTTAGCTCTCACAACGTTAAGACCGCTTGAAATTAAACCTTGAGAATGCGCATCCATTTATTTCGTTGTCGAGCGAACTAGATCGTCTTTATTGGTTTTAGCTCGGACAACCGAACTCGAACGAACGATCAAACGCATTTTTTTATTTCAACATGGAAGAATTAACCAAAGAGAAAGTGCAATATCTCTCCAGACGTGGATGGCAGCACATCGAGCCGAAGTTAGATATAGATTACTTAGCCAATCTAGGAATGGGAGAAATTATCGAGAGTAGCGGTCAATTTGTTGCCGAACTCCTCGAAGCCATGAGAGAAAGTCCTTTTGGCTGGTTCGGTAGCAAAGGCAAAAAAGCCAGACAAGAAATCATTGAAAAACTGTGTCCTTTAACCGTACTACCGCCTGCGCCCCTCGCCGTTCCGCACATCGAAGCGCAACTGCCACCGCAGAATTATAATACCGAAGTTGACAAAGCTTTTGAGCTTCTGGGCATCACAATTATCGATATCGCTCGCCGGAACTTACTCGGCCCTCCTGCTTATCTCGGACAGCTAATCGACGATACAGTTGTGGTACACACCCAGCCAGAACGATTCGACTGGAACGATAGCGACATCAAGGGGGAGTTAGTCGCGCAATGGCCGCAAGCACAATTGCGGATTGATAAAGATATTCAATGGCAATCTAGCGGTACTGCGATCGTTCAAAATTGGCAATTTTATTCGCATCAATTGCGGCAAATTGCCACGGCTGCAATGAGCGAGATCGGCATAGAAATTAACGGTCGCTCCTACCAAGTCGGTAAGTTGTGTCCCGAATATGCTCTCGATGATTTTCCGGCTTACATTCAAGAGATCTCAGAAAAGCTCCGCTTTTATCTAATAGATAATGGCCCGGTGGAACGATATAACATTTTGATTCAAGGGCCGCCTGGAACGGGAAAAACGCGCTGGGCGCAAAGCTTTGCCGCTCGCGTACTTTCTCCACTAGGCTATCTGGTTGCGGTTCTCGACTACGAAGCGCTGGAGAATTTTCATCTTCCCGATTACATCGATAAAGTTTGTGTCATTCTCAACGATGCAGACAATCTCTGTCTCGATCGCGAAAATGCCGAACCTGGGACAACTGAAAAGATCTTAGCTTGGCTCGATGGCAGTCGCGCTGGATATATTCAACCGCTATATCTACCCAGACGTAGCTCGATCGTTACTATTCTAACCGCCAACTCGACCGATCGCTGGGATAGTGCGGGACTTCGTAAAGGACGCATTCACAGCACCCATACTTTCGATCGCATTTTGGCTCATTAGAGTGAATAAACGCTTGTAGGGCTGTTTTATTCGTTGCGTAATCCGCTCTTGCAATCGATTTCTTGGCTCAGATATCGAGTCAGTTTTGCAGCAGTCGCATCAACCCGCCCCCGAAATTAATTTCGGAGCTAACATAATAAAGTCCATTATAAATGGACTCAAACCCTTACACAGTCGTCTTTAGACGACTTTATATATGAGGCAGCGATTTTAATCGTTGACGGACTATTAAGAATAGTGCAAGATATCAACGGACTTCTAAGTAGGCGGTCATAATTAAACGTAACATGGTGGGCAATGCCAAAAATTGTATAACCCATATCCATAGATGATTTCAGGCATTGCCCACCCTACGGAAATAGTAATTTTATTTTTGCCTACTTTTTGAGACAAGGGAGAGATTTTACCGATTCCCCAATCACCTTTCCCCAATCACTAATCCCCATTCCCCAAACGTTCGGCAAATCGAAGTTTAGCCGAACGAGAGCGAGGATTTTGGGCTTCTTCGTCGCTTTGAGGAACGATCGGCTTTTTTGTGATGACTTTTAATAAAGAAGAGTCGCGCAACCGATGCTTGACGATGCGATCTTCTAAACTATGAAAACTAATAATTCCAATTCTGCCTTCAGGATTGAGCCATTTTGGGGCATTCTCTATGAATCTTTCTAATGACTCTAATTCTTGATTGACAGCAATGCGGAGTGCTTGGAAAACGCGAGTAGCAGGGTTAATCCTACCATAACGATATTTAGCAGGAACGCAACGGGCGATCGCGTCGGCTAGTTCTGTCGTCGTTTGTAATGGACGTTGTTGGACGATTTGTTTGGCAATGCGCCTTGAGAGCCTTTCTTCGCCATATTCATAGAATATTTTAGCTAACGCTACTTCGTCCCAATGATTGATAATCTCTGCGGCGGTTAACGACTGAGTGCGATCCATGCGCATATCTAAATTAGCATTCAGGCGAAAACTAAACCCTCTTTCGGGAAGATCTAATTGTGCAGAACTCACGCCTAAATCTGCTATAATTCCATCAAAAAGTTCGTTTTGTGGTATGTAATCGGCAAAATTCCCCTGCCAAAAAGTTAGTCGTTCCGTGCCAAATTCTGCTAATGTTGAAGCCGCCGCCGCGATCGCCATATCGTCGCGATCGATTGCAGTGACTCGCACGTCTGGAAAAGTAGCTAAAATTAATCGGCTGTGTCCTCCTCCACCAACGGTTGCATCCAAATAGTGTCCGCCTGGGCGAAGATTTAATAAAGAGATTAATTCTCGACTCAAAACGGGAGTATGAACAAAAACAGATGTATTATCTTCTGATGTGTTAGCGATCGTATTCATGTTTAACTTAAATAAGATTTACCTACTCCCCCAGCGACCTGTCCGCGCTCCCCAGCTATGGAACTTCTATTCTTTAAAGTAATTCAGAAAATGAAAGAATCTCCCTGGGGATTTCGCTATCCTAGTATATTGGGCGACTATATCGCATGATCGTTAGTGACTATTCCTCGTTTGATTGGTACAGAGTTTTGGTTCGTTCTCTTGTTACTTGCGTCCTCGCAGCCATGAGTATTCTAGGGGGCGCAATACCCGAATTCTCCTGGCAATCTCCTAAACTAATTTTTAGTTCCTTAGCGTGGACTCAAGAGTTTAACGACGAACAGATAAACAAATACGCTAGGGTAGTTTTAGACATCGAAACCCGTCGCCAACGAGCCTATCAACAAATTCAACAAATTATCGGTCAGTCGCCCCCAAATATTGTTTGCAATCAACCCGACACTTTTAGGACGCTTCCTAGAGAAGCTCAGAAAATTGCTGTAGATTATTGTATAAGTTCTAAATCTCTAGTTGAAAAAAGCGGTCTGAGTGTTAGTGATTTTAACTCGATTACTATGAGAATCCGTTCTGATACAGAATTGGAAAGACGCATTCAAAACGAGATGATTCGCATTCGCCAAAAGCCCTAAAAAATATTTTTGAACTTTGAACTTTGAACTGACTTATTGATGCTAACTTTCATCGAACGTATCTCTTGCGATCGCGCAGTTCCTTTATTTACTCTATCGCTTACCGCTGAAGAACGTACCCGCAGCCGTCACCGTTTTGAAACGCCCGACGCACAAGAATTGTTTTTACGCTTGCCGAGGGGTACAGTTTTACAAGATAGAGATTTATTGCGATCGCAAAGCGGAGAGATTATTCAAATTATAGCCAAAGCCGAACCCGTCCTGACTGTCACCGCTCGACATCCCCTAGATTTACTCAAAGCCGCCTATCACCTCGGAAATCGCCACGTTTCTTTAGAAATTGCACCAACTTATTTACGCTTATCTCCCGATAGCGTCCTTAAAGGAATGTTAGAACATCTCGGAGTTACAATTATTGAAGAAATTGCCCCCTTTCAACCAGAAATCGGCGCTTATCACGGTCACGATCGTTAGCAAAGACGCGGTATATCGCATCTCTACTCCTGAACTACCGAACTCCTGAACTACTAAATGCTAATTGCTGGTGACTCATCACTTCTACATTTATTACAGCTTGCCAGTCCTGCGTTACCTGTGGGGGCTTATAGTTATTCTGAAGGATTAGAAACCTTAGTCGATCGCGAAGTTATTAATAATAAAGAAACGCTAGAAGATTGGATCGAAGACGAACTCAAATACGGTTCGATTCGTATCGAAACGGCAATAATGCTACGAAGTTACCATAGCGTTTGTCAAAACGATTTAGAAGCATTAGACAAATGGAATGCTTGGTTATCTGCGGCGAGAGACACTGAAGAATTGCGACAGCAGAGTTGGCAAATGGGGCGATCGCTACTAAAATTATTTGTCGAGCTACAACCGCAATATAGCGTGTTTGCAAGCGCGATCGATGCTCCTTGTAACTATGCAGTTGCTTTTGGGGTTGCTGCTGCTTGCTGGCAAATCGAGGAGCGAGTAGCCGCGATCGGTTATTTACAAAGCTGGACGGCTAATATAATTAGTGCAGGAGTTAGATTAATTCCACTCGGTCAAACGGCAGGTCAACAAATCTTGATTAATTTGCACGATCTTATTGTTCGAGTAACGCAAGAAATTTTGTTACTCGAAGATGAAGAAATGAGTAGTTGCAGTTGGGGATTAGCCTTAGCTAGTATGGCTCATCAGACGCAATATACGCGCTTATTTCGCAGTTAAATCTATATTTTAAATTCACGCATGAAATTTACTTCTCTCAACCAACTGCCCGAACAAACAGTTTCTCACAATCGGGCAATTAAGAAAAAAGTAATGCTCAACACGGGAGATTTGCCCCATTTAACCAATTTTTCACAAGCAACTTTTTCTCCCGGTCAAGTTGCTAGCGGACATTTTCATCAAGATATGTGTGAAGTGTTTTTTGTCGAAGCGGGAAAAGGCATCATTAAAATTGACGGTAAAACTTATCCATTAGAAAAAGGAAGTTGTGTCGCCGTAGAACCAGGGGAAGTCCATGAAATTGTTAATAATGGTTCGACAGATTTAATCCTCACCTATTTCGGCTTAAAAGTCGAGAGATAAACAGGAGTACAGAAGTTCAGTAATTAGGAGTTCAAAGTTCAGAAAGCACAGTCCCATCTTTTTTGAACTTTGAACTTTGAACTTTGAACTTTGAACTCAACCCTTGGACGTTTTATCCCATTAAAATTACATTATCAATGACGTGAATAACGCCATTATCAGCTTCTATATCTGCTGCAATAACGGTTGCATTTTTTACTTCAAAAGCATCAGAACAATCAATCCGAATAGGCGAACCTTCAACAGAAGTTACAGACGAAACTTTTTCTAAATCTGCCTTCATCAATTTTCCTGGAACGACATGATAGCAGAGAATTCTAGTGAGTTGAGGAATATTTTGCACTAGAGTTGTTATCGTTCCTGGGGGTAATTTGGCAAACGCCTCATCAGTAGGTGCAAAAACGGTAAAGGGGCCGGGACTTTTGAGGGTATCTACAAGATTAGCTGCTGTTACAGCAGTCACTAGGGTTTTGAAATTGTCAGCGCCTACTGCAATATCTACAATGTCAGCCATATGGAATTATTTCTTAGTTAAATTTAGTCATTTAAAATCATAAACCGCGATCGCGCACAACCGATAAATTGAGATATTTAAACGATTAATTTTCTATATATCAACGATAAAGACATCTCTTCCTGATGTGGAGATGATTGAGTTTGTTCTCAATCTTCATTGGTATCAATTGACAAACAAATATATAAATCACCCGAACATCCTCCACACTGTCCGATATCGCCTTCTCCTCGAACTCGTAAACGTGTATTAGAATTTACTCCAGGCGGGACGGTAACTTCTAATCTTTTGATTATTGTGCTGCTGTTATCGATCCCTGTACCATCACAAATAGGACACTCAGGATATGGATTTCGGATGAAGCTAGAAGGGAGACAATAACCACCTCCTTGGCAGCTTTTGCAGATTTCATGATGAGTAACTCTAACTTCTTTTTTTGCTCCAAGTACAGATTCCTGAAAACTCAATCTTAGATATACTTTTAAATCATTTCCTCGAACAGGCTCTTCTTTTTCTTGGTGTAGAGATGATTGAGTTTTTTCTTGATATTCATTGCCTTCTGAAACTATTCAGATCCAAAGGCTCAAGTATATTTTCTAAAATCTCTCAGAGAATCTCAAATCGCCACAGAAGCGATCGCAAATCCCAACAAAAACCCTGCAATAGTAGAATAAGAAACCGAACTGCCTCCTAAATCGTAAGCTTCTGGCATCATCGTACTGGACAGCATCGCCAAAATTGCACCTCCTGCCAATGCCTCAGCAATTGCGACAACGATATCAGAAACGCTATTTTGTAAAACATATCCCGCGATCGCAATAAATCCGCTCAAAGCCACTACGCCTATCCAAAGCGCAAGTATCTGAAGCTTAGAAGTTCCCGCCTGTCGCATTCCCGCCGCACTAGATAAAGCTTCGGGAAAGTTGGAAATAAACACCGCCAGCAGAAACGACCAACCAATTCGATCGTTTCCTGCATTCATACCAATGGTGGTTGCTTCGGGAATATTATCGAGTAATGTCCCGATGAGGATGGCGATTGGGGCGGACTTTTTGACTAATCCTTCAATCGTAATCGGATCTTGTAGAGCGCGATCGAGTTCTACCTGTTCCATCAAATGTTTGCGCCAGCGTTCTAAATTGCGTTCTGCTGCTACTTGCAACTCAACGGAGTTACGCAGACGACGGGCGAGAGTGCGGCTAAGCGCCCAAGCTAAATGGGGAGAATGAGTTAATATTTCCCCAAAATTGTCGCGATCGAGCTTATATAATTCCATTGGCGTAATAGCAACTACCGATGCAGATCGCGGTTCTCCTGTCAATAGGGACATTTCCCCAAAAATTTCGCCTGCCCCTAACGTTGTTAAAACCGTTCGTCCCTTGCGGACTTCTGCCTCTCCTGCTACGATCGCATAAAAAAAATCCCCAGGATCGCCTTCTTGACATAATATATCGCCTGGTTTGGCGCGAGTAGGTTTGAGCAGAGTAGCTAAGGCTTCTTTTTCTGATTCGGGTAGATATTGCATTATCTCGACATGAGAAATGCGCCTCAAAACATCAGTTTCTTGTGAGTGATGTTCTAGGAGATAGCGACGGCTAGAAGCAGGATTGCGTAAAAATCCGCCATGCTCGTCAATATAGTGGCTTAAATAGGTAAATAAAACGCCTCCCAAAGCAAATCCAACAGCTAGGGGCAAAAATCCTTCTTTCTCATAAACTTTGGGCGTAATTTCAAACGCGATCGCAGCAATTAAGGTTCCGCTTCCAAACGCCATAATTGCCGCCGAAAATGCCTGCTTGGGTTGCCAAACGACTCCAACATAGGCTCCAATTGCCAAACTAGAAGCCCCTAATACCCCTTGTACGAATGCCGCGATCGCCATAAAATAACCAAAATCGGGATCGAACTCTTGCAGGCACGTTCATAACACAAGGATATATCAAAAAATGATGACAATAAATTTTTTATCTTTGTAACAATTCTATTTTGAAATTCTTGCTACAAATCTTTACTCACGACGCACGCTATGCGCCCCTACTTCTTCACTCACCCATTTAACTACAATTTTTTGCCATTGTTATTAGCTAAAAAGACTTGCATACAAATCGGTTTGTAAGTAGTCTTCAGCTTTCTAACTTGAAGCTAAATGTATCTTGCTGTGTTTGAGAGCCAATTAGCTTTTTATTTATGTTAAAAGGGCCAGCAGTTCTTTTTCTTTTGCCTAATAGAAGAGATATTTGCTTAAACTCACATTTCATAGGATGAGTTAAAGAATGAAACCCATCATTAATGTAACGCTCAAAATTGATTAATAGATTCAATTATCATCTACAATCCATTCCGAACTGCGATCGCCCAAATCCAGAGGAATACTTACTGCTTTACCTAGTCGAGGACGTTCGCGAGTTTTTTGAATATAGGCTACAACTTGCTCCACACCGCCCCACGCATTAATATATCCAGCCACTGCGTTAAGATGTTCTAGATATTCTTGCTCTGATAGGGGAAAAGATGCTTGTTCTAAATACTTCCACATAACTTGGACAAAAATTCTGCCCTTAATCCGTCGTAACTGGATGTCGTAGGAATATCCCCACTTATCGATCAATAGTTGCTGGAGTTCTTTTCCTATCATCGTTCATCGCACTGTTCGATCGCGCCTGATTCTGTAGCTCTCTTCAATCTTAAGGTAGCGCGAGGAATTTTTGCTATCAAAGTTTCTTTCAAATAAAAAATTCAGCATTTTATGCTGAATTGGTCAGTAAGACTCAGATCTTGCACCAAAAAAAGTTGATGTCAGAACTGAAGGCTGAAGTTATTGTGGGGAGGGCATTAGAGCAGGTTCTCTTTCTTAAATAGAGAACTAAAGTTTAAGACTCATAGAAAAAATAAGAAGCATAATTTATTCGGCCCGATGACCAGCTTTTTCATCATCAGAATACAAATCTAACCAACTTTCTTTTAGTCCCTCAATCGCTTTCGTCAATTCATCAATTTGGACTCGTCTAACGACGGCTAAAACTCCATCTATATGTGCTTGACTCCCGGCCTTTCCTAGATGTTGAAAACGGGAATCCTCATGGTCTTTATTGGTTTTGGGAAAAATGGCGCTAGTTGCTTTAAGTTGATAATACCAATAACGATGTTTTTGACCTCTGGCTTGATATCTGGCTACATAACAGCCTTGGGGGGCTAAGGAGCCTTCAGCTTCGAGAAGGGACTTTTTTCGAGATAATTCAGCAATGGCTGCTTGGATTCGTTCCGCTCTTTGCGTGATTTCCAGTTCTCTTTCTTTTTTTGGCATTTTTGAGTCATAGGTATGAGCAATCTGTCATAATAGTTCTCTTGTTAATCTAGAGAACTAAATTCATGACTCCCATTTTACCCCAAGTTGAAGAATTCCTCTCTACTTTCAAACAATTAATGCCCACTATTTATCAACAAGAAACCTTAGAATCTCTTTTCGCTTTGTTTCTTTCGGGGCAAGGTAAAGCTGTTCCTCATCATTGTACAACCAAATCGGAAAGTGCTATTAGTCGCTTTTTAAATCATTATCAATGGTCAACTCGTTCTCTGATTCGTACTGTTCGTTCTTTAATTCTTAATCTAATTCTTGCTGAAAGAAAAAAGGGACGAAAACCGATTCTACAAGTTATTCTTGATTTAACGACTCTTGAAAAAGTTGGTAAGTTTCCTCACCTTCAAGACTTAGTTCGAGTCTATAATCACAAGAAGGGTTTACATATTGTTGTTCTCTACTTAGTCCTAGGTTGTTGGCGAATCCCTTGGAGTTTTCGTGTCTATAGAGGAAAAGAAACTCCTTCACCTTCTCAACTAGCTTCAAAATTACTCAAGACATTACCTTCAGTTCTAACTGAATCTTTTCAAATTTATGTTTTAGGAGATACAGCATTTGGCACAATTAATTTAATTCATAAAATTCGAGGTAATTCATTTAAACATCATGCCATTCTTGGGATTGCTAATACTAGAACTTTAACCGATGGACGTAAAGTTTCTGAACTCAAAAATCGGGGACAACAAGTTTATCTAACTGGGTTAAATTTTCCCGTTTATTTATCATGGGTCTGGCTCAAACGAGATGGGAAAAGAATTCAACGTTTTGTGATTTCTACGAAACCGATGAAGGGTCAAACCATTACACGTTGGGGGAAACGTCGATGGCAGATTGAGGGATTTTTTAAGACCGTAAAACATCAGTTTAGTCTTCATCGTTTTGGACAAAAAACTTTATTGGGAGTTTATCGTTGGTTAATTCTGTCTTTCGTTTCTTACTTATTGGCTTCTTGGGTTTATTTGCATTTAGGTGATTCTGATAATTTAGATTGGTTTAAGGCAGCACAAACCGCCTTAATTTTCCTCTTGCCCCATATTTTACTTCTTTCTCTTTTGCAAAAATTACAGTTACTTATCCCCTGGTTAAATGAGCAAGGTTTTGAGTTTTGTCTGATGAGGTGCAAGATCTGAGTAAGAGGAAACTATTTAAATTTTTCTCAGCTATCTGGAATTTTACAACTACATTGGCTTATTTTGCCTTTGCGTTCGCGTAGCATGGGCTTTGCCCAATCGCTTAATTAGTTGGAGATTTTACAACAATTGATAAAGGAAAATATTTGCTCAATTGTTCTTGTTCGGAATTTTGATTGAATTGATAATGCAGATTAGATAATTCTATACTGACGAGCGCCGTCAATATCATAGTAATAATATAGTTACCAATTAATAAAGTATTTTCTCGTTTTAATAACATTTTTAACTCCCCTAGCTGTCCTCTAACTTTAGAATAAAATTATGACAACCGAATGTCAGTCCTATCAAAAAGGGAATTGAAAAAGTACAAAAGTGGAAAATAGTAGAAAATAGTAGAAGCGATCTCATCAGTTAACAGTTATGAGTAAGAGCGCATGGCGTGCGCCCTAGAAAATTTATATTTATATTTCCCGACAAGAATAATAAAAAAAACGATCGCTTTAATTGAGCGATCGTTTGCTTAGCTAAGAGAAATATTTAGTTACTTGTTAGTTTAGCGTTACTTGGTTTCCGAGAACTCAGCATCGATAACATCATCGCCACTGCTACCAGTCGAAGAACCAGTGCTAGAACCGCCGCCCGTACCGTCGCCGCCGTAGCTGCCGCCATCTGCACCAGGTGCGCCGCCACCAGCTTGCTGATAAACGCTCGTACCGATACTGTAGAGGACTTGCTGCAATTCGGGCATCACAGTTTTAATCTTCTCATCGTTGTCTTGCTCGACAGCTTCTCTGAGATCCTTGATTAAACCTTCTGCTTTGCTCTTATCTGCCGCAGAGATTTTATCTTCAAGTTCTTTGATTTGCTTGTCAGCTTGGTAAACCAACGAGTCTGCTTGATTCTTGCGATCGATTTTTTCGCGACGCTCTTTATCTGCTGCCGCATTAGCTTCAGCTTCTTTAACCATGCGATCGACTTCGTTATCGGGTAGGGTAGAAGCACCCGTAATGCTGATGGATTGTTCTTTACCCGTTCCTCGATCTTTTGCCATAACGTTGAGAATACCGTTGGCATCGATATCAAAGGTTACTTCGATTTGAGGAATGCCTCTGGGTGCGGGAGGAATGCCGTCGAGACGGAAAGTTCCCAAACTCTTGTTATCTCTTGACATTTCCCGTTCCCCTTGGAGAACGTGAATTTCTACGTTGGTTTGTCCGTCAACCGCAGTCGAGAAGACTTCTGACTTCTTAGTAGGAATAGTCGTATTGCGAGGAATGATCTTGGTCATCACGCCGCCCAAGGTTTCCACGCCCAAAGATAGGGGAGTTACGTCTAGCAGTAGGATATCTTTGACTTCGCCGATAAGTACGCCACCTTGAATTGCTGCACCGACGGCAACTACTTCATCTGGGTTAACGCCTTGGTTGGGGTCTTTACCCAATACTTTTTTCACCAGTTCTAGAACCGCAGGAATGCGGGTAGAACCGCCGACCATAACTACTTCGTCAATATTCTCTTTGTTGACTTTAGCATCCCGTACAGCGTTTTCTACAGGAATGCGACAGCGATCGATAAGATCGGCACAAAGTTCTTCAAACTTAGCTCTGGTTAAGGTCGTGTCTAGGTGTTTGGGGCCGTCTTGAGTTGCCGTGATAAAGGGCAAGTTAATTTCAGCTTGAGTAACGCTAGACAGTTCGATTTTGGCTTTCTCTGCCGCTTCGGTCAAACGTTGCAGTGCTTGTTTGTCTTGACGCAGGTCGATTCCTTCAACTTTCTTAAACTCTGCTGCTAAGTAATCAACAATTTTTTTATCGAAGTCGTCACCGCCAAGGTGGGTATCGCCACTCGTTGCTAGAACTTCAAAAACGCCGTCGCCGACTTCTAGAATTGAAACGTCAAACGTACCGCCGCCCAAGTCAAAAACAAGGATAGTTTCGTTGCTTTTCTTATCCAAACCATACGCCAGAGATGCCGCTGTCGGTTCGTTGATAATCCGCAGTACTTCTAAACCTGCGATTTTGCCAGCATCTTTGGTTGCCTGACGCTGAGAGTCGTTGAAGTACGCAGGAACGGTAACAACAGCTTGGGTAACGGTTTCGCCCAAGTATTTACTGGCATCTTCTACCAGCTTGCGCAATACCTGCGCGGCAATTTCTTCAGGAGAAAACTGCTTGCCTTGCGCCGGACAATCTAATTTAACGTTGCCCGTGCCATCTCGTAAGACTTTGTAAGAAACCTCGGTAGATTCGTTGGTTACTTCGTCAAATTTCCGTCCGATGAAGCGCTTGACGGAGTAAAACGTATTTTGAGGATTCATAACCGCTTGACGCTTGGCAATTTGACCGACTAAGCGATCGCCATTTTTTGCATAAGCAACTACAGACGGCGTTGTCCGAAATCCTTCAGCATTGGCAATAACAGTCGGTTTCCCCCCTTCCATTACTGCGATACAAGAGTTTGTCGTTCCTAAGTCGATTCCAACTACTTTTCCCATAATTGAGTGCTGCTCCGGTCTAACTACATATAAGGATTATTTAGAGTCTGAACTGTATGCTTATTCGACTTTCTATATCGATTTATGTTGCACTCACCTCAGTTCAGTGTCTCGCGCTCGTTCATTTTCTATGGTGACGGAGCCAGTATATTTACGGTAGTGTAGTTTTCCGAACCTTATGGGGGGATAACAAGGCAGAAGTTAAGATTTTTTGTTATTAGTAACCAAGAACTTCCTTTCGTAAAGCGAGTGCGGACTCTAAAGTCAGGTTATCGCCAAAGGAAAAAGGGCCTGGAATTTCCATCAAGCGAGCGTTGTGCAGCGAACCCAAGTCAAAAGGTTTGCCTTTGCAATCTTCTGCTAGTTTGGAGACGATCGCCTTAGCTTCATCATCGTCGCTGGCGATCGCAACTGCTAAACGCTGTTCGGAAGCTCGATCTGCCAATCTTTGTAAAGAACTCGGCTGGAAACTACTGAAGGCTTTAACCAATCGCGCCCCAGGCACGAGTTTGAGAATTTCTTCCGCCGCAGAAGCGTTCTCATCAACCATGCGAACCAGTTCGTTATTTTCTCCCAATCGGTAGGGATTTGTCGTATCGATAACTATTTTCCCCGCCAAAGAACCCGCTTGATTAACTGCTTCGGGTGCTAGGGAGAAATTGGGAGCTAGTAATATGACTTCTCCAAATTGTACGGCTTCTGCTGGGGTTCCATGTCGTGCATTTGAACCCATTTGTTCGGCTAAAGCTTTAAGTCGTTCTGGATTTCTCGAAAAGCTAAACATGACTTGATGTCCTGCTTTTACCCAAAGCTCGCCTAGCTTACTACCCACCTTCCCCGAACCAATAATGCCAATCTTCACAATCTCGATTCCGCATTTGTTGACTTTATATTTATAAATCAAAAATGCACGGAAGGATATTTACTTGTTTACGAATCTTCTCAAGATTGCTCAACAATTTTTTACATTTTCATCGACTTCCTACGACCATAACCGAATGCCACTTAGTTTTCAAACGAATTTAATGTAATTCAATCGCCCCCATTAGTAAGCAATCACGCCCATTTGGTTTGTGCGCTGGCGAATTTACCGTTTACGATATATTTTAATGTACCATTGCCAAAAGCAATTCTGAGTGCGTTCGAGAGCCAATGAGCATTTTGCTAGTTTTCTTTTAAAATTGTTTCTAAAAGTAGCTCTTATGAATGGGTTAGCTTTTCTAGTTCTCTTAGTAAATTTGTGAGAGCATTTATAAAGTAAATCTTAGGTTAAGCTTGAGAGATAAAAGCGCTCGCGCCTTAATTCTCGATTAACTTATCAAAGAGCGAGAGGACTGCGAACACATTGACTACCAAGATTGAGAACGTAAGTATAAATTATCGTCGTCTTGACATTCTTAATTGTAGTCCTTCTAGATAGAATTCGAGGCAAGGTTGGGTTTGAGTAAAGTTGCCTAGTTTTAGAAAAGGACAATATGGATACAATTGGAAAATTGATCTTAGATAAATTTCTCAAGTTACTCGGTAGTCCGTGGGGATTTCTAGGATTTCTTTTTTTACTATTAGGCATCATTTTTTTGTTTTTAAGTTTAGTTTATGAGATTAAGACTCCTTGGTTTACCTTCTCTGAGGAATCAATAAACAACTTTGTTAAAGACAGAGGTTTATCTAAGCGACTGGGTCTTTTTGCACTTGCCGTAGGAACTGCCTTTGTATTGCCTTTGATAATTTATTCTAGCGATCCCAATCCTAATGCTGTCCCTACTCTACCAAGTTCTAAATCTAATGAACCTAAAACTAATGTAAATTTAGTTGCAAAATTTCTTTCAATAGAGTTTACAGATGAAGTAAATTCTGTGCGTACCGATGGCAAAGTTATTGTTAGTGGCGACGACAATGACAAAGTTAGAGTTTGGGGCTTCAAAGACGGGGTAGAGAAAAGATTAAGTTTGCTAAATAAAAATGGTCATACAGCGAATGTTTTGGCTGTAGCTATTAGTCAAGATGGGAAGTTCATTGCTAGTGCGGGCAAGGATAATACAATCAAGGTTTGGGATTCAGACACTGGGGAGCTACTTTATACATTAAGAGACCATCGAGGTTGGGTCAGTTCTATTGCCATCAGCTCTAATAATCTCTTGGTTAGTGGTAGTTATGATAAAACAGTTAAAATTTGGAACCTGAGCAACGGTGAATTGCTTCAAACTTATGTCGCTCATGATGATATTGTTTTAGCTGTTGCTATAAGTTTGGATGGAAAGGTTGCTGTTAGTGGTAGCAAAGATAAATCTATAATAATTTGGGACTTGGAGAAGGGAAAGTGGTTAAAAGAACCGCTTAGAGAACACTCTGGCTCAGTTTGGGCACTTGATATTCGTGACAATTTGTTTGTCAGTGGTAGCGAGGATGGTAGTGTTAAGATTTGGAGGATTGATGAAAATAAGTCAATTCTTACTTTAGAAGATCCACAAAACAAGGATTCGTCCAAAAAATGTTTCTACATTGACCATGACATTAATGCAGTAGTACTCAGTCCTGACAAGCAAATTGTTGTTAGTGGTGGTGATGATAAATCTATTAAACTTTGGGACATCAACACTGGGAAACTACTTACAAGTATCAGAGGACATGATAGAGAGGTTTGGTCTGTAACTTTTAGTCCTAATGGTGAAGACTTAATCAGTAGCGGTGCAGATTATACTATGAGACTTTGGAAAGTTCAGAGATTAGTGTCGTCAGGTTAGCTTGATTTAGAAAGAATACTATTGTGTAGAACTTGAAAGGTAAAGATCGCAAGCAGTCACAGCATAACAACCCTGGTACAGCGGATTGACCGAAGCGCTTGTGTAAGATGCAAAGGTTATTGGCAGCCGCTGACCAGGAACGTTATCTATGTAATATTACTTACTCTTTGCTATCTACTTCTTAATATTTACTTTATAAATAATCTCTTACAATCTAATCAAACCTCTGTTTCAGATACCGCTTGTCGCATTTTTCCCAACCACTCGATTAAATTCTCTAACTGTTGCTGGGGTTTGAGTACGCCTAATCCCCTCGCCGTTACCTTTTTGGGACTGTAGACGAAACGCGATCGCAAGTGTTCGGGAAGCTTCTCTTGCAACAATTTCCAGGCGGGTTCTTCCATTGGCGTTTCTAAAACGACGTGCTGAGTTCCATCGGGTTTGATCTTTGAAAAACCAACCGATTTGGCAATTTGTTTGAGTTCGACGACTTTTAATAACTGTTCGACGGGTGGGGGCAGTTTTCCATAGCGATCGCTCCATGCTTCGGCGATTTGCTGCAATTCTCGCTTGGAAGTCGCTAGCGCCGCCGTCCGATAAGCATCCATTTTTTGCTCTAAATCGGGGATATAATCGGCAGGAATAAAGGCAGTTAGTTTGAGATCGATTTGGGTATCGTCTACTTGCGGGATTTCTTGTCCTTGAATCTCTTTAATCGACTCTTGCAACATCTCCATATACAACTCAAATCCAATCGCTTCCATTTGTCCCGATTGTTCTGCACCCAGGAGATTTCCCACGCCTCGAATTTCCATGTCGCGGGTGGCTAATTGATAGCCAGAACCGAGTTGGCTGAATTCCTGCAAGGCACGCAGGCGCTGGCGCGCTGTATCGGTTAGTTTTTCTTTGCTAGGATACAACAACCAAGCGTGTGCTTGTATGCCCGATCGCCCGACCCGTCCGCGCAACTGATACAGTTGAGATAATCCGAAAAGTTGGGCATCTTCAACGATAATCGTGTTTACTCTAGGAATATCTAATCCCGATTCAACAATCGTCGTACACAAAAGAATATCCGCTTCTCCGTTATTAAATGCCAACATCGTTCCTTCTAATTCGGATGCTTGCATTTGTCCGTGCGCGACAACTATTTTGGCACTGGGAAGGATTTGCTGCAATTCGGTCGCAACTTCTCCGATACCTTCTACTCTAGGAACGACATAAAAGACTTGTCCGCCGCGATCGAGTTCGTTGCGAATTGCCGTTCTAACCACCTCTAAATTATAGGGCGAGAGATGAGTTTTAATCGGGCGGCGAGACGGCGGAGGCGTAGTAATCAAGCTCATTTCCCTGATTCCCGACAAGGACATATAAAGGGTTCGGGGAATTGGGGTGGCAGTTAACGTTAGCACGTCAACTTGAGTTTTCAACGATTTAATTTTCTCTTTTTGATTGACTCCAAATCGCTGTTCTTCGTCGATTACCAAAAGTCCCAAATCTTTAAATTTGATATCTTTTCCTAATAGCTGTTGCGTCCCGACTACAACATCTAATTCGCCCGTTGAAAGGCGCTGTAAAATTTCTTTTTTCTCCGAAGCAGTACGGAAGCGATTGAGCAAACCTACGTTAATTGGATAGGGCGAAAATCTTTCTTTGAGGGTGTGATAGTGTTGCTGGGTTAAAATTGTTGTTGGTGCTAGAAACGCAACTTGTTTGTGTCCGCCAGTAACGGCTTTAAAAATGGCGCGAATAGCCACTTCAGTCTTGCCAAAACCAACATCGCCGCAGACGAGACGATCCATCGGGCGATCGCTTTCTAAATCTATTTTGACATCTTGAATAGCTTTAATTTGATCGGGTGTGGGTTGATAGGGAAAAGAGTCTTCTAATTCTACTTGCCACGGCGTATCTGGCGGATAAGCATGACCCGATAGTTGCGCTCTTTTGGCATATAAATTCAACAGATCGACGGCTAATTTTTTAACTGCTTTTTGAACTCGATTTTTTGTCGCCTCCCAAGCTTTACTCGTCATTTTATGCAATTCGGGAGGACGATTTCCTGTCTGACGATAACGAGATAAACTATCAAAAGAATCAGCAGGAACTCTCAACAATCCATCGGCATATTTAATGACTAAATAATCGCGATCTGCGAATTTTTCGAGCTGGATAAATTTCCCAATTCCATGATGTTTGTGAACGACAAAATCGCCCGGACGTAACTTATTGAGATCGACTTGTTTAGAAACTGCGCGGCTGCGCTTGCGAACGTATCCTAAATTGACTAAAGCGTGTTGTCCGAATAATTCGCGGTCGGTAACGACAACAATTCGATAACTCGGTAAGATAAATCCTTCTAATTCTGCTAAACCCGAATATTTTAGGGCAACTGTTGTATTATTTGTATTGAGTTTTTCAATGGCTGGATAATCGTTAGGATTGGGAATAAATTGTGCCGGACAATCGTGTTCTTGTAGTAAGGAAACAGTGCGAGTCGGTTGAGCAGAAATAATCCAAGGCGCATATTTTTTCAGGCTCATCCCGCTATAAATTTCTCGTTTCCCTCGCAAAATTTCTGCTAACTTTGCATATTGATGGGGCGTAATAGGAATGGGACGACTGTAGAGATTGACGGTGTAAATATCGGATTGAGGATTTTCTTCAAAAATTTCTGATAGATAAATAATTAAATATTGTTCTACTAACTTAAATGAATCATCAAAAGAACGATGGATTTTGGGCAAAGGTTTCTCTAATTCTAACCATCGATCTTCGAGATATTCGATCCAGCGATCGCCATAAGCGCGACATTGTTCGACTTCATCAAAAACGCAAAAAAGATTGTCGGGTAAATAATCTAATAAAGAAGCAGGTTTTTCAAAAGCAAGTCCTAAAAAACGCTGCATTCCTTCTGGGAAATTGCCCGTATTAAAAGCCTCTTTTTCTTCGTCGGAAAGATAAATTGAAAGCGTTTCTTGGGCATTTTCAATTGCACCTCCAATAATCGGTGCAAAACTCGTAGGCGTTAAAGTTAATTGGTTGATGCGATCGAAAGATCGTTGAGTCGCTGCATCAAACTCCCGAATTTGTTCTAATTCATCGCCAAACCATTCCAGACGCACGGGAATTTCTGCCGAAACGGGAAAAATATCGACAATATCGCCCCTACGACTCCATTGTCCCTCCGTTTCTACCAAAGGCACTCGTTCGTAACCCAATCTCACCAATTGCTTGTCGAGGGTTTTGGCATCCTCTACCATCCCCGGTTTGAAATTCAGACAGTAAGATTGAAAAACGTCGGGTGGCGGTAGATGGGGTTGTAGCGCTTTTTCTGTAGAGACGATCGCAAAATTAGATTTTTGTCTTTCGTCATTGGTCGTTTGTCCTTTGTTATTCTTTTCCAATGACAAATGACTGATAACTGATGACAAGATTTGCATCTGTCCCCAAATCATCTCCGATTCGGGGTTAAATGACTCGTAGGGCGACGCTTCCGAGGTGGGATAGAAATGTACCGTCTTCCAGTCCATCGCCTCTAATTGTGCCGCCCAGCGTCCTGCTTCTTCAATGGTGGCGCAGACGATAAAAAGATTATTGCCTTGTGCTTGTGCCAAACTCGAAGCAACCAATCCTTTTGGCAAACGCGGCACGCCAGATAAGAGAATCGATCGCTTTTGCTTGAGTTTGAGGAGTAATTCTTGAGTTAGTGGCGATCGCCCCAAGGCACGAATTACAGAAGAAAACGTCATAAGCTATTACAATTTACCCGACTTGCAAACAACGAAATGCAAGCTACCTATTTACTTTAGCCTATGGTCTTCTTATCGTGTCGATTCTCGTGAGATCGAGATGCGATCGCTGAGTGACGCTTTATTATCGAGTTAATCTCTTGGGTTAAGTTCTATTAAATATTACTTTGTCTATAGAATCAAATCAGCAAGTTGCAAAGTATTTTTTGAACCGCTCAAATGGAAAATTGTTTATGAGTGATTTTCAAAGTGAAAATGAAGGAGATTTAAAAAAGCTTACAATCAAAAAAAAATTTGAGATTATTACCTACCTGTTAAAAGATAGGATACAACAAATATTTAAAATTGTGAAAAGATGATTGATAAAGATTCTGTGATGAAAGAAAAGCGAGTGCTTTTAATTGAGTTTAAGTAATTTTTCAGTTAGTAGCGATCGCCTCAAAGCATGAATTACAAAAGAATGAGCTAATATATAGCAATTCTCATAACGTTATAAAAGGGTAAAACTGTGAAAGCTTTTCTTCATATAGGAACCGAAAAAACTGGAACGACAACAATACAATATTTTCTGGCAAGAAATCGACAAAACTTATTAGACGATGGTTTTTTGTATCCTCACTCTCCTGAAGAAAAAGACGAACCTAAATTTGCTAACTGCACGCATACTAAACTTGCTGCTTTTTCTGCTAATAAACTCCAAGATATGCACAAATATATGAAAATAACTAATTCAGAAACCTTGTCAAAATTCCAAAATAAATTTCAAATAGAACTTGCCGAAGAGTTAAATCAAACTAATGCTAAAAAAGTCATTTTCTCCAATGAACATTGTTCGTCGAGGCTAGTACAAAAAGAAGAAATAGAGCGACTGAAAAAACTTCTCGAACCTTTTTTTGAAGAAATTAAAATAATTATATATTTGCGCAGACAAGACAAATTTTTATTAAGTGCCTATTCTACCGCTGTAATAGGCGGTAGAACCGAACCATTCGGGCTACCTTCAAAGGAAGAAATAGAACAACGTTATGACTACTGGAACATTCTCCAAAAGTGGGAATCGGTATTTGGGAAGGAAAATATAGTAGTCAGAGTATTTGAGCGAGAACAAATGATTGGAGGAAATCCATTAAGCGATTTTACTAATCTTTTAGAAATAGATATAACAAAAAGATATAAAATTGTAAAACCTTTAAACGAATCTCTGGATGCTGATTCGTTAGAATTTTTGAGACTGATAAATCGTTATATTCCTATATTTATTGATAATGATTTTAATCAAAATAGAGTAAAAATAATACAGTTTCTCAGACACTATTCAAAATACTATTCAGAGCGAACTTATTTTTCAATGCCCAAAGACGCGATCGAAAATTTCATGTTGAATTTTGAAGACTCAAATAGACAAGTAGCAAATTATTTCCTGAATCGAACGGATGGAAAATTGTTTATAAATAATTTTCAAAATGAAAATGAAGGTTATTTAAAAAAACTTACAATCAAAAAAATATTTGAAATTATTACTTATTTTTTGAAGGATAGGATAAAAAAAATATACCAACGGCGCAGTTAAACTTATAAGGTCTTTGATTTGGAAGATTGGCTTACTGGATTAGCTATATTTTGACGCAGCTTTTTTGGATCGATTAGTTTCTTTATAGAGATACGCAAGGCATAGCAATAATCTGCTTTTAAGCCTGCCGCTTTTTAAAATTTAAGTTAAATCGAGACTGCTATAATAATCTCCCAATCTGGGAGACTATTTGCCAGCGATCGCGGCAAGGAAATAAGATTAACAACGATCCCTTACTAAAAATTCTACTCATTCATGTCTAAGGTCACTTTCCTGCAACCCGATCTCATTTTGGGAGATACGGTTTTTGGTATTACGACAGAAGTTTTACATCATCACCAACTTAAAGGCTTAGTTTTGGATGTCGATGAAACCTTAGTCCCCCTGAGAGAGAGACAAGTCTCTGAAGCTTTGGTGTGCTGGATAGAACAAATTAGGAATGTAGCAACGATATGGCTTGTTAGCAATAATTTAAGCGAAAATCGCATCGGTAGTATTGCTCAGTCTCTCAATGTCCCGTATATTTTAGGTGCGGGTAAACCATCTCGACGCAAGTTAAGACAAGCCGTTCGTTCTATGAATTTACCAGCGTCTCAAGTGGCAATGGTTGGGGATCGCCTATTTACCGATGTGATCGCAGGCAATCGTTTGGGAATGTTCACTATTTTAGTCGAACCGATGGTCGATCCCGCGATCGCCGCGCGTTCTTATCCCATCCGCAATCTAGAAGTCTGGATTTCTCAAAAACTTGGTGTATCGCTCGCTACAAATTTACAAAAATTTACAAAAAATGATTAATTGTTAAGTTCTGAAAGATAAAGAAATAATTAAGGAATTTAATAATTGAGTAAAAATGGGGAATTCTATATATATAAGTTCAAATGGGGTCAGCTAATATAAAGACCCTAAATATAATAAACCTCAATAACAAAGCAAAAAGGCGTTAGCTTCAGCAAAGACAAAAGCAGGCTAACGCCCTCTTTGTTTTTGAAAAAGACACGGGGATCGCTCGAAACAAGAAGGCTTAAGAATAAAGCAAAGAGATAATCTAATCGCGATCGACAATAATTATTTATTGTCAAAAACCAGCAATTTACAATAATTTAACCCTCGAATAATAGCAGTTTTAAATTTGCTATAAGTCGATCGAAAAAGCGATCGCGCAATATTAAATAGTCTTTCTAAAGCTATTGCAACAGTAAAACAGAAAATAAATTGCAACAATTCATTCGCTTCAATGTAGCTAACGATACAAAGTCACCAGAAAGATTTAACCTCAACCTATTCGTTTCTTAATCTGCAAATGAAACTCTACTAAATGGGAAACGTTATCAGCGCAGGAGTCTGAGGAATTTTCTTAACTCTTGTGCTTGGGAACGCATTTTGAAGATTTCTTAACAAAAAATTTGGCATCTATCTTTATGGCGAACAACAACAGCGTCATTTTCATCCATCCAGACGGAACAAGCCCTTCTCACTACGCGGCTGCCCGTTTTGCGCATTACGGCCCAGACGGACGGCTGAATTGGGACAAAATGACCAATGCGGGTGTCTATCTCGGACATATGAAAGACCAGCTTACGGGTACGTCTAACGCTGGGGCTGTTACTCATGCAATGGGAGTTAAAGTACAAGCAGATTCGTTTGGTTTAGATGAAAACGGCGATCCCGTCGTTTCCGCCTCTGGCAAGCAAGGTCAGACGATAATGGAAGAAGCGATCGCGGCTGGAAAATCTACCGCAGTCATCAACTCCGGTATCATCGCCGAACCAGGAACGGGAGCATTTTTAGCCGAAGCAGAAAGCCGCAGCGATTTTACAGGCATTACCGCCCAAATCGTCGATTCTGGCGTTGATGTAATTTTAGGTGGCGGCGAGATTCATTACTTGCCTGTCGGCGTAAAAGGACGCTTTGGAGAAGGGGTTAGGGAAGACGGACGTAACTTAGTTGAAGAAGCTAGGGCAAAAGGTTATACAGTCGTTTATACCCTAGAAGAATTACAAAATTTACCCCCAGGAACCGAGAAAATCCTGGGGATTTTTGCAGCCGAAGATACCTATAACGACCAACCCGAAGAAGTCAATGCCGCAGAAGGTTTAGGAAATTACGGACAACCTGGCAATGAAAATCCGCCTACCGTCGCCCAGATGCTAGAAGCTGCCCTCGGCATCGTTTCCCAGAATCCTAACGGGTTCATGGTAGTGATGGAAGAAGAAGGTACGGATAACTTTAGTAACAATAATAATGCCGCAGGATTAATCGAAGCTGCAAAGAGGGCTGACGACGCGATCGGAGTAGCGCAAAGATTTATCGATACCGTTAATCCCAATACGCTGTTAGTTACCGCTGCTGATAGCGATGCAGGCGGTTTAGAAGTAGACGATGCAGACGATCCTGTCGGTTCAGTGGAAGCTAATCCTACCACGGAACCAGGCACGGAAAATCTCCTCGATGGGGCGACGGGAAGAGATACAGCCCCCTTTATTGCTAAACCCGATGCCAACGGCAATGAATATCCTTTTAGCGTGGGTTGGGTCACTCAATCGGACGTTCCTGGCAGCATTGTTGCTAAAACCTACGGTCTGAATTCAGATAAGTTGCCGAGTACGCTGGATAACACCGAGATTTATCGTCTCATGTACGAGACGTTGTTCGATACCGAAGTTCCGCAACAAGTACCCGCGCCCGATCCCGAACCCGCGCCACCTGCTACAAAAGATACGGGGAACGTTATCTTTATCCATCCAGACGGAACCAGTCCATCTCACTATGCGGCTGCCCGTTTTGCTTACTACGGCCCGGACGGACGACTCAACTGGGATATGATGTCCGATGCGGGAGTCTATCTCGGACACATGAAAGATCGGCTTACAGGGACATCTAATGCTGGGGCAGTCACTCATGCAATGGGAGTCAAAGTTCATGCGGGTTCTTATGGTTTGGATGAAAACGGCAATCCCGTCGTTCCTGCTTCTGGAAGAACGGGTTTAACCGTTATGGAAGAGGCAATTAAAGCCGGAAAAGCCACCGCAATTATTAATTCTGGTATCATTGCCGAACCAGGTACGGGCGCTTTTTTAGCTGAAGTCGAAAATCGCAGCAATACTAATAGCATTACCGCACAGATTATTGAATCTGGCGTTGATGTAATTCTTGGCGGTGGGGAGGTTGACTATCTCCCTGTCGGTACAATTGGACGTTTCGGACAAGAAGGAACGAGAGAAGACGGACGCAACTTAGTTGAAGAGGCTAGGGCAAAAGGTTACACCGTCGTCTATACCCTTGAAGAACTCCAAAATCTACCCCCAGGAACCGAAAAAGTTTTAGGGATTTTTGCAGCCGAAGATACCTATAACGACGAACCCGAAGAAGTCAATGCCGAAGAAGGATTGGGGAATTACGGACAACCAGGCAACGAAGATCCGCCGACAGTTGCCGAAATGCTAGAAGTTGCCCTTGGCATCATCTCCAAAAACCCCAACGGGTTTATGGTGGTGATGGAAGAAGAAGGAACGGATAACTTCAGTAATGATAATAACGCAACAGGCGCGATTGAAGCGGCTAAACGCGCCGACGACGCGATCGGCGTGGCAATGGATTTCATCAGAAACCAAGATCCCAACACCTTATTATTAACTGCTGCCGATAGCGATGCGGGAGGATTAGAAGTTCGCGACCCGTTAAACCCAGGCGAACCCGTAGGCAATGAAGAAGTCAATCCAACCACCGAACCAGGGGTAGAAATTCCCAAAGATGGAACTACAGGTGCGAATACCGATCCTTTCGTCTCCCAACCCGATGCAAACGGCAATACTTATCCTTTTGGCGTGGCGTGGAAGGGAACGCCAGACAATTCTGGCAGCATCGTATCAAAAGCATTTGGCATGAATGCCGATAAGCTGCCAAGTACGCTGGATAATACCAAGATTTACGAACTCATGTATGAGACGTTGTTTGGCGTTAAACCAGAAGAGGTTGCGCGTCCCGAATTAGAAGGATTTGCCGAACAACCTGCCGATACCTTTGCTGACGGGCCGCCAGCGGGTGGAAACGATGGAGAAGGCAATCCCATTTCAGGAAACGATCGCACTGGCCCATTTCCAGGACAACCCATTCAAGGTTTTAGCGGCGTTCAGTTTGCTGATGGCAATAACTTCTGGTTCCTCTCCGATAACGGTTTTGGGGCAAAAGCCAACAGTTCCGATTACTTGTTGAGGATTTATAAAGCAGATCCCAATTTTCAAGGTTCCGAAAATGGCGATCGCAGCGTCGATATTAACGGTTTCGTGCAACTATCCGACCCCAATCGACTCATTCCTTGGGAGATTACCAACCAAAACACCGAAGAACGCTTTCTTACTGGGGCAGATTTCGACCCAGAATCCCTTGTTGTCGGAGAAGATGGTAGTTTCTGGGTAGGCGAGGAATTTGGGCCGTATTTACTCAATTTCGATGCTAACGGCGTTTTACAAGAAACGCCCATTGCTACGCCCAATGTTTCTAACCTAAACACTCTCAACGGACAAGACCCCCTAGTTCTCGGACACCGAGGCGCTAGCGGCATTCTGCCAGAACATACCTTAGAAGCTTATGGATTAGCTATTCAGCAAGGGGCTGACTTTATCGAACCCGATTTAGTTATTACTAAAGATGGGGTGTTAATTGCCCGTCACGAACCAATGTTAGGCGTTGTCGATCCTGCAACGGGCGAAGTTGTTCAATCGCTGACTACGACAAACATCGCTGAAAAACCGGAATTTGGCGATCGCCTGACGACTAAAATGGTCGATGGAGTCTCCGTTACGGGTTGGTTTGCCGAGGATTTTACCCTAGCAGAAATTAAATCCTTACGGGCACGTCAACCCCGCGATTACCGCCCTCAGCAATTTAACGATCTTTATGAGATTCCCACCTTTGAAGAAGTTATCGATCTCGTACAAGATATTGAAGCACGCACGGGGCAGAAAATTGGTATTTATCCCGAAACCAAACACCCCACGTACTTTGACCAGCAAGGACTGTCTCTGGAAGAACCTTTAGTCGAAACTCTACTCGACAGAGGTTTTACCGACCCCAATCGCATCTTTATCCAGTCCTTTGAAGTTCAAAATCTGGTCGAACTCAAAAACGATCTCTTGGCGGGAACCGTACTAGAAGATACGCCGCTAGTTCAGTTATATGATGTCTTCGATGCCCAACCCTACGATATCGTCGTCAATTTCAGCGATCCAAACTTCGACCCCACATCGGTTTATGGAACCGATTTAATTACCGCTGAAACGACTTACGGCGACTTGATTAACCAAGATGGCGGCGCAGAACAGAACTTGTTACAGGAGTTCGTCGCTTCTTATGCTGCTGGAATCGGGCCTTGGAAACGCACTTTTGTTTTAACCGAGGAGTTAGAAACCCCCGTCGATGGCAATGGCGATGGCGTACCGGAGATTACCGAACAGCTAACAGGAGAAGTTCTCCCAGTGGTAGAAGATGCCCACGATGCAGGATTGCAAGTTCATCCCTATACCTTCCGCGACGAAGAACGGTTCTTGGTATTGGATGAAGATGGAACGCCTCAAACCGCAGAGGAAGAGTACGAACAATATATCGAATTGGGCGTTGATGGCTACTTTACCGACTTCCCCGCGACGGGCGATTTAGTACGCGATCGCGTTACCGGAGAATTCGTTAAATCTCCCGATAATCCCACGATTATTGGCAATCCCGAAGAGGCTAATTTGACCCGTTCTCGCGGGTTTGAGGGCATGGCATACAGTAGCGATCGCCAAACCCTTTATCCCTTGCTAGAAGGGTCGGTAACGGGCGATCCCGATAATGCTTTGCGTATCTACAAGTACGATGTAGCAACCGCTTCCTATGCCGACGAATTGGTTGGATACTATCGTTTAGACGATCCTAGCCACGCGATCGGCGATTTTACGCCCATTAATGACACTCAATTCTTAGTTATCGAACGAGATCCCAATGAAGGCGAAGCGGCAGAATTTAAGAAAGTATTCTTAGTTGACTTCTCGCAAGTCAATGAGGATGGCTTCGTTTACAAAAAAGAACTGGTAGATCTGCTGAACGTCCAAGATCCGAACGATATCGATGGCGATCGCAGCACGACCTTCCGATTCCCTTACATTACCATCGAAGATATCTTAGTCGTCGATGAAGATACCATTCTCCTCGCCAACGACAATAACTATCCGTTTAGTAGCGGTCGTCCTCCTGGGCCAGATAATACGCAAATTATTGAGATTAAGTTACCCGAACCCCTCGATCTCGACCCGCGTCTGGGCAGACAAGACGATAATAGCAGCGAAACGGTTAAGATCTCCGAAATTCAAGGCGCAAGTCAAACTTCTCCCCTCGTCGGACAAGTCGTTACGACGACGGGCATTGTTACCGCAGTCGATCGCAATGGTTTCTACTTACAAGATCCTACAGGAGACGGCAACGATGCAACTTCAGAAGGGATTTTTATCTTCACGCGATCGACTCCTAGCGTCCAAGTAGGCGATGAATTGCAGGTTGAGGGAACCGTCCAAGAATTTATTCCTGGCGGCGCAGATACGGGCAACCTTTCTACCACTCAGATTGCGTCTCCAACGATTCTGACCCTCTCAAAAGGAAACGAATTGCCTGCATCTACTATTTTGGGAGAAGGGGGTCGAGTTCCGCCCACTCAAATCGTTGAGAACGATAACTTTACCGTTTTCGATCCCCAAGAAGACGCGATCGACTTCTACGAAAGCGTTGAAGGAATGCGCGTAACCGTGCAAGATGCCGTTGCGGTATCTCCTACCAACGAATTTGGCGAAATCTGGACGGTTACGGACGATGGCGCGTTAGTACCGCCGCCCGGTCTTACTTCTCGCGGCGGAATTCTTCTGCAAGAAGACAATACCAACCCCGAACGCATCCAAATCCAACTCGATGAGGATTTGTTACCAGATTTTGAGGAAAATGTCAAGACTCGCGACAAGCTCGGCAACGTAACGGGCGTAGTTAACTACAACTTCGGCAATTTCGAGGTGGTTGCCACTGAAGCGTTTGAAGTTACCGATGGCGGATTGGGACAAGAAGAGACGACTTTAGTCGGGACGGAAAACCAGCTAACCGTTGCTAGTTACAACGTTCTCAATCTTGCCCCATCCGATACCGAACAAATCGCCGAAATTGCCGCTCAAATCGTCAATAATCTCAAATCGCCCGATATTCTGGCATTGCAAGAGATTCAGGACAATAACGGGTCGGTAGATGACGGCGTAACCGATGCCAGCGAGACGTTACAAGCATTGGCGGATGCTATTACTGCCGCAGGCGGTCCGACTTATCAATTCTTCGATGTCGCCCCCGCAGACGATACCTCTGGCGGTCAACCAGGCGGTAATATTCGGGTTGCTTATTTGTACAACTCAGAACGGGTTTCGGTTGATGAAGAGTCGATTGAATCCTTAGATGTCCCTGCATTTGAAGAATCTCGCGATCCACTCAGGGCTGATTTTACCTTCAACGGCGAAACAGTCAGCGTAATTAACAATCACTGGACATCTCGCGTTGGCAGTACGCCGATTTTTGGGGCAACGCAACCATTCGTTCAAGCAGGGGAAGCGGAACGAAACGCCCAAGCTGAATTTCTCAACGGTTACGTTAACGGGATTTTGGCAGAAGATCCCAATGCTAATGTTATCGTGACGGGCGATCTCAATACATTCCAATTCTCTCCCAGTATCGACAAACTGACGGGCGAAGGCGAAAACCAGATATTGAGCAACCTACTCGACAAATTACCCGACGATAACCCTTATACCTTTAACTTCCAGGGCAATTCGCAGATTCTCGACCAGATGTTAGCAACTAACGATTTGGTTGAAAATGGCGAATTTGATATCGTGAATCTCAATGTCGATTTCCCTACCCAAGCAAGCGACCACGAACCCATTCTCGGACGCTTTACATTAGGAGAAGCAGAACCAGAAACCTTTACCCTGCAACTCCTCCACGCTTCCGACCAAGAAGGCGGGATTGCTGCTTTGGACGATGCGCCTCGCTTTAGCGCCGTTCTCAACGCCCTCAGAAATCAAGATAACAACGGCGACGGTCAAGCAGATTACGAGAACACGCTAACCTTATCTTCTGGCGATGCTTACATTCCTGGACTCTTCTTTAATGCCAGCGAAGAAGCATTTGGCGGCGTAGGGCGCGGGGATATTCTGATTCAAAATGAGTTAGGATTTGAGGCGATCGCGTTTGGCAACCACGAATTCGATCGCGGAACGGGAGTTGTTAGCGATTTAATCTCTCCCAGCGAAGATGGTACTTACCCAGGGACAAATTTTCCTTACCTGAGTTCTAATTTAGACTTCAGCACCGACGAGAATCTAGCAGGATTAGTGACCGAAGACGGACAGGAAGCTAGCACGATTCCCAATAAGATTGCTAAGAGTACGGTTATTACCGTCAACGGCGAGAAAATTGGCGTTGTCGGCGCAACGACTCCGCTATTGCCTACGATTTCTTCTCCTGGTGATGTCGGCGTATCTCCATCCGATCCTAACGATTTGCAAGCGTTAGCGAGTACCATTCAAGCTTCGGTTGACGAACTGCTGGCAAACAATCCTGGCATGAATAAAGTCGTTTTGTTGTCGCATATGCAGCAGATCGAAATCGAACAGCACTTAGCAGGATTGCTCAAAAACGTTGATATTATCGTTGCAGGCGGTTCTAATACTCGATTAACTGACGAAAGCGATCGCCTGCGCGCGGGAGATACATCTCAAGGCGTTTATCCTATCGTTCGGAACGATGCCGATGGCAATCCCGTTGCGGTTGTCAATACCGATGGCAATTATAAATATGTCGGTCGTTTGGTCATTGATTTCAACAAAGACGGTTTCATCGTTCCCGAAAGTTACGATCCCGAAGTTAGCGGCGCTTATGCAACCGACGAACGAGGAGTCCTAGACGTTAGCGGAACGCCCGATCCTGAAATCGTTGAGATTACCAATGATTTGAGAGAGGTTGTCGTTGCCCAAGATAGTAACTTCTTCGGTACTACCAGTGTCTTCCTCAACGGCAATCGCGCTGGCGGCGGACTCGATGGCGTTCGCAACCAAGAAACCAACCTGGGCAACCTGACAGCAGATGCTAACCTCGCCATCGCCCAAGAAACCGATCCCAGCGCTGTCATTTCCTTAAAGAATGGCGGCGGCATTCGTGCCAGCATCGGTCAAATTACCACGCCTACAGGCGGGACGGAACCCGTGCGACTGCCACCCGAAGGCAATCCCTTAACGGGTAAACCAGATGGCGGAATTTCCCAGCTTGATATTGCGAATACCTTAAGCTTCAATAACGGTCTTTCCCTCGTCACCGTAACCGCCCAAGAATTGAAAGATATTCTCGAATATGGAATTGAAGCTAGCACTAAAGACCCTGCTCGTGCTGAAGGTCGCTTCCCGCAAGTCGGCGGTATGGCGTTTAGTTTTGACCTAGATAATGCCCCAGGAAGTCGCATTCAATCTTTAGCGATTAAAGATGCGCAAGGCAACGTCGCTGATGTTGTCATCCAGAACGGTCAATTGGTTGGGGATGCGAATCGTACTTTCAGGATGGTGACGTTAAGTTTCTTATTAGATGGTGGCGATGGTTATACTATTGCGCAACGCGATCGCGTGGATTTAGCAAGACCTGAAAACGCACCCCGTACTGGAGATGCAACCTTCGCTGCTGACGGTTCCGAACAAGATGCCCTCGCAGAATACCTTAACGATAACTTCGGGCAAACACCTTTCAATCGCGCAGATACGCCTCGCGAACAAGACGAACGCATTCAAAACCTCGACTTCCGTCAGGATACCGTTATTGGAGATGTCGTTACGCCCAAAAACGATATCGTTTTCGCAGGGACTAACAATCGTATCTTCGGTGGCATTGGAAATGGCGGCGACAACCTCCTTACAGGCGGTCGAGGGGCAGACCAGTTCTGGATTGTTACCGATGAAAACGATCTCCCAACCGAAGCGAATACCATTGTTGATTTCAATCGTCGCGAGGGAGATGTTATTGGTTTTGCCAATACTAGCCTTACCTATGCTTCTTTAGGCACGGATTGGAATCTGCGTCAAGAGGGTCGCAACACGATTATTGAAGCTTTCGGTCAAGAGGTCGCGCTATTGCAAGGCATCCAAGCTAACCAACTCACCGAAAGCGATTTTGTCTTTGGCTAGAACAAATCAAATAGGGTTTTAATGATAACTATTAAAGCCCTTTTCCTAGCCCAAAAATAGGAAAGGCAAGAGAGAATTTTTTCCTCATCGAAAATTTTGGGTTTGAAACCCCGTCCTTCTATGACGGCTTTACCTTGGAGCTAATTCGCTATATATTTTAAATATAGTGAATTAGCCCGAAAATGTACGCCACCCAAAAGAATCAACTCAGAAGACTTAGTAAACAGGAATTTAACGCCCTGTCTGCTTTGTGTCGTTTGAGTAAAAATCTTTTTAACGTGGCATTGTACGAATGTAGGCAGTATTTCTTTGCCCAAAGAAAACGCTTGACCTACGAATCTAATTACCATATTTGCAAGTCGAATGAGAACTATCGAATGCTTAATACCGATATAGCTCAACAGACGATGAAAGTGGTAGATAGAAGCATGAGGTCTTTCTTGGGATTGCTCAGAGCTATTAGTATTGGACGTTGTGACCAAAAGCCGCAACTGCCTAAATACTTGTCTAAGGATGGTTATTTCTCCCTGATTATTCCTCGTATTAGACTTAAAGATGGAATGTTTGAAATTCCCATGTCTCGTGAGTTTAAACTTGAATACGGAGGAGTGAAAATCGCCTTTCCAGAAAGACTTAAAGACAAGAATATTAAGGAGGTACGAATACATCCCAAATACTCGGCTCGTTGGTTTGAGATTGAGTACATTTATGAAGATGAAAAAGTAGAAACATCTGTTGATAGTAGTAAGGCTATTGCTATTGATTTGGGAGTTGATAATCTGGCGGCTTGCTTTGACACTCTTGGGCATCAATTTTTGATTGATGGCAAACGACTTAAAAGCATTAATCAGTGGTACAACAAGCAAAATGCTTATTTTCAATCTCTGAAAGCTCAACAGGGAATCAAGTCTTTTACCCACAAACAGGCTCGACTTTACCAATGGCGTAATAACCGCGTCAGAGACTATTTGAACAAAACTGCAAGGATAATAATCGACCATTGCCTCAAACATCAAATAGGTAAATTGATAGTTGGGTACAATCCAGGAATTAAACAAGAAATTAACATTGGGAAATCTAACAACCAAAACTTCGTTCAAATTCCTTTCTGGCAATTGAGACGCCAGCTTGAAGCTTTCTGTTCTAGATATGGAATTGAATACATTGAGCAAGAAGAATCTTACTCGTCTAAAGCTAGTTTTTACGACCAAGACAAAATGCCTGTTTACAATGCTGATAATCCTACTCAATCTAAATTTTCTGGCAGAAGGATTAAGCGTGGATTGTATCGAACAAAAGATAAGCATCTTGTTTCAGCCGATATAAATGGTAGCGCCAATATTTTAGTAAAAAGTAAGCACAGACTCGATTTCGAGCGAGTGAAGAGCGGGTTTTTGGCTAACCCTTTAAGGATAAGTATCTCTTAAGAATCCCCGTCCGTTCTACGGCGGGGAGTGTCAAACCTATCCATCAACTTCTGGCTAAACGGTTCTCTCCCAACTTTCCTTTTTCTCTTGAAGTTAGCGAAGTGTCTAGCATTGCCTATAATTCTCGCGATCGCGTTTTCTACACTTTTTCATCGACTTTGGCGATTTTGGCATTCAACTTGTCAACAGCAAAACGAATGCTTTTTGTCCCCTAACTACGCAACGAAAGACAATCGCTTTAATCTTTTCCCTACATCACTTATCGAGTCAGATAGCCACCATTAATCCAAATCGTCTGTCCCGAAATCCACTGCGCGTTTGGCATTGCCAGGAATGCAACCAATGGAACGATATCATCGATTTTCCCCAGACGACCTGCATTCGCTAAACTAGCGGCAAACTTTGTTGTTTCTGGGGTTTCCATGCTGTGGAAGAAGGGCGTATCGACAGGACCCGGCGAGATAGCATTAACGGTGATGCCTCGCTTGCCAAGCTCTTTCGATCCCATCCTGGTCAGTTCTTCCATAATCGCTTTACTGCCTGCATAGGCTGCATAATTGGGTGCGGATGCTGCTAAGAGTGAGGTGCCGATATTAATGATGCGACCGTTGTCAGAAAGGCGACGCGCGCCTTCGCGCATACATAAGAAAGTGCCCCGTGTATTGATGTTAATCATAAGCTCAAGCTCTTCATCAGTCACTTCTGCGATCGGCTTTTTGATAATTGCGCCCGCATTATTCACTAAAATATCGGCTCCATGCTTGGCAAGTGCTACCGCAAAGCCTCGCCCAAGATTATCTCTGGCTCCAGTGACGATCGCTACTTTGCCTGCAAGTTCTTTATTGGCGTTCTCTTGAGTGCTAGTTTGACTGATTTGACTTTGTGGTTTTTGCTGGGCATAGGCGGGAATCGCCGCAGCGAGTCCAGCCAAGAAGGAGCCAGCTAAAAGAGAGCGTCGCCCTAAAGTCACGCGCGATGCCTTTACCAAGGTGCTAACTTTTCCTAATAAGTTGCGATTATTATTCATGACAAGTCCTTTAAAAACGACAAATGACGATAGCATCTGAATCTGTCAGCGCTTCAATTATTGCGTTGCGTCAAAAAGCTTCCTTAACAATTTCTTTAGATTGTTGACCTTGATTGTAGCCCGAATCGATGGCACAAAGTTGTCGAATATTGCGAAAAATATCGCGATTTTGCTAAAAATTTAGCGATATCGCTCATAGATTTTAATCTATAAATAAAGGCTGACAACCATTCAATCGCATTACTAATTTTGTGTATCAAAAAAATTAAGCGATCGCGAGTTTGCCAGTCGCCTAAAATCTACAAATTGTGCAAACTAGAGTTTTATAAACTCTGTCGATAAGCTTTTGGGGCGATCGCAAAATGTTGGCGGAATACTTTGGTGAAGTGGCAGCGTACAAAACGCACTGTCAAAGCCGAGCGCATTTCTGGTTTCCCGTACTTTATTAGTTCAGTTTTCCTCATTAAATACTAATTATTTAGGTTCGGCAATTAACATTAATTAGGTGATAAAAACCGACTCTATTAAATTTTTGATTGCTATTAATATAAAAATATCAAAGCAACTGACTGAAACATAACCGAGAGAGAAATAAATATGCTAGTTCGTTACAATCCTTGGCGTGAATTAAATGCTCTACAACGTCAAATGAATCATTTATTTGAGGAAACTAGAGTACCATCTACTGTTTTTGAAAAAGGTTTTATGAGAGTACCGCCTGCTGAATTAAATGAAACGGCAGATGCGATTAATCTGAAACTAGAAATTCCAGGAATTGAAGCTAAAGACTTAGACGTACAAGTCACTAAAAATGCAGTTTATATCAGTGGCGATCGCAAGTCTGAAACAAAAACTGAAGACAAAGGAACGACCAAAAGCGAGTTTCGCTACGGTAAATTCCAGCGTATCATTCCTTTATCCGTTGAGATTGAAAATACTAACGTCACCGCAGAATACAAAGATGGTATTTTGCATCTGACACTCCCTAAAACTCAACAAGAACAAAACAAAGTCGTCAAAGTTAATCTAGAGCCAACTGCTGCTTAATCACTCTTACTCAACTTAGCAGTCATTGTTAATCTAAGATAAATATAAGCCCGATCGCGTTATTGAGATCGGGTTTTTTCTATGAAACAAAAGAGTAATAATATTTCAATAAAAGATTCCCTGCCTCATCTAAATTACGTCCAAAGGTAATAATTCCTTCTTCATGCCCGCTCATCACTAAAATTTGCGTTTCTCCTAAATTCTCTTCTCGACATAATCGAATAATTTCTCTTGCCATTTCAGGCGTACCATAAGCAACCTGTTTGGCAGTAGTTGGAACTTTATCCATTAATTTTTGCCACAAATCTAGATGATGAACGTGAATAACCACATCAATTTTGGGATTGGCTTCATAAATTGCGGCATGAGTTAAAGCTTCAGAAGAAGCTTGAATAGGGCCAAGACAAGTTACATAATTTTTATCCCAATTGCAATCGACAACTTTTGTATAATGTCGTTCGTTTAAAGTAGGCAATCCACCTGTTTTTGTGCCGGAAATAATAAAGCGATTCCCTACAGGGCACGGGTGCGAATCGCGATCTTCTTTAATGCGAATACTTAGATTGCCAAAACCGATGCCATTATCGTACTGACCGATTAATCCTAACTGATATAGCTTATCTCTCCATCGATTGAGTTCTTGAATTGTTTTGAGAGAAAAAGGCGGGGCATCGATCCAATTGCATTGATATTTGATATATCCTTCATCAAACATTGGCTCATCTGTTGTAAATTGAAATTATTACTAGTATTTACTGTTTTCTAGCTGCGATCGCGATCGCCATTCATAACTGCGCTCGAACACAGCTTGTTGACTCCAATCAGGCGATGATTATTTCATAACACTCCGAAGAACACATAGCGAAGGGCAATCGCCGAGGTAATTGCGTTACTAAGGCAAAAACACTGACAACTTGCCCTTTTTTTCTTTTGGGCTGCTTCCTTAAGTTAACACCACTGAAAGAACCTGCGCCCCTACAGAATTTACAATTGTCAATCCCCCTGTGGAAAACTCGGCGAGTTTTCCACAGGTTTTCCACAGGGCTTGAAAAAATCAAAAAATAATGTTGTAATTATCATTCTTTGTAATTGCTAAACAGTACAATTGTTCCTAGCTAATTGGTAATTTTACATATTTATCACTGACTAGTCCTGATAACTGAGAGGTAGCACGCCATGCGCCCCTACAACGATAACTAACTTAACCACTCATGAAATTTATTTGTAGTCAAAGCGATTTAAACGCTAATTTATCTTTAGTAAGTCGTGCCGTTCCTTCTCGTCCCACTCATGCGGTATTGGGCAACGTATTATTCGTAGCAGATGCACAAAGCGGACGAGTAAGCTTGACAGCTTTCGATCTCAGCTTGGGCATTCATACCAGTTTCTGTGCCGAAGTAACAGAAAGCGGGAGACTTACCCTACCTGCTAAACGAATTAACGATATCGTATCTCGCCTGCCTGAAGGAGAAATTACCCTGACAGCGGAAGATGATGAAGGCGAAGAAAATCTCTGCGCCGTCCTAACATATAGTGCGGGACGCTATCAAATTAACGGGATGAGTGCTGCTGCGTTTCCCGACTTACCCCAAGTAGAAGATAAAGAAAAGATTGTTTTACCCGTCTATGCTTTATCAGAGGGGTTAAAAGGGGCGTTATTTGCTGCGAGTACAGAGGAGTCTAAACAGATATTAACTGGAGTACACGTTGTTGGATCTGAGGATAGTTTAGAATTTGCCGCAACTGACGGACATCGCTTAGCAGTGGTGGAAACTCCCTTAGAAAATGAAACAGATAGCGAGTTAGAAGATTTTGCGGCGACGATTCCTGCTAAAGCTTTTCGAGAGTTAGAGAGAATGCTGGCAATGTGCCAAGCGACGGATTTTGTCTCGTTGCACGTCGATGAGAGTCAAGCTATTTTTGAATTAGGCGATCGCCGTTTGACTAGTCGCAAACTAGATGGGACATATCCACCCTACGAACAATTAATTCCCCGTCAATTTTCTCGAACGGTTGCGATCGAAAGAAAACGATTAATCTCTAGTTTAGAAAGAGTTTCTGTCTTAGCAGATCAAAGCAATAATTTGGTTAAATTTACGATTGATAACTCTCAAGAACAGTTAACTTTATCGGTAGAATCAAAAGAGTTGGGCAGTGCCAAAGAATCTATGCCCGCTCAAATTACAGGGGACGATTTAGACATTGCTTTTAATATTAAATATTTAATGGATGGGTTAAAAGCTATCCCGTCTACAGAAATTCAAATGCAATTAAATGAGGGCAATCAGCCAGTTATTTTTACCCCGCTAGGAGGTTTAAAGATGACTTATTTAGTTATGCCCGTACAAATTATCCGTTAGGATCGTTATGAATTCTCGACTTTTACATAACCCAACTCAGGATAAGCAAATTGTCCAGCATGGGATAACTTGGCAACAATTTAAGCTAATTCAAGAAGGATTTGCTAATTCTCCAGGAATAAGAGTTTTTTACTATAAAGGAATAGTAGAAATTTTGTCGGTTAGTCCAGAACATGAAATTTTTAAATCGATTATTGGTCTTTTAATTGAAACTTTTTTTGTCGAAAAAGGGATTGAATTTACGCCGACAGGTTCGATGAATCAGGAACGCGAAAAGGAAGTTTCAGTTCAAGCAGATGAATCGTATTGTATTGGAGAGTTAAAAGCTATACCCGACCTTTCGATTGAAGTAGTTTTTACTAGTGGAGGTGTTGATAAGATAGAACGATATCGAGCGTTAGGAGTTCCTGAAGTTTGGTTTTGGGAGGATGGATTGTTTACTTTATACCGTCTACGAAATGAAAATTACCAACGGATAGAACGCAGTGAATTACTACCAGATTTAGATATTAATTTATTGGCTCGTTGCGTGTTAATGAGTTCTAGAGTAGAAGCAGTAAGAGAGTTTAGAAGAGCAATTACATTTTAAATACTTTCAACTTTTTTCCTATGGTTAAAATTATCGATCGCAAATCACTAAATCTTCAACCCGTCTATGATATTGGAGTAGAAAAAAACCATAACTTTGTTTTAGCTAATGGATTAGTTGCCTCTAATTGTTTTAACAAATCTCACTCGACTGCCTATGCTTATGTCACTTATCAAACTGCATATTTAAAAGCCAATTATCCTGTCGAATATATGGCAGCTTTGCTAACAGCAAGCAGTGACAACAAAGAGAAGATAGAAAAATATCGGGAAAATTGTCAAAGAATGAATATCGAGGTTTTGCCTCCCGATATTAATCGTTCTAATTTAGAATTTACCCCAATTGGAAAACAAATTTTATTTGGACTTTCTGCAATTGCTGGATTAGGAGAAAAAGCCATAGAAAATATTCTTAGAGCTAGAGAAGAATCTGAAGAAAAATTTACCTCATTAGCAGATTTTTGCTCTCGCATTGATTTAGAAGCTGTTAAGAAAAGTCCTATTGAAAATTTAATTTTGGTTGGAGCTTTTGATTGTATCAATTGCAACAGACATCAATTAATAAATGATTTAGAAATAACGATAAACTGGGCAAAAAAACGAGCTAAAGATAAAGAAAGCGGTCAGATGAATTTATTTGACTTATTAGGAGGAAATAATTCCGACAAAACTTCTCAAGAAAAGAATTTTGACCAAGCTCCCAGTACGACACCTGTTGAAGATTATTCTTTAGTAGAAAAACTCAAGAAAGAAAAAGAATTGTTGGGTTTTTACATTTCCGAACATCCACTTACATCCATTCAAAAATCAACTCAAATTTTATCGCCTATTAATATTAGCGAACTAAGCGAACAAAAATCTCGAAAAAAAGTTAGTACTATTGTCATCTTAAATTCTGTCAAAAAAATAAATACCAAACAAGGTAAAGCAATGGCATTTCTGAGTATAGAAGATATTTCTGGAGAAGCAGAAGCTGTTGTATTTCCCGATACCTATGAAAAGATTCAGCATTGTTTAATTGAAGATGCTCATTTAATTATTTGGGGAAAAATTGAGCGTAAAGAAGATAATAAAAATCAAATAATTGTTGACGATGCCGAACCCATAGAAAAAGTTAATATGGTGATGATTCGTTTAAATCTTCAAGAAGCAACTGATACTCTCAAACAGCAGAATCTTAAGGGAATTTTACAAGAACAATCTGGAGATAAAAATAAAGCCAAAATACCTGTTATTGGGATTGTTGGAAGCGGAGAACAACGTCAACTCGTGCGTTTCGGACAGAATTATTGGGTACAAAACGAACATACAACAGTTGAAGCTTTGTGTCATGCGGGATTTTCTGCTTATGCAATGCCTTTAATCGTAAATTCATAGCGATCGCGAAAAATTATGCCTATTTACCGATCGCCAAAATACAACTTTTGTTAGAGGAATAGTGGTTTTTACCAAGCTAATCTGAATAAGTACTTGAAATTGGGAAAAATTTCCAATTCAGAAGCAACGGAGTATTAAAATGAACAACTTAATAGCTAACACTATTTCTTTTGTTAAAAGTATTCGGATTAAATCTTTAATAATTGCTATTGTCGCTAGCTGGTTGCTATTTGCTAACAATATTGCCTTAGCAAGTAATTCTCAAGATGCAAAAGAGAGAATTAACGATCGCCTCGAAGAAATGGATAAAAATTCTGAAAGACCCAAAACCGTTGGGGAATTTCGCGAAGAAGCAGATGGCGATGTCCCACTAGGCGAACGGATTAATAACATTGTAAGAGATTCTGGGGAAGCATTTAAGCAGTTTGGAGCGCAATATTCAATCGGCGCCCAAGAAAATGCCCGCGAGTTAGGCGATAATGCCAAAGAAACAGGTAAAGATGCTAAACGTGCAGTCGAACGCGCTGTAGATTAATTCAGTTTTAGATCTCTTTAAAAAAATTGATGGCGATCGGGGTGAATGGCTATCAATCCCTATCTCAAAAGAAAAAGTCGAGCGTTGTATTATTATAAGTGATGCAACGCCGTTTTTCTTATGACATCCATTTACGATCGCATCGGTCAATCTTATAGGAAATTTCGCCATCCCGATCCGAGGATCGTCGATCGCATCATTAATTTATTAGCATTAGAAAAAGATATTGACACTCCACGGGTTAAAACCACGTGGATTCTAGAGGTTGTCTATGACGGGGATAAATCCACCGTCGTAGACGCTTTTCTAGTTAAGGGACTGTCATTGACCCCACCCTCTACATCAGCTATATCCATTACAGATACCGCTTTCTGAAGATCTAGAGGGCATGAAA